>JAFDDR010000326.1 GCA_019310785.1 Deltaproteobacteria bacterium
TTAAATTAACCTGAACCTGGGCGAGGTGAAGGTTCCGCCAACAATGAAATTTAGTTTGCTACTTTTTTGTTCTCCCGTGCCTTTTGCTTCATTGCATCAATGGCCATACAACCCTCATGTCTACAGAAAAGTCACAACTTGTAAAACTGCATCCAGATGCCCGGATTGCCTCTTGTTTTCTTTAATGGAAATCCTTTTGATGACAATAATATCTCCTGATAATTCAACACGGTACAGATACCCCACTAATTGTTTCAAAGTGATTCCTTCCAGTTTTATTTCAACCATTGTTTCCTTGTAGGGCCCTGTACTTTGCAGGTCGGAAGGCTTCATATATTTAATGTGACCCTTCACTTCGGTCTCACCTGCCGATCTGTCGAGAAAAGAGAAAAGGGTGAAGCCCTTTTTGCGTTTTTCAAGGGTATTCTTTATTCCCATAAAGCTCCTTTTATATGCCTGATACTCGACGCTTAACGCCGAGATCTCTTTTAATATTTTCTCCTTCGCCCCTTCCCCATTCTCAAGGCGTGCTTTTTTTTCAAAAATGGGAATAATAAAAAACTGAAGCATACAAAAAATTGCAATAGCACATAAGGCCGTTGATACAATATATTTTTCTCGTTTGGCCAGTTTCATTATGTTTTCTTTTTCACCACAGAGGCTCAGAGGTCAATGAGAAATGCGGCGGCATTAATGTACGTCCAAAATCCCAGCAGGGCGGGTATCACAACGCTAAAGCGTTGGGATTAGTGGGGTCAGAAACCATATTTATTCACCACGGAGACACGGAGGAAACCAGAGGTATGAATGAACGCTCAAAATCCCAGCAGCGCTGGGATTCCAGTTCTTTGTACTGGAATTAGTGGGGTCAAGGCAATGAATAAAACAACCCGGCTTTTTTTATTCATTTCATCATCCCCACTTCAATTTTGAGTGTCCATTCGTTCCTTCTTCCTGTATATCAGTTCTCTGCGTTCTTTGCGCCTCTGCGTGAGATACATTCCTTTTTTCTCTGTGTAATCCGTGTCTCGAACGAGTACACGAGTGGGCGGTGAATAGCAAAAGGTTTTTCCATCACTGTGCCCGCTGCAATTTTATCTCAAATTTAACTTGATTTCCTGTCCGGTCGAGATTGGCGGAACTGATGGTAGCGGCGCTAAAGAACGTGGACGACCCCAGCCCGTTTTTGATACTATCAACCGTATTAAACGTATCCGTCTTCCCACTGATCCTAACCGTGTCCGGATCAATTACCATACGGGTTACATGCACATCCAATGATCCGGGGACACGTTTGGAAACATCCTTTAACAGGTCAAGCACCGTACCTGTCCCACTTATTCCAGGGATTCCAGGGGGTGATACGGCAGATTTTTTCACCTCATTCAGTTTGACCTTTAGCTGCTGCAGCGGGTCTACAATCCTTTTCACTTGCGGAAACGTCTGGCTGAACACGTCATTGATCTTTTGATCCAATGCTCTATTTCTTTTTTTCAGGAAGTAGTAATCCACACCAAAATCAGCAGCCAAAAAAGAGAGAAGGACCGTAATGAGAAGAACTGCTCTCCTGATTAAAGGGCCCCGGCCCCGGTAAAAAAAAATTTTTCAGGACGAACGAGTCTTTTCTTCTGTGATCCAAAGGCATGGATCGTATTTTCAACCATTGAACAAAGCGACAAAAGACACGGCTCAAATTCCCCGAATGTTCGGGCACCGGAATTCTCATCATTTTCAAGGCCAAGAATAGATCGGGAAACAGAGACACCTTTAAGGTCGAACGTACGAATCAAGGCAACCCGCCTCTTAAGATAAAGCACCATAGTGGCCTTTTTATCATTTATCTCTATGAAAAGCCCGTTGTCCGGTATTCCTTCCTGTCTTAAAAGCCGGGACACGACAGGCACACATCTTATATCTAAAATTTCGGGATCGATTCCATGGCTCTTAAGCCGTGCTAAGTGTTGGGAAATAAATGTCTTTTTAACATAAGCAGCTAAAATCTCACTGTGATCCGATCGTTCCCAGACGGCAAAATCAATTACCATACTCTCTACGGGAAAAGGCACCATGGTCTCGATTTCAAATGGAAGGACCTGCCCGATCTTTTTCTTGTCCTTAAAGGGCACTTGAAGATTTCGATACGAGACATGTTCTCCGGCAATTGCAGTGAGACAGGTGAAATTATCAAGATCCATCCGGTCAAGAATCACCTTTAAGGCATCATCAAAACCGCCATCTCCTTCAATCTCAACCCGGTCGCATCCTGTGACCTGATACCCTTTCAGATCACCCTTGATTTGGACAGCGGTGATCGCATCATTGCTTATATCAAGGCCTAAGGTTTTTTTTAACATTGTCTGTGCTAACCTGGATTTATGAGTAAAAATCCTGGTCCAAAGGACCAAGCTTTGGTTATCCCCAGAGGGGATTTGCTTTGTTGGAGTTTTATTGCCTTATTGAAATTCCAAATATCAAATCCCAAATATCAAACAAATTCCAATGACCAAAATTCGAAAATCCAAACAATGTCTTGTCCTGGAAGGTTTTGAATTTGTATTTTTAGACACAAAAATCCAAGGCAGAGCCATCTAGCTCTGCCCTGGCCCATCGAAGATCCCGTTACGCGGGGGAGGACAGGTTTTCAATGGAAAATAAACTGCCCCGCAACAAGCTTTGGGGTTTGGGCTTTACTCTGTTTTCCACGACAGGACAGTTTTCCACGACAGGACATGAAATGTCCCATCTTTCCTTTCAATCATGGCCGTGATACGTTTACGCATGGCCTCCTTGACCCCCTCTGACTTTATCTCAAAATTCGTGCTTGAGGTCGTTACAAGTCCTGGATCAATGGTGATATCGCTCATCCCGGGAATTTTATTGTACCATTTCACATCTTCCAGGTCATTTTTCTCATCGGTGCGATATTCGACCATGTTATCTACCATCTCCTGATCAATCTGATCCGAAAGACATCCCAGAACTATCGGATCGGCAGTGTTAATGTTGATTTTACCTTGACCATAAGTAGTTAGATACCGTGAAATGCCGGATTTTTCTCTTGTGCCGTAAAACAGTTCACTGGTTATTCCCCGGACAAAAAGCAGTTCCTCCGGGAAGTCAAGGTCCCCGTTTTTACAGGAATAAGGTTGTTCCAAAGCCCCATAATAGGCGTTTTCCGCACCGAAGCGGGTTACCTCATCGTCAGTATCAATCCAGTCTTTGATAGCATCTATGATATTACTCACCTCTTCCGAATCAAGCGAAAACTGTTCTAAACTCAATAATCTCGTCATAAGATTTTTCTGTTCCGCATCAAACTCTCCGTTCTCGTCAATCAGCCGATTGATATTAATCCTTCCCAAATGATCAACAATTCGCAGATCCAAACTGACATCATCAAACAGGCTCGAGAAGCTGGAAGAAAGGAGTTCCGGATCTGCCCATGCTTCATTGAGTGAATCAAAAGCCGTCTCTGAGGCGTCTTCCAAGAGAACGGCCGAGGCAAAAGCAAATCCTGACCTGGCAACAGATGTCAGGCTGACGCCATCTTTGAGAGTCGCAGCCGATTGCAGATCGGACCTCATGGTCGTATTGAACTGAAGGGTCAATGCAACAATGAGGCTAATGATCAGGATTGTGAGGATCAGGGCAAAGCCTCTTTCATTTTTAGAAAACACTTTCAATGTCGCTAAAGTTCTAACCCTTGATTAAAACGTTTCTCACGCCCAATCTGTCGAAGCAAAGCGAAGATTTATCCGCCTCTATCAGGATACTGTAGAATGCGGGGTCGAAACGAAGTTATTCACCACAGAGACACGGAGGAAACCAGAGGTGTGAATGTACGTTCAAAATCCCAGCAACGCTGGGATCACAACGCTAAAGCGTTGAGATTAGTGGGGTTCAGGAAATGAATGAAATAAGCTGGCTTCTTTCATTCATTCGATGTACCCCACGTTAATTTTGAGCGTGCATTCTTCCTTATTTCCTGTATCTCCCTTCTCTGTGTGCTCTGTGCCTCTGTGTGAGATATAAATCCTTCTTTCAAATTCTTAAGCTGAAGGCTGACACATGATCGCTGACAGATCCCTAATTGTGCGTTAAGCAAACTAACCGGCTTTGCCCATCGGAAACGAAACATTTAATCCAAATTTAACAGGTCTTTCGGTATCCGAAGTGTCAATAAACGAAAGCTCGATCTCCACCATAACCGGAAACTTGTCTTTTAACCCATCCCCTGTAGAATCCCACGTATCATAGGGTTTACCATCAGCATCATAATATATGAAATCCACGGAAGATAGCCCGTCACAAAGGATCAACCCACCAGTTCCCTCCTCGGGCGCTTCCGCAAATTCCGGAGTATCTGAACGGTAAAGAATCAAGCCATCGCCATTGTCACTTTCTTGAACATAGTAGCTTACCCAGGCTATCCCCGGGTTTTCTTCCTCTTCATCGAAGACAACATGTGCCCTGGACACAAAATTAAGGGCATCAGCATCTCTCCCGTCAATCTCTCTGTCCTTTCCCACAAAGGGGGTAGAATGAGTTGAGAAATAAGCGGATTCCAGATCTTCCTGCATTCTTTCAAGTGCAATACGAGCCATCCTGTAAATGTTTGACCGTGATTCTGTCTTGTCTATAATATTGAAAGTTCCCGTATAAGAGATAAAGATTGTTGAAAGAACGCTCGCAAATATGAAGATTGCGATCATTATCTCCAGCA
>JAFDDR010000014.1 GCA_019310785.1 Deltaproteobacteria bacterium
CACATCCGGAGACTGATCTATGTCGATCCCACCGGCATGAGGTCCTATAGGGATGATCCCTGGTTGATCAGCTTTGCCCAGGTCCTTGAATTAGGCGAGGAATTAGACAGGGAGCAGCCCGAGCTTTTTATTAAAGAGCTATGGGAGGGAAAACCGGATGATGTGGCCCTCATGCTCATGACATCCGGCACCACGGGAGAGCCCAAGATGGTAATGATCTCCCATGAAAACTTCAATGAAATGGCCAGGAAGTGGCTTGAGACAGCCCCCATAGGTATTGGAGACAACTGGATCTCAATTACCCCGCCTGCCTGGATCGTGGACCAGATGTGGGGCATGGGAGTTACATTGTCAGGCGGCATGTCCATGAATTTTCCAGAGGCATTTGAAACCGCGGTAGAGGATTTCAGGGACATCGGCCCCACTGTTATACTCACCTCCTCCAGGTTCTGGGAAGATCTCGCATCCAAGATACGGGTCAAGATCAATGATTCAGGCATGATAAAACGTTCTTTTTATAACATGGCCCAGAAAATAGGCGGAGCAGTGACAGATCTGGAATCCGAGAAAAAGCCGGTGCCATTCAGACTGAGGCTCTTGAAACGCCTCGCTATACGTATTATCTCAAAGCCCCTTCTGGATCGTGTTGGTTGCCTTGGAGCACGCGCCGCCTACACGGGAGGGCACCCTATCAGTCCTGACGTGATCCGCTTCTTCAGGGCAAATGGTCTGAATCTGAAACAGTGCTACGGGCTGACAGAGACGGGCGGCATCTTTCAGGTCCAGCCCGACGATGAGGTCAAACCGGAGACAGTGGGCACACCCCTGCCCCGCACCGAAATCAAGATCACCGAGGATCAGGAGGTCCTGGTTTCGAGCAAATCCAACTTTGTGGGCTATTACGAAAATCCCGAGGCCACGGCAGAAGCCCTGAAAGACGGATGGTTTTGTACCGGAGATGCAGGCTATTACGATGACGACGGGCACCTTCTCATTATCGGTCGAAAACAGGATATCATGCGCACAACAGAGGGCGAGGCATTTTCACCCGACTTTATCGAAACCAGACTTAAATTCAGCCCATACATAAAAGAGGCCGTTATCTGGGGCGAGGGACAGGAATATCTCACCGCCTTTATCAACATAGACTTCGGGAATGTCGGGAACTGGGCCGAGGAACGAAAGATTCCTTACACTACCTATACCGACCTTTCCCAGCAGCCCGCTGTTGAGAAAATGATTCGTGGAGAAGTTTCCGAGGTAAACACCCAGTTGCCCAAACCCATGCAATTAGTCAAGATCATTCTTTTATACAAATTGTTGGATGCGGATGACGAAGAACTGACAAGAACGGGCAAGGTGAGGAGGATGTTTGTTTTCGAGCAATACAAAAATCTGATCGATGCCATGTATTCCGATAAAACCGAATTGGCCGTAACTGGCGATGTGCGGTATCGCGATGGACATGTGGGCACTATTGAGACCACGGTTAAGATATTAGAGGTTTAAAGATATATTTGAGGCAAAGCTTCACCAATTAAGGAGACTGAACCGGCCATGGATTTTTTCCTTCAACTTTTAGTAAACGGGATATCTCTCGGATTTCTCTATGCCCTTTCCGCACTGGGCTTTGTTATGATCTTCAAATCGAGCAGTGTCCTGAACTTCGCCCATGGGGAGCTTTTAGCCATAGGCGCCTTTCTGTTTCTTGTTTTGTCTTCCTGGGCCAATCTGCCTATTATTCTCGCTTTCGCCTTCACTTTGATAGGAAGTTTCTCTCTCGGATTTATCATTGAGCGTTTCTTTCTGCGCCGCTTGATCGGAGAAGCACTGATTGAAGTTATTATGCTGACCGTGGGTTTGGCTATCATGTTCAAGGGACTGTTGCTGTTCATCTTCGGGGGTGATATTCACAACTACCGGCAGTTTTTACCTGAAGGGCTTTCCATTACATGGGGTTCTATTGGAATTCCCTCGGTCTACGTTGCATCCTTTATCATCGGGATCATGTTTCTTATCCTGTTTGGTTTCTTCTTTAAATACTCATCCCAGGGTATTTACATGAGATCCGTAGCCGACAACCAGCCCGCGGCCCTTTCTCTTGGTGTCCACGTGAGAAGGGTATTTGCGCTTTCATGGGCCATTGCCGCTTTGGTTTGTGCCATGAGCGGTATTGTTTTAGGGATCATCAACGGTGTTAATGTTCATGAATTGAGTTCCATCGGCCTTAAGGTCTTCCCTGTGGTCATTTTAGGCGGGCTGGACAGTATTGGCGGGGCCATCATAGGCGGAATCATTATCGGTTTGCTCGAGACCTTTACCGGTGGATATATCTCTACCTCTTTGCGGGAAGTCATTCCGTATATTGTGCTTGTCTTTATCCTGATGGTAAAACCCTACGGGCTTTTCGGGCTGGTGGAGATAGAGCGTGTATAAAATCGCTTTGCGATTTGAGTAAAAAGCCTGACCAAGAGGACCAGGCTTGGGTTATCCCCATAGAGGATTTGCTTTGGTGGAGTTTCATTGGCTTGGGTTATCCCCATAGAGGATTTGCTTTGGTGGAGTTTCATTGACTTATTGAAATTCCAAATACCAAATCCCAAATATCAAATGGTTCGACAGGCTCACCATCCTGAGCGAAGTCGAAGGACAAATTCCAATGACCAAAATTCGAAAACCCAAACAATGTCTTGTCCTGGAAGGTTTTGGTAATTGAATATTGGAATTTGTGATTTGTTTGTCATCTGGTGCTTGGAATTTGTGAATTTGTAGGTTTAGACACAAAAATTCAAGGCAGAAACATCTATCTTTGAATTGGCCCAGAGGACCAGGTTTTCAATGGAAAAATAAATGAAAGGCTGCAACGAACATGCGCAAGCTTCAATTTCATCCCTGCGGTAATTTCAGGGAAACATATCAGGAAGAGATCACAATCTTCGAAACCGACTTTGGCAGGCTGTGGATGCTCATAGGTCTTCTGCTCCTTTTCGGTGTAATCCCGTTTATCAGTAGTGCGTATATTGTTTACGTGCTGAATACCATTGGTATCTATGCCATTTCCGCCATAGGCCTTAATCTCCTCATCGGATATACGGGTCAGATATCACTTGGGCATGGGGCCTTTTTCGGTGTAGGTGCCTATGCAGGCGCTGTCCTGGCAACCAAAACAGGTTTGCCTTTTGTCTTAGCCGTGCCTGCTGCAGGTCTTGTTACTGCAGCTGTTGGAATGATTTTCGGCATTCCTTCCGCCCGTCTCAAGCACCTCTATCTCTGCATTGCCACCCTGGCAGGCCAATTTATCCTTGAATTCGTGTTTGTCCAGTGGGAGGGCATTACCGGAGGTGCAGAAGGGATCAGTGTTATCGGTACGACCCTCTTCGGCATCGATCTGGGTAATGATCGGGCCTTTTATTTCGTAATATTCGGCTGTCTTGCGATTATGACATGGATGGCCGTCAATTTAATTCGCACCAGGTTCGGACGGGCTTTCATTGCCATCCGCGATAATGACCGGGCCGCCGAGGGCATGGGGATTCCCATCTTCGGATATAAGCTGCTTTCCTTTGCCATAAGCTCCTTTTATGCAGGGTTTGCAGGTGCCCTTTACGCCTTTTACATGATCAGTATCACGCCCGAACCCTTTAATCTTTGGCTATCCATTGAATTTATAGCCATGATAATCATCGGGGGTCTGGGAAGCATTCCGGGTTCAGTCTTCGGTGCAATCTTTATTGTTTCGTTAAATGAAATATTGAGTAGTATCACGCAGTATTTCATGAACGTCGGAGCATCCACCGGTGTTGCCATTACCATCGCCCCGCTGCGCGAGTTCGTATTTGGCCTGGTCATCATCCTGTTTATCCTATTCGAACCAAAGGGCATAGCAGAGGTCTGGCGTATTGTCCGTTCAAATTTCAGACTTTGGCCGTTTTCATATTAAGATATGTCGCACCTAAATTCCTGATTCGGAGTTCACCCGTATGGAAAACAACATTAGATTACTTATAAACAACATCAGTGTAGTTTACTCCGACGTCATACAGGTCCTCAAAGGTGTATCCCTTAGCGTTAAGAAAGGACAGATTGTTTCCCTATTGGGCAGCAACGGTGCAGGCAAGACTACTACACTAAAGGCCATTTCCGGCCTGCTCAAGCCCGAAAACGGGAAGGTTACGGACGGTTCCATTGAGTATGACGGAGCGCCGGTCCAGAATTCCTCTCCGGAAGAAATTACCCGAAAAGGGATTATCCAGGTACTCGAAGGAAGACAGGAATTCAAGTATCTGACTGTTGAAGAGAACCTGAGGGTCGGAACGGCCACCCGCTGGGGCAAGCCTTACAAGAAAGATCTGGAACTGGTTTACCACTACTTCCCTGCCCTGTTAGCACGAAAAAAGAACCTCGCAGGCTATTGCAGTGGTGGCGAACTCCAGATGTTAGTAATGGGCAGAGGACTTATGGCCCAGCCCAAGCTCCTGCTCTTAGATGAACCGTCCCTGGGTCTTGCGCCTATCTTAGTCAAAGAGATATTTCAAATTATCAGGCGTGTAAACAAGGAGTTAGGAACCACACTTATGCTTGTGGAGCAGAATGCCAATATGGCCCTCCAGATCGCCCACTATGGGTATGTAATGGAGAACGGCAAAATTGTCATGGAGAGCGATGCAAAAGATCTGCGTGAAAACCCGGATGTAAAGGAGTTCTATTTAGGCACTGCGGCCTCCGGGGCGCTCAAATCATACAAGGATGTGAAATCCTACAAGCGCCGCAAACGCTGGCTTTAAGTTGGTTGCATGGATCCCACTGATTTCTATCCCACGGAAATCTCCTGGCAAAAAGATTCCTTTCGATCTATCAAACCGGAGGAGTTCAAGGCCCTCGGGATTGATCCGGCAGATATCCCCTTAGGAACCTTCGCTGCCCGAAAACACCCTTCACAGCTTCATAGCAGATTCGGCGGAAATGCCTATGGATTCGGTTTTTTCGAAATCTACGACAGGCTAAAGCCGAAGGACCTCAAGCTGTTCCAGTCCATTACCTTCGATAACCCGGATGATATAGCGAAACACTACAAAGATATCAATGAAATATATAGTAACATCGGGCTTTTAACCAGGTTTTCGAACCTCGGAAAGCCCTATTACCTGATCCCGGTTTACCTCCTGTCCAATACCCTCACCCACGTCAAGTCGAGGGTCGACGAGATTTCCAAAATCGTCGGGTTCCACCGCAAAAAGTATTTCAAGGAATACCATTCCATCGGACTGGTAACCCACCAGGATGACTTAATCACTCGAGAACTCTCCTTCCGTTTTAAAGAACACAATTTTGTGGTCCTGGACTCCCTTGAGAGCCTGCGGTCTTTACACCAGACCCTGGATCTGGTCATTCTCACAAGGGACCTTTATGAAATCATCTTCATGGAAAAATCGAGCCCATTCTCTCAAGAGGTACTTTCCAGAAAGCGTCTGGAACAATATGCAATCTATATCCTCTGGAAAATCTACAACCTTCTTAAGCCGGATGGTGAAATCTTTATCATAGCCAATCACTATACCCAAAAAACCAATCGAACTTTGAGGTTTACCTTTAAAACAACTAATGAAGAAAGGAATTTTATTCTTTTCAGCCATATTTTCAAAACCAGAAAGAAATACAAGACAAGAAATAAGTCCCTCCAAGTCAACATCTTTGACTTCCAGAAGTATTTGAGCGGTCTTTATGTAGAACAGGAAGTCATTGACAAACTTCTTGGCGGGAAATCCTTAGAAAAGACAACCCTTGACCAGTTGAACAACCTGCCCTATATCAATTTTCAGCTCACGGATTCGTCTTTTTCAGGTGACCAGGGAAAAACCTGGTCCAGGCTTCTCTCCGTATTTTTTGACAATATCTTCTTAAAGCCCCTTATTCCGCAATCCGTAAAAGAGGACTGGAAAAAACGTTTCTCTTTCACCGATTACGCGCCAAATCACATGCTCATTTATCTCGGGCAAAAGAAACCATTAAAGACCACTATGGCTGAGATCAAGCGGGATGTAATGGAATCGAAACTGATTGGTTGCCCCCCGGACCTTTTGGCAGAGTACAAAAATTCATTTGACTATGTAATACGGACACTTAGAGTGTTGTACAAGCTAAAAAAAGGAAGCTACAAAAATCTGCCCCAAATCTATCTCGACCGCCTGACACAACCTCTTGAAAACAAGAGGAGAAGATTTAGTGCACTAAACGACGTTATCAAGTTGACAAAAAAAATCAGACTGCTTGAAAAAATCGGGGGTTATCTTAACCCCGATAATATCGAAGGATCCAAAACTAAGGTCCTTGAAAACCTTGAGATCTTTCCTTTTTTTGGATTCAGCCATAATGAGTTAAAGGAAATCTTCTATATCGTCCTCGGACATACGCCCTTAGGGCGAATTATATCCGGAAAAACGACTGAAAAGGCATTGAAGCCGGTTTCGGACCTGGCACGATCCTACGACCAGCCTCAGGCGCTCAACCTCCTGCGTTACTGCAGGCTTATGACCATGGCCGAAATAGAAGCCTTTAGGGAGGCAGAATTGACGGAAGGGCAACTTACCGAGCTTTTCGCCCTCTATGAATCTACAGAAAGGGTTGTCACCAATCGAGAACTGGATTGGGACAGGCTTATGGACGAAAAAATAACTTCCATGGGAGGCATACACCATAAAATTGTCCGGAAACTCCTCAAAATGATCAATCACCTTGAATTCTTAGATAACTGGTCCGAACTCAGGCAAAAGGGAGAGATGGAAAAGGAATCCTTGGCCGACTATGATGATACAAAATTATTAAGGATAGAAAATGTAATAAAACTCGTTAATACCATAGAACAATTCGAGGAAAGGTTCCTGAAGTTCGATCCGTTGCAATTGCCTGTATTCTACAGGAAGTTCCTCGACATAGAGTTCCACGGAACCGGCCACTTGTTTGAAAGAATGGACAGCGAAAATGTATTCGTTCTTTTGTGGATCGCGGTAAATCTGGCGAGAGGCGAGATTATCAATTTTAATCCGATACTTGCCGACACGGAACCCCGGGGAATAGGCAATTGGGTAAAGAAAGTGGAAAATGAGGTGAGAGCCATCAATCTTTATTACCTCGATCTTGCTATTCTCAGGCAATTCAGCGATCAGCTCTACCAGGCTCACTCTTCGTTCATCATAGGAACCGGCTTTCATTTGAGAATTGACCCGAAAACCCAGGCCCTCGAAATCACTTACATGGACATGGCCAGGAATATTGAAAAATTAGAATCCCTGATCAAAAAATTGGCAGGACATCTCATACGGGAAATCGAGGTGGAAGACCTGAAGAACCTGGAGGTCCTTTTCTCCAATCTGGAAAATTTTTACCAGAGCCAGTCCAGACTCCTTGATAAGAAGGGTTTTGCCCTAAAATTGCCCGCAAAACAGAACCAATGGTTTGAAAGGGTTAAAGATCTCAGGGAACAACTGCGATCCAACTTTCTTAATGTAATTTTTCATCCCAAGGATGTTTACACCGATCTTGAACTACTTCGCAACAACACACCCTCCCTGTTGAACTTCATTCTTCCTGAATTTACGGCCCTTGAAGACCTGGATTCCTCATGGCACCTGTATCTGACATCACCTGTCACCCATTACATTGCTACTGCTGCTAAAAAGATTCAGGCCCTTATAAGACATGACAAAGAGGGCTTCCAGGACACCCGGTTTTTGCACAGTCTGGCCCAGAGGGAATTTGGCCCCATGGCCACAGGCATTGTAGGCTTTAGCGAATCACAGATAGAAGAGCTGGAAAATATTGTTGACGGTCTGGGCCGGAATAAACCCCTGTTTGATGCCCTCATAAAATCATTCATATTACAGGATATCGGGAGGGTCCCCGGTCTGAGAGAAAAATATAAAAACAAAATCAACCCGGCAGACCTTGCTCATACGGGTTCATTCTTTATAGAAAAGGAAAAAATTGCGGAAAGATATTATCTCGATAAAAAAGGAAAGGCTTACCTGATTTTTTTGGTCAGACACCATGGTCTTCTCCACCATATCATACGGGGTGAGCTCTCCTTTTATGCGTTACAAGACATTCTCGATTCCCCGGACAGGGATCTCCTTGACGCCTTTTTTGTTTTTTCCTTTATCATGATATCTGCAATCAGGGAGGATTTGATTCTCGAAGATCTGGCAGGAAGGTTGTTTAGGATAAGAGACATGTGTCATAAAACCCTTGGCCACGAAACCGATTTTAAAACACAACTTCATGAAATCTTTACCCAGAGGGGCAATCTGTTTTATGCCCTTGAAAACTATAAACTGAACGGGCTCCCGGAAGGGGTGACACCGGCGGATTATTTAGAATCGCAAAGATGGGAAGCAGCTGAGGCGTCTAAGTGCATTCGATCGGGCAAAATGATCTTTGCCATGGAAAGGCTCTTCAGACTAAGGGGAATAAGATATCTCGAATTCCTTGACCTTTCAAAACTTATGTTAAAGGTCCCCCTGAAATTTATTTACAAAAAACGAAAGTTCTCCAGTATCGGATATGCCACATATGAAAAGGAGGTCTATGAGGCATTTCGCATTTATAACACGCTTCAGAATCTCGAAGAAGAGACAAGGCATTTCATCCTGAACCGGCTAGTAGGTGATAAGGTGCGCATTTTCGGATATGAGAAGGTCAGTGGGTATCTGAGCTATGAAAACCAGCTCACACTCCTCTTAGCAGGGCTGTTAGGTTCAAGAAAATTTGAGCCCAAGGGTGCACCGGTATGCTTGAATTTTTTGGTCTTGAGCGAAAAGATTGAAAAGCGATATGAGGCCGTAAATGACTATCTCAGCACACTTTCCCTAAAAAAACTATGGGAAGATAAGAAGCATCTGAACAACCTGTTCAAGGCCAAAACCGGTATTGTCCTGCGAAAGGAATCCTTTCCGAATGTCCTTTCCATCGATTTTCATGAACGCATCAATATCCCCCACAAGATAGCTTACATGGACAAAATAAGTGATGTCGAGCAACTAAAAAACTATTTTCATTACAGCCTCCAATCCTTGAGAAAACACCCCTTCCAGACAGATGATTACGAACTCGAGATAGAAAAGGTATTTGAAAAGAGACTGGTGGAAATTACTGATATGTTATTGAACCAGACAAAAAAGCAGATGGATCTAATAAAGGATTTTTCAGAACTCCATAATTTGGTGGAGGACCTGTTTGAGCGGTCTTATGATATAGGGTTTTCCGATGATCAGAAGAATAGGCTGAAAGACCTTTACGAATTGAGAAAGGACACCTTAAAGCGGGATAAACTCTCCGAAATCGATGGCATTCTTGAAACAATTCAGGACATTCAGGAATTGAAGGACTATTGGGAAAGCATAAAGTGGTATTTGCAGAACAACCGCTGGTTCTTCGGGAAAGAATTTGAAAATCTTATTGCAACCAAGTTTGATGGTGTGAAGAGTAGAATTGAGGGTGCGTGATTTGACATCCATGTGGAAAGTAGAGATCCCTATTCAGTGGAGTTTTTGTGTTGAAAAAAATTAATCCTATGGAGACAAATAGTTGGAAGAAGCTTACGAATCATTACGAGATGATGAAGAGTATTCATATGAAAGATCTCTTCGCTGATGATCCGGAAAGATTCAACAAATTCTCTATAAGGTTCAATGACATTCTTGTCGATTATTCGAAAAATCGAATATCGGAGAAAACCCTGAGGCTATTAATCGGGTTGGCCCATGAGGTCGGCCTGAAGGATGCAATCGACAAGATGTTCAGTGGAGCCGGAATAAATGAAACGGAAAACAGGGCCGTCTTGCACATCGCCTTGAGAAATAGAAAAAACTCCCCAATCTGTGTCCACGGCAAAGACGTAATGCCGGAGGTAAATGCGGTTTTAGAAAAAATTAAAGCCTTCTCATATAGAGTCATTTCAGGTGAATGGAAAGGTCTTACCCAAAAAAAGGTAACCGATATCGTGAATATCGGAATTGGCGGATCAGACTTAGGACCGGTAATGGTCACGGAGTGTTTGAAATCCTATGCAAAAAGGAATCTTTCAGTCCATTTTGTGTCAAATGTTGATGGGACCCATATTACGGAGACCCTTAAAGGGCTGAACCCGGAAACCACTTTATTTATGATCGCTTCAAAGACCTTTACGACACAGGAAACAATGACCAATGCATTTTCCGCGAGGGAATGGTTTTTGAGCCACGCTAAAGACCAAGCCCACATAGCCAAACACTTTGTGGCAATTTCGACCAATACAAAAGAAGTTCACGCATTCGGAATTGACAAAGACAACATGTTCGAATTCTGGGACTGGGTCGGTGGACGTTATTCTCTCTGGTCGGCAATCGGTTTGTCAATCGCGTGTTATATCGGATATGAAAACTTTTCAGAACTATTAGAGGGTGCCTTTGAAATGGATCGGCATTTTCATGAAGTCCCCTTTGAAGAAAATATCCCGGTAATCCTGGCATTAATCGGGATCTGGTATAATAATTTCTTCGGCGCCCAAACAGAGGTCATTCTACCCTATGATCAATATATGCACCGGTTCCCGGCTTATTTTCAACAGGCCAATATGGAAAGCAACGGAAAATCGGTAGACAGGAACGGCCGGCGAATCGATTATCAGACAGGACCGATAATATGGGGAGAACCCGGTACAAACGGACAGCATGCCTTTTATCAATTAATTCACCAGGGAACGAAACTGATTCCAGCAGATTTTCTGGCGCCGGCCATCAGTCATAATCCCCTTGGTGATCATCATAATATACTATTGTCGAACTTCTTTGCTCAAACCGAGGCCCTTTTGAATGGAAAAACTGAAATAGAAGTTGCCAATGAATTGAAAAGGGATGGAAAAAGTAACGAGGAAATCCAAAAGATACTGCCCCATAAGATATTTAAAGGCAACAGTCCGACAAATTCGATCCTGTTCAGAAAACTCACACCAAGGGCCTTGGGAAACCTGATTGCCATGTATGAACACAAAATCTTTGTCCAGGGAGTTATCTGGAATGTATTCAGCTTCGACCAGTGGGGCGTTGAGCTGGGCAAACAATTAGCAAAAAAGATCTTGCCGGAACTGAAGGATGACATACATACCGTCACCCATGATTCTTCCACAAACGGATTAGTAAACACCTTCAAAGAGATGAGATCGTAACTATCCTTCTCAAGGGCTTCTCTTTTCGCTTTTTTGACCACGAACGCCAGCAAGGTATGCAAGCACATCATTGACTTGTGCGATGGTAATGTGACCCTGGTCAAACAATATCGTGCCGATAAGGCGGTGCTTTCCAATCGAAAAATCTTCCGTTAACTGAATGTCTAACGCTTCCAGAATCTGATCTTTCTTCACAAAGCCTTTTTGTGCCGCAGCTACTCCAAAACGAATGTCAATATCTTCTGTTTCCAACTTTCTCTCCAGTTTCCTGCCCACCAAAAAACCCCTTGGCTCCATTATGGAAAATCAAGGGGTTGTTTTTCCTGGTAGTCCCAAGGGGAATTGAACCCCTGTCTCCGGCGTGAGAGGCCGATATCCTAAACCGCTAGACGATGGGACCAAGAATATATGTCAAGTGTTTCATCAATAAATGGCTGGGGGACGAGGATTCGAACCTCCAATACGTTTGCAAAATAGCAAGGACTCAGGCATATTGCAAGCGCAAAATTTTCATAATGCTCGATGGGTGTTCACAGAAGGGCCGCCTGGGACTTTCAACCGAATTTCATTAAATAAAATCAATAGATTAGAATCAATATGCAAGAAATTGGGCGAAAGAGGGCGTTTTGCAAAGGTCTCGTCGCAAAGGCAATGATAGTTGCAGATATGAAGGAAAAAGGGAGGTAGAAGCAGACATTCTATTAATAAAAAATATCGTCTATAAAGGCATCAACAAGTTTATCAGCAACGGCCTCATTATCAAACCTATAATTACCGGATTCAATCCTTTCCCTTAGGGCAGATACCTTATCTTCCCTGACATCCGGTTCAGATGAAATTATTTCTTTTATTTGCTGAGCCTCTTTTGAAGCCCTGGAAAGATTGACAACCGTATCCTGATCCGATCGATCTTTTCCTTCCGCCCTTTTTTCTGTAGAAAGCTGCTTTTCCTCAATCTTTTCAGTAGCACTTGGGGTGGAGTTAGGTATGTACCTGTTAATTTCATAGCTGATAATTTTGTCATCAATCTTCACGTTCGTATCCTCCAATTATCACATCATGTTTTTATTTACTGTTTCCTTGGTTATCTCTTCTAATTTATGCCTTAGAAATTTAGAATCTTCGATAGAAAGTAAATTTATTGTCTCACCATCTTCATCAATGGCCTTGAATATTAAATCGGTGGGACTCTTCCTTGAAATGGCTAATTGCGCTCCATATTCATTTTCAAGTTTTTGGAACACCTCTTTTTCAACATTCTCCTGGGGTCCGTACTGAGCTATTTTTTCTATGACATTGGAGGCTACCTTATCAATAACGGCCTTCCTTTTAGCCCCGGCAGAGATGCTAACCATATCCGGTAAGCGAGTATTGGCAGTCTTCGGCCTGATCGAGAACCTGCCCTGGCGAAGCTGATCCCCATAAACCCTTAAAACATTATTAACCTGATAAGCGGATATTACCATAATTTCGCCTCGGTTTTCTCTTCGGCATTTATGCAAGAAAACTTTAGAAAAATATAGTTCTCACGGTTTCTGCGCATCCTAAATCCCGCAAATCGGCAAATTGCTCACCTTTGAGCGTCACAAAACTGACGTATCTGCTCAATATTTAGGGTAGACCGAATTTGAATGTTTTCATCCCCGCCAAATAATCGATGTACTGAAAACCTGGAATACATGGAGCTGTGTTAACCCAGGAGGCTGTATGGGAACTCTGGATTTGGAAAGCGTCAAGTTTTCCCTTCTACCGTCAAAAAAAAGAAAGATTTGCCTACCCCGGTTTATTAATCCGGAACATATCAGACAAACCAACTTATTGGATTCTAAACAAAAATGGTAGATGGTATTCGTGGCATAGTGCTTGCAGAGATTAAAGTTCGACTACAATTTTTAGTTCTTGGGTCAAAAAGGGCGGCTAAAGGCCCTAAGCATCGCGGAATCGGTAAACAGGGCATAGCGCAAGTGAAAAGTATCGGTCCGAAGTCATAAGGCTTTATATTCGCGACAAATTGAAGCATCGCGAAATGCGTCAAAAATTTGGCGAAAAATACATAAGATACTTTATGGGTGAAATCATGTCATTGCCAGCCAAGAATTTTCAGACTTTTGAAAAGACCGGTTATATCCGAAATGATTTTTTGGTTTTTGGCGCTCCGGCAATTCAGGAAGCCGAAATTAACGAAGTTGTCGCCAGCATGAAAAGCGGCTGGTTAGGAACCGGACCAAAAGTTGCCCGTTTTGAGAGTGAATTTCGTGACTATAAGGATGCCAGGTACGCGGTTGCAGTGAATTCGGGCACTGCGGCATTACATTTGAGTATGCTCGTTTCGGGCGTGAAACCCGGAGATGAAATCATAACTACCCCACTGACTTTCAGTGCGACCATTAATGCCATAATTCACGCGGGCGGGACGCCGGTGCTGGCAGATGTGGACCCGGTTACCATGAATATTGATCCTGAACGGATTGAAGATAAGATCACGTCAAGAACCCGTGCCATTCTACCCGTCCACTTTGCCGGCCGTCCATGCGATATGGATGCCCTGAGCGATATCAGCAAACGCCACGGTTTAAAGATTATTGAAGATTGTGCCCACGCCATTGAAACAGAGTACAAGGGGCGAAAGGCGGGGACAGAAGGTGATTTCGGCTGCTTCAGTTTCTATGTGACCAAAAACGTTGCAACCGGGGAAGGTGGGATGGTCCTGACCAGAAAAAAAGAGGCCGCAGTGCGCATCAAGATATTAGCGCTCCACGGAATGAGTAAAGATGCGTGGAAGCGTTTTAGCGATGATGGCTATAAACATTACCGGGTGGTGGATTGCGGTTTTAAGTACAACATGATGGATCTTCAGGCAGGCATCGGCATACACCAGTTGCGGCGCGTGGAGGAAAACTGGAAAAAGAGGCGTGATATCTGGAATTTTTACAAACAGTGTTTTTCTCACCTGCCTATCCGATTGCCTGCTGATCCTGAGCCTGAAACTCGCCATGCATATCACCTGTTTACGATATTGGTAAATGAGTTGGAGACCGGGATAACTCGCGATGCATTTCTCGCCGCTATGACACGCAGGAACATAGGGGTCGGCGTACATTACCTGAGTATCCCTGAGCACCCATATTATCAAAAGACGTTTGGATGGAGGCCTAAAGATTATCCAAATGCCATGAATATTGGGCGCCGGACGGTTAGCCTTCCGATTTCACCAAAACTGAATCATGACGATGCAACAGATGTGGTAAATGCAGTCGAGGATATTCTGATTCATGATTAAACTTGCAACTCCAATTTCGCACCTTTTTTTGCACACCCAAAACGCACGGGAAATAGTCATGGTTAGCGATTGCCTGGAGTGTCGTGACTGGTGCATTGAGGAGCAACATCCCAAAGAGGAATTGATACACTTCGACTTCAATATTATTCATCACTGGCCTGAAGCAATGAAACTTCGTATCCGCTCCTCCATTCTTTCCAAACCGATGCTCAAGCTGGTGACTTTTCACATGGCTGCATGCTGTGGTGCTCCTGTTGAAATAGACGGGATGTTTCAGCCCGGCGGGATGCAATATTGCAGGGAAGAGCTGCTGGAAAATGCAAGAGTCAATATATTATGGATTCGTTCATTTTTAGCTGAAAAAACTATTATAGCAGTTGAAAACAATAATTATTACCCAACTCCGGCGTATGATTACATAACTGACGGTGATTTTATAGCAGAAGTTGTTGAGGAAAACGACATTAAGTTTCTCCTTGATATTGCCCATGCCAGAATTACTGCCCATAACAGGGCAATAAACTACAAAAAATACCTTGCTACACTTCCCTTAAAAGACACAATTCAGATACACATCTCAAGCCATAGAATCAATTCCGCCCGGCTTGCCTACGATGCCCATGAATTCCCTGACGAAGGGATTTATAGAGAGGTCAGATCGCTTGTGAAGGCTTACCCGGTTAAATACCTGACTGTTGAGTACTACAAGGACAGCACAAAGGTCGTCCGGGCCTTGAGAAGGTATAGTCAACTAAAGCAGGATATCAATAGATGAATAAGGGCTATCTGGACAATCTGTTTGATCTTGCGAATAAAGTCGTCCTTATGACCGGAGCCACGGGGCAACTGGGGTTCGAGGTATGTAAGGCTTTCGAGAAAGCAGGTTCCACGGTATTTGCCACGGATAAAGCAATAAACACAAAGAAGGTTATAGATTCCAAACAGGTAAAATACTTTGAAATGGATATTACAGATAAGGCATCAATCATTCAGGGGATGGATCGAGTCTATGCTGAATATGATCACCTCGATGTGTTGATCAATAATGCCGGGGTAAGCTGCTTCGAGCCTTATGAAGAGAGGCCCGAGGAGTCATTTGACTGGGTCATGGATGTGAACCTGAAGGGAACATTTTTATGCATCCAGGCATATGCTAACGAGATTAAGGAAAAAAAACACGACGGCAGCATCATCAATATAGGGTCGATTTATGGTCTGATCAGTCCGGATTTCAGGATTTATACAGATTGTAAACGCATGAACTCCGAGGTATACGGAGCGACAAAAGCGGCGGTTATTCAGATGACACGCTATTTTGCAGTCCATCTTGCGAGATACGGGATAAGAGTCAATAGCGTTTCTCCTGGCGGGATCTTTAATACGGAGTCGCCACAGGGTGAAGATTTTGTAGAGAATTATTCCTATCGGTGTCCTATGGGACGAATGGCAAATTGCGAAGAGATGATCGGTGGAATTCTCTACCTTGCCTCATCAGCAGCGGGATACACGACAGGGCAAAACCTGGTCATTGATGGTGGGATGAGTTGTTGGTAACAGGGTATGGTAAATACCATGCATAGAAGAATTCAAATTAATGGCGAAAATATCGGTGACGGCAGCCCGGTATACGTAATTGCGGAAGTAGGGATTAATCATAATGGTGACTTGAAGATTGCGGAAAAACTCATTCGGGCAGCAGCATCGGCTGGCGCAAACGCCGTAAAGTTTCAGACATATATTACTAAAAAGCGTGTTCCGGAAAGCAGTCCTATTTACGGGATATTGAAAAAATGTGAACTGTCTTACAAGATCCAGACGGACTTAAAGAATTTTGCTGACGCTGAGGGGGTAACTTTCTTTTCAACACCGTTTGACATTGAAAGCGTAGATTTTCTGGCAGGTCTTGATGTTCCTGCATACAAGATCGCTTCCTTTGAAATAGTGAACCTGGCCTTGGTGCGTCATATTGCCTCGGTTGGAAAACCGGTAATCGCCTCGCGAGGAATGGCTAACTGCAAGGAGATTGACAACGCCATTCAAATTATGGATGCAAAATTAACACCTCATGCACTGCTTCATTGCGTTTCAGCATACCCGACTGCTCTGGAAAATGCCAGCTTGAAAGTTATTCGGTCCCTGCTGAAGGCGTATGAATGTCCTGTAGGATATTCCGATCATACTTTAGGAATAAAGGCACCGGTATTTTCCGTCGCCGTTGGAGCTCAAATTATTGAAAAACATTTCACTCTCGATAAAAGGATGGAAGGACCAGACCAGAGTATGTCCGCCAATCCGCTGGAAATGTCAGAAATAGTGAGAAATTGCCGTGAGGTAGAGTCACTGCTCGGAGATGGTAAAATATGCCGCAGTGAAGCCGAAGCTAAGTTTACATGGCTTCGTAGACCTTCGGAATGAAAGGAGTTTGACAATGAAATACCGTGCAATCGTGTTTGGCTGTCAACAGATCGCTGTCGACTGTATTGAAACATTATTAAAAAAGGGGGTAGATATTCCACGTATCATAACTTACGAATTGCCCCTTGATAAAGTTTATGGATACAAATCCGTTCAGGAATTTGCTTTGCAACAAAATATTGCCTGCGATATGCCGAAGCAACTAACCCATGATTTTATTTCAGAGATAGGGACGCTCAAGCCTGATCTTATTTTCTCCTTTTACTACCGCAAGATATTCCCACACAAACTTATTGCAATTCCAAACCTTGGAGTTGTGAACATCCATCCCTCTTATCTTCCAACTTACCGTGGATGTGTGCCAACGGCATGGGCACTTTTGAATGGAGAAAAGGAAACCGGTATCACGATACACTATATTGATGGGAATATTGATACCGCTGACATAATTGCTCAAAAGAAAATTTCAATTAGAGACGATGATACCGGTTTCAGCCTTTACAATCGGTGTATGGATATGGGGGCTGAGCTGTTCGAGGAAGTTGTAGACGATATTCTGGCAGGAACTGCACCACGAATTCAACAACCTGTTAATGGGAGCTACTATGGAGCCTTAACCGATCAACAGAATCGGATCGATTGGAGTACTCCTGCCCGACGAATTGTCAATCAGATTCGTGTCTTCTCTAAGCCTTATGCTGGCGTAGAATGCAAATTCCTAAACAAGCACTTAGTCATTTGGCGTGCACGTTTAGGCTCTTCTAATGGCTATTTATTGCAGGGGCCGGGTAAAATTCTGGACCTAATTCCTGCAAAAAGAACCGAAATCGTGGTAAGCGGAGTTGATGACGTTATAGTGCTTGAGGATTATGATATCTTCCCGCCTTTAGATGATATCGAACGGGATGTTTACCTGAAAATCGGACAGAAAATCCAGTGAAGGATGTATGGGGGGATACATGATTTGTGCAATCATACAAGCGAGATTAAACTCAAGCAGACTGCCGGGCAAGGTTCTTTTTGAGATAGAGGGACGCCCCATGCTTTCATATATGCTTGAACGCGTGACCGCTTCAAAAAGAATCGATCAATTGGTGGTCGCAACGAGTATTGAACCTTCCGATGACCCCATTACCGATTTTTGCAGACAAAGTGGGATCTCCTGTTATCGAGGGAGCCTTGAAAACGTGTTAGACCGCTACTACCAGGCTGCTTTGAAGGCTAAGTGTGATGTAGTAGTGCGGCTGACAGCGGATTGTCCACTGATAGATCCCAAGGTTATCGATACTGTTATTGATGTTTTTCAATCCGGTCAATTTGACTTTGCAGCCAACACCGTTCCCCCGGAAGGGAGTACATACCCGGACGGCATGGACGTGGAAGTGTTTTCCTTTGAGGCCCTTGAAAGGGCATGGAAGGAGGCAAAAAAGCCATCAGAGCAAGAACATGTGACCTTCTATTTTTGGAAAAACCCGCAATTGTTTTCGACAATTCGTTATGATCTGCAGGAAAATTTGGCCGACTATCGCTTGACAGTGGATTATCCGGAAGATTTTGAAGTGATATCTTCGCTTTTGGGGAATTTATATACAAAATATTCCAACTTCAGCATGAAAGACATAATTGCCTTTTTAAATACAAATCCGGGTATCAGAATAAAAAATTCGCATATCGCCTCTAACCAGGGATGGCAACCGGCATTTGAAAGAGATAAATGCGCGGGTTCTACTGGAGCGGCAAATGGATAATCAGGTGGAAAGCATCGCGATGCAAAATCGGGCACGGAAACGAATTCCCGGCGGCACACAATTGCTATCGAAGCGGCCGGAGATGTTTGCGCCCGGGCAGTGGCCCGGATATTATTCCAGGGCAAAGGGCGCTGATACCTGGGATCTTGACGGCAATAAATATATTGACATGAGTATAAACGGCATCGGAGCTAATGTCCTTGGATTTGCCGATCCCGATGTTGACACTGCGGTCCGTGCTGCTATCGATGCCGGAACGAATTGTTCGCTAAACTGCCCTGAAGAAGTTGAATTAGCTGAATTACTTTGTGCAATGCACCCATGGGCCGACATGGTTCGCTATGCCCGGTGCGGAGGGGAAGCGATGGCCATTGCTGTCCGCATTGCACGTGCCCATACAGGGCGGGACAAGATAGCTTTCTGCGGGTACCATGGCTGGCATGACTGGTACCTGGCAGCCAATTTAGGGGATGGAGATATGTTAGGCGATCAATTGCTTCCAGGGCTGGACCCTGCCGGTGTACCGCGCATCCTTGCAGGTACTGCACTGCCCTTCCACTATAATAAAATTGAGGAACTGGAGGAGGTTGTATCCAAAAACAGGGATGGACTCGCAGCCATTGTCATGGAGCCTGTCAGGGATCTTGATCCGGAACCAGGCTTTCTGGAAAGAATCCGGAGGATTGCTTCAGAGATAGGGGCCGTCCTGGTATTTGATGAAATTACGGCAGCAATGAGACTAAATACGGGAGGGGTTCACCTCATTTACGGCATAAAGCCGGACATGGCGGTTTTCGCAAAGGCGATCAGCAACGGTTACCCCATGGGTGCAATTATAGGCAGAGAGAACGTTATGCAGGCTGCTCAATGTACGTTCATCAGCAGCACTTACTGGACTGAGCGGATCGGGCCCGTGGCAGCGCTTGCCACGATCAGGAAACATTTTAGGTTAAACGTGGCACAGCACCTGATCGACGTGGGCAAGCGGATTCAGGAGGGGTGGAAATTGGCTGCAGAGAGGACAGGGATAGCTCTACATGTTAGCGGGATCCCGCCACTCAGCCATTTCTCGTTTGAATATGAAAACGGCCAGGCAATGGTAACTCTGTTTACGCAAATGATGCTGGAGCGGGGATTACTTGCATCCGGCAGGTTTTATGCAACATACGCTCACAAGGGCTTTCATATAGAGAAATACCTTGATGCGGTGAATGAGACATTTCAATTCATTGCTGAGGCCGCTGAAAAGGGCGAAGTTGAGCAGAATCTCAAAGGGCCGGTGGCGCACACCGGATTCCAGCGATTGACATGATCCTAAAAAGAAATAATGGTTATACTTTAGCTCTTTGCAAGGGTGAGGCATTTTTCAAGGCAATATCTAAACCTGGCAACTTCACCCTTGCAGTGAAGTTGCAATATTACTCAATTTTTCAAACAGCTAAAATATTACAAATAATGAAATATTATTAAGAAAGGAAGTGGGCGATAATGAAAAGGTGTGCAAGATGCGTCATGCCGGAAACATGGACTGGAATTACCTTTGATGAAAAAAGCGTATGTAATATCTGCGGGGCAAACGAGACTAAAAAAGTAAAGGTGAATTGGGGAGAAAGGCAGAAGGCCCTAAATGATATTTTGAGGAATTACAAGAAACTGGCCAAAACTACAGGTAACAAGTATGACTGCATGGTCCCCTTTAGCGGAGGCAAAGACAGTGCATACACCCTCTGGGCCGTGGTCGAAAAGTATGGTTTGACTCCGCTGGTGGTCACTTTTGATCACAGCTTTCCTCTGTCACCGGAGGCCGAATGGAACCTGATGGAAATCCCGAAACAACTGGATTGCGATCACCTGCGTTTCACCTTGGGAAACGGCCTGCGAAATGCCCTGTGTAAAAAGGCATCAGAAGTGATGGGTGACTTCTGCTGGCATTGCCATAATGGTGTTGGCGCTCTTCCTGCAAGGATTTCCAAGCAGTGGGACATACCCCTGCAGGTCTGGGGCGAACCAACCATGGCCGAATACCAGACAGCCGGGCCTTACAGGTACGAGGATCTTGAGGAGCAGGACAAAGAACACTTTGAGAAGGTCTTCCAGGCAGGAATAACGCCGGAGATGGTGCTGCCGCGCGATTACAATATGGTTGACTTGTTGCCCATGACATGGCCGGATGGCGAATTCACGCTTAAGGCTTTATATCTGGGCTGTTATGAACCCTGGGACCAGCGGAAACAGGTGGAGATCATCACGCGAGAACTTGGGTGGAAACACCACGAGGTGGAAGGGACTTACGTGGACTGGGACAAGATAGATTGTCCTTTTGAGCCGGTTCGGGACTGGCAGAAATTCATGAAGAGGGGTTTCGGACGCACTACTTTTCAGGCAAGCAAGGATATCAGGGGGGGATTGATGAGCCGGGAGGAAGGCATGCGTCTGGTTGAAGAGCTGGATGGAAAAAGGCCCGGAAGCCTGGACCTCTTTTTGAAAGAGATAGGAATGACAGAAAAGGAATTTGAAAGTATTACCAAAGTGCATGTTGTACCGGTATCCGAACAATAATACTCATGAGTGAGACACATTATGAACCATATGCGACCCCGACGCTTCATTGAGGGAAACCGTATATATTTGCGAGAAGTTCGTCTCTCGGATGCGAATGGAAAATATTATCGCTGGATGAATGATCCTGAAATAGTCCGGTATGTGGAAAGCCGATTTGACCCGAAATCAGTAGAAATGCTGCAGTCGTATATCAGGCGGGAAGAAGAGAACAAGGCTAATGTTTTTATGGCCATTATTGACAAAAATAACGACGAACATATCGGGAATATCAAAATCCACGGCATCGATCATATCCATCGCCATGCCCAGGTTTCTCTTATTATCGGAGAAAAGGACTATTGGGGCAAGGGATACGGTAGTGAAGCCATTAATCTGGTGGTTGATTTTGCTTTTAATACCTTGAACCTTTACAGGCTTTTTGCCGGCATTTACGCCTCCAATGTAGGATCAATTAAGGCATTCAAAAAAGCAAATTTCTTCGAAGAGGGCGTAAGAAAAGAACACCGTTTTTGTAATGGAAACTACGTTGATGAAGTGGAGATGGCAATTATCAGAGCCCCACACAAAAATTGATGGACTCGGAAAAAGTCCATCAATCCCGCATAGCGGGAGGGTAGGGGTTGTCATAATTAAAAATGCAAATTTGTCGAAAGTGAGGAAGTCTTAATCGAAATGAATGATACCATTGAATATCGTTTTAGTGCAGGCAGGAAAAAATATGTCATCAAAAAATCCGATAAGCTGCTCCGACGGACATACAATATGAATACATTCCGCGGGCATCCCTGGATGACATATTCAGGCACCGATAGAATAGAAGGAGACGGTATCATTAAGCCGGCATTATATTCACAGGCCGACAGTCTTGGACGCCAATATCTTTTTTCCATAGGCCCCTGGTGGGTAGATGCAAACCATTCTCACCCCGGGTATGGGTATTTGTCACTTGTTTTTATTGCAGTTCTGCGGCCGGATCAGATGCAGGAAATGGCTTTTAATCCCAGCCTCTGTTATCCAACTATGCGCAGCATGAAAATTAGCGGGAAAATTCGAGGGCACAATGTTGAGTTGAAGAGTGCCGATCTTGTTTTCTGGTTTCAGTGCTATTCTGACAAAATTGGCAAAAAAGTCAATTATGCTCTTATTGGTCAGACACTTAACGATAAACTTATTAATGGAAAGATTAATGACTTTGAATTGAATATAGATGTATCAGCCGCTGACCACTGGATTTGCCTTGGGAGTTGTATAGAAAAGAGTTATATGTATGGAGATTTACCCATAGAAGATCTCGATATAGACAAGCCCATCAATATGGGCTTCATTTTAATACCACTGGATGTCAAGCCGATCTGGCCTGAAGAATTAAATGTTGTATCACCAATGAACCTCGGTTTAGACTCAATGTGGCCTGTAGATACAACCTTATTGCCTACTGGAGCAATTGCACTTTATGAATTGGAGATTGATTATTACTCAAGTTACCAGTTGCTGTTAGACAGATCATAGGCCGATAGCTTATAAAGCATGGCGCAGCCAAAACCATTTGATAATACTAATATTGATGGATTCGTAAAAAGTCCCGAAAGGGAAATCCCGACTCTTTACGATTTCGTCAATATTGTCTTTTAATGATACTTATGAAACCAAAAATTAGTACATATATCATCTGCAATGGCAATGAAACCGATCTTCAAACATATTTAGCCGGCATAAGAGAATTCGGGGATGAGATTATTGTGGTAAACGGATGCCTGCAACATAACCTGCCAGGCCCTGATAAAATTGGGGAACCTTCCTTTTTATCTATCGCAGATACCCCGAATCCCGCTGAGGCCCTCACACATGCGGTTAAAAAGGCCAATGGGAACTGGATACTATTCTTAAGGGCCGGCGAAATTGACTCGAAGCAAGACTATCAGAAAATATTTAAGTTATGCAAAAATAATGGCATCCAGGCTTATCAATTTATCTGTCAGACCATTCTGAAAGGCGAAGAACTTAGCAAATATGAATGGCTGGGCAACTTTGGAAAGTTTTCACGGACCAAAGTTACCAACAGTGGATACATACCCACAATTGAAATCAGACTTTTTCAAAAGGACGTGTTCAGGAAAGTCTTAGCAGTTGATAATGACATTCTTCAACTTGATTTTGATGATAAGACAACTGTTAGCACCAATAGTCAGATTCGATTTATTCCAACTAAAACTGATCTAAAACACCAGCAAAGGCCCGATGAAAATGAGAAATGGGCAAAAGACAGACAGCAATTCTTTAAGGATGATGAGAGCATTTCCGATCAGCCTATCGGTTTTGAATTAATCGGTCCCGGAAATATAGGCTATTCCTTAATTTCAGAAAAAGACCTGCCTTCCCTTGAAGCCGGTCTTGATATGAGATTCGGCAGAATTGAAATACTTAAATGGGCCGTACACAACCTCATTGAAAATTGCTCTTATAATAAGGCGATAACTTTTGCAGATAAGATTCTTCTACACTTTTCAGACAGTTATGAAATCTGGCATCTTAAAGGAATTGCCTTCTTTCACAAGTTAGACTTGGCAAATGCTGAAAAATGTATCCATAGGGCGCTGGAATTTAAACCGGACGATGAAACCATTTTGTCGGATCTTGTTCGCGTCAATATAGCTTCCGGAAATTTGTCCGAGGCCAATTCCATTTTGGAAAAGGTGAAGGACCTATACGGACTCTCGACTGAAAACAAATACATACACGATTGTATTAAACAAAACAGAGGCAGGCAGGCAAAAGTCTCTCTATTAATCATGTGCAGGGATGAAGAAAAATATATTGGTAGAGCACTAAAAAGCGTAAAAAATATTGTTGATGAAATTGTGGCGGTTGATACAGGGTCAAAAGATAACACCTTAGGTATTCTAAAACAAAATGGTGCAAAAATTGTACATCATATTTGGAAAGACGATTTTTCGGAAGCCAGGAATACCGGGCTTTTTCATGCAACAGGTGACTATGTATTTTGTATGGATGCTGACGAGTATCTTGAGGATAAGGCCATACTCTCCTTTTTGATATTTAAAAACTTACTCCCGCTGAAGAAAATATCGGGAGTTGTTTTCGAAATTCAAACCCTAAACGACTCTTATGATATGGCTGTAAAAGGGTTACCCCCAACAAAAGTTATCAGACGGACGGCCCTTTTTCCAAATCTCCCGGGAGTACGGTTTAATGGTAAAATTTTCGAGACCGTCGAATCATCACTTGAAGCATTGAATGTCCCGATTATTTTTGCTGAAAGCATCTCCATCAAGCACCACAACAACGATAATGCCCAGCGGAGAAGACGCAAAATACCTGCAATGGCCAAAAGCGCTGCAGATTTTGGTCCTGAAGGACTGTTTCGCGGGGTTCAATTCTGGCTTAATATGGATGATGTCAATCAGGCCATGGAATGGTTTGAACGGGCTATTGTAAAGGCCAACGGAAAACGGCGTTATCTGAATACAATTTGTCAGTTGTTTGACAACTTCAAGCAGGATAGACTCATACAACCCGGCGCACAAATCTTCAAGGAGCTTATGGTCCGTTATGGTACTTCCTATCGTATCACATCTTTTTGTGCCGATTATCTTTATGAACTCAAAGAGTACGACGCGGCATATAAACTGTTTAAGCGTTTGGTCGGCACGGAAAGTTATCAATATACTGATAAGCCCCAAAAATCGGATATCCAAAGAAACAGGCTGAATTTTGCAATGACATGTCTTGAATTGGATGACAATAAGGCCTGTGATAAAATGGTGTCGGTGATGTCTGATGACATCGAAATGGTTGATACGGCAAGAGCCGTGGTTTTTTATTCAGAAATCAGGAAAAATGAACTGGAAAAGGCTATTGATATTTTAGATCAATGGATAAGGGAAAGAAACATTCCTATCCGGGATACCATTAACAACTTTACCGAGTTCCTCCAAATAATTATTAAATTTTCCGAAACCTTATTAAGCTATGGTCTTATGGATGAAGGAAAAGTCATGATACGCGCGGCAGAATCTTTTGCTTTAATTCTAAAAGGATCAATTTAAATGATGCATGCTGAAAAACATACAGGCAAAACGAGCATATTAAAAAATAATTTGGATGCCTTAGAAAACTGGTATCCTGAACTATATAAGAGACTTGTGGAACTGCCTGAGGAAATACCCGATTATATTGTAAGGACAGGAGAAAAAAGTTCCTTCCTGAATGTTTTGTTCAGAGGTCCGGATAAAAATACGCTCTATTATGACAATGATGATCCGATTGGCTATTCACATCGTTATATTAAGTCTCTTGATCTGAATTATGCCCCTTTCCTTGTATTTTTAGGCTTTGGCCTTGGGTACCATATTGTAACCACACTCAACGGTTTTTCAAAAAGCCATCAAATAAGACATATCGTTATTGTTGAAAAGGATATTGAGTTATTCAAGGCAGCGTTAAGAATATTTGATTTCAGCCAGGTGATAATGCATCCCGACATCGAACTTATAATAGGTTATCAACATCAGGACCTATTTGTTGCCTTTAGAAGCTATTTCGCAAATAACCCGCAAGTTCTGGAGTATTCGAGAAATTTAAAATTTATTATCATGCCCGCTCTCCATCGTTCGGAAAATGAATACTATGGAAATGCCTATCAAATTTTCAAAAATGCCATGATCCACGTTTTCGACTATATTGGTAACGACCCTTACGATTCCCTTATCGGACTATACCAGACAATTTCAAACCTTCATCCAATGATTCAAGACCCCGGTATTATTACTTTTAAAAACTGTTTCCAGGGTAAACCCGCCATTGTTATCGGCGCAGGTCCGTCTTTAAACAAAAACATTCACTTTTTAAAAAAAGCAAGCCACAAAGCGATCCTCATATCTGTGGATGCGGCCTTAAGGCCCCTTCTCGATGTCGGCATCAGACCTCACGTTGTGACAAATATTGAAAGGACCAAAGGACAGGATTTATTTTTTTCAAATCTGGAAGGGGTTGAAGATACTTTTTTTGTATTTTCTCCAGTGGTCCCACCTGAAACCTATGATGCATTCAAAGGGCCCAAGATATTAGCTCACCGCTATGAAGAAATTATGCAGTGGTTAGACATACCAAAAGGGGCGCTTGAAGGTGGCCCACTTGTCGGAAACTTTGCCTTTAACATTGCACAATATCTGGGCTGTTGTCCAATTATTCTTGCCGGCCAGGACCTTTCATTTAAACTTACCGGAGCAACACATGTAAAAGGCAACGTATTTGGTCACATAGATGAATACAAGAATGATACGCTCGAGGTTGAGGGGAATTATAATGAAACCCTTCTTACTACCAGATCTTTTGATGAAGGGAGAAAGCGTTTAGAGCTTCAGGTGCAAGAATTTGACGGCCTGGTTATTAACGCCACTGAAGGGGGCGCCAAGATAAGGGGGACACTTTTTTTGGGTTTGAGAAACGCCATCGATAATTACTGTAAAACGGATTTTAATCCATTGTGTGATCTGAAAAGGATTTGGGCAGCAGAAAAGGCCGAACAGAAGGACACAAAGAGCGAACTCAAAAGGATAGACGCCATAATAGAGGAGTCTCTTTCTGAGTTGGACTCCGCAACAGTTGACTGTAGACACAGCATCGAAATGATAGAATCGGTACTAAATCAGAATCAATTATTGATAGATGACAAACCAAACCCTAAAGTCGTTCAGGTAATTAGATCTGTCAGCAGGGAGCTTAATAAAACCCGGAAGAATATTATTTCATTACCGTCATTCGTTACTTTTGAAATGGTAATCCAAAGCTATCATTTCGACCTTGAGATTCGACGAAATTTTACACGTGAACAGTACTCTCATCCTGATTTTGCAGAATTAAAATCTTTCTTACTTATGAAAGAATGGTTCGCCACAGTAGGCCAGCTTATCCTGTCTACTTATTATGCAATCAGGCGGGAAAAGGCCATATTGCAGGGGAAAGCATTACCATTTAAATAGTTCTCCCCCAGAAACTTATGTTTTTGGATGCGCGCTATCAGCCATCAGCTTCCGGCTTTCAGCAAAGGACATTAAAAACAAGGTGTTGGCGGTTGCTGTTCGCTGACTGCTGAAAGCTCTATCCGGAAATTGGTTGTTTCTGGATGGACACTAAATGGTCCCTTAATTGAGACAAAGGGATATTAGGCTAAGTTTCTTTTATGGAGAATCAAGATATGATAGTTAATCGTTCCATTGGCACGCGCAATAACTATGGTGACCTTACGGCCCTGTTTAAATATATCTCGATACTGGAATCACAAAAAGAGCATGAAAAGTCCAGAGATATATTGAACGATTTACTCCATATTGTAAGAGGGATCGAGTCCGTAACCCCTGAGAAAAGTTCTGGGCTTTGTACTACCTATCGATTAATCGCTGACAATCACATGGAGGTGGGCGAGGTATCCGAGGCCGCCAGATTATGTCGCGAAGGCCTTCAGTTATGCCCCGGATACGGTGAATTGCTCCTCAGTTATAGTAATTGCCTGACTCGGTTACATCAGTTTGAGGCGTCTGAAAACATTCTGGATCAAATTGACGAAAAAAGCGTAACTGCTACTCATAAAGCTACAAATTCCGGCCTATGTACATACCGTAAAAGCACCGCTCTGGGACAACTTTACCAGGATTGGGGCAAGATTGAGCTGGCCCGGCAACACTTCACTAAGGCCCTACAATCCCGTGGCGATTGGATCCCGGCTCACGTTGGCTTAATCGAGTCAGAAATCATAGAAACAAATTTGGCAAAAGCAGGGCAATACATGGCTATGATCATGCAAAAACACGGTCCTGACCACGCGTTGAAGCTTACCGCGGCTAACCTGGCCCTTATAACATCAAACTTCGCTGAGGCGGATGACCTTGCAGCACGTCTTCAAGGAAACCTGTTAGGCGATGACCGTTTTGAGTACCTGCTCTTTCAGCTTGATTTTTTTAAGGGGGACCATGAATCTCTTTCACATGTGCCATACCTGATGACAGGAGAAAGTGCCGAGACAGAAGCAGCGCGCGTCTGGGTAATGGAATTTAAAGGCAAATCATATCAAGAGGATCTGTCCAGAATACCGGAAGATGTATGGCGGGAAGAATACCAGGCACTTGACCGTGCCTGGCAAGATATCGAATCACAATTCAAACCATGTGTTGATTCCAAAAGAGACGGATTATGAAAACAGAACATCGAGTGACTCAAGGGGAAAAGACATTCAGACTTATAATTACGGAGGACTGCAATGCAAATTGTCCCCATTGCTTCAATGCCAACATGAGATTGGGTAAACATATGCCGATGGATATCTTTTATAAAGCCCTGTCATGCGCCGATGCCCCCTCAATTAAGATTATGGGTGGTGAGCCCACCCTGCATCCAAATCTTCTGGAAATCATAGATTCCTGTCATGAAGCGGTACCGGTTTTGAGGGTATTTACCAATGGACTAAAAAAAGAGGTGCTCGACAAGGCAGCCTGGCATCCCAGCGATACGGTCACGTTCAACTTTTACGTGGCAAACAAGAACCTGACAAATCAGAACTATCTGTGGGACAAGGATATCAGCCGTACATTCCATGTGGTTGTGAACACTAAGACAGACTTTGTTCGACTCTTCAACAAACTGAGAAACCTGGCAGCACTGCTGAAAAAGCAGCCCGTTGCAGTACAGGAACGTTCAGGAATTGCATTGAGCCTTGACACCCAGGAAAACATCTTTATCTATAAAGAGAGATTGCAGCAGGTTATGTTTAATATTGTTAGAAGACTGAGGTTGTGGGGTTTTAGGCATATTTCGCGCGACCATCAGATCCCTGAATGTTTTTGGATCCATGAAGATGTCAGAGAATACCTTAACAAACACCTCAAAAACAATCACATTACCGCCTGTCTCTCTCCGAATTGCGCCTCCTGGATAGGGATCGATGGAACCATAAGACACTGTAATCAGTTTCCTGTTTACTGTGGGAAACTTTCCGATGCTTCAACACCTGCTACCATTGATTCTTTGTATGCAAAAGCGAAAGACGTCAAACTCGATCTTCTAAAGAAAGACCATGATTGCATGAACTGCATACATCTTGAGACATGCCTGGGAGGGTGCTTTAAGGCATATCACCTGGATGGACAGATCAGCCTGCACAGGCTGAAATGTGCATGAGCAGGACGTTCAAGAACACACGCTGAATATTTCCCTTGTTTATGTCTGCCTTAAAAAAATTCTAAAGTAATCCGCCCCTCTTTCCGATAAATACTCCAAAGCGAACAGATCCATTCCGAAAAATCCATGTAGAAAGGGGGGATGAAAATAGTCAGGAGTAAGGGGTAAGCAGCGGGTTTAAACGCTGCATAACTACCAAGGCAAAAACCTTAAATCTATTTGGCAAGGATGCCAATAAAACAAAAAATTCAAGGAGGATTAAATTATGGGATTAAGAATTCAACACAATATTGCTGCAATGAATGCCCATCGGCAACTGGGAATAGCGGATGCCGGCATGAACAAATCTCTTGAAAGGCTGTCATCCGGTTATCGTATTAACAAGGCTGCGGATGATGCCGCCGGTCTGGCCGTTTCCTCGGGCATGCGTGCTGACATTGCCAGTTTCAAGGTGGCTTCCAGAAACACTTCCGAGGCCATGGCTCTTCTCCAGACCGCTGAGGGGGCCTACGATCAGATCTCAAACATACTTATTCGACTGAAAGAGTTAGCCACACAGGGAACCTCGGCCAATGCCTCGCAAAATACGTCTGACATCCAGAATGAGGTCACAGCGCTCTTAAGTGAGGTTGACCGTATCGCCAATGCAACAGAATACAATGGAGAGGCAGTGCTTCGAGGATACGGGACCGAGGTGAACGCTTATAGTGATGGGCTCGATACCACGGCAGAGCGTGCGGCAATCGGCTTGACGAGTGTCAGCACGAGCGGCGTTACCGACAACGTCACCTACACGTTCACGGCCACTACGGCGGGCGTATTGACGGTGACAAACGGTACAACAAGCCAGTCAGAATCTCACACTCTTACTGCCGACGGATCCCAGACGGTTAATTTCTCATCGATCGGCATTTCGTTGAGCCTGGGCCCGAATTATCTCAGGACCGCTGCCAGCATGAACGCCCAGACCATGATCTTCACCGCATCGGGAGGGAAATTTATCACCGGGATAAAGAACGACTCTAACCACTATATCAATGTAACCATTGACAAGATTTCTCAGTCAGATCTGAGCATCAGCGGTGTCACGGGTACGGCAATTGCGGATTTGGATACCATTAACACCGCAATCGATACCCTGGCAACAAGCCGAGCCGAAATAGGCGCTTTCATGAACCGGCTGGGTTATGCGGCTGCCAACCTTTCGACGATCATTGAAAACGTGCAGGCAGCAGAGTCCGTGATCCGGGATGTGGACATGGCGCAGGAGATGACCACATTCACAAAGAACCAGATCCTGCTCCAGGCTGGTACTGCCATGCTTGCCCAGGCCAATATGGCCCCGCAGCAGGTATTGTCCCTGTTCGGATAATGAAATCCTGGTTACAGGATTTTATGAAACGCAGCTTTGCCGCTTAAAACCGAACAGATACGTAACCCCCGTTAGAGGCCTGATTGGCAGCGCCTCTAACGGGGGTAAACCTTAACCAAAAACCCTTGCATCCCGCTCTGCGGGGCTCGTTACGCTCGCTCGACCCACACAGATTAGACCGGACTTTTAGCGACATTCGAAGACATCAAGTTTGATAAGTCGTAAATGCACAGGTTCAACGTTTAAGGTTCAAGGTTCAAAGGTTCAAAGGTTGTAACCCCTGAACCTTGAACCGTGAACCTGGCAACTTGAGTTTCAATAAATCAAGAGAGAACGGGAGACAGACGGAGGATATTTCTTAGCCATTTTTAAAAGGAGTTTGAAGTCAACCCTATCCATTTCCAACTCATCTTGAGCCGGAATTATTCCCCGGTAATAGAGGGTATCAAGAATGGCTTTTTCAGGTGAAGCCATATAAAACCTATCCACATAGGCAAATCCGGAAAAGAGAGCGGGGGAAATCCTTGAGAATTCAATGGTGCTCCCTTGATATTGAATATTTCGTTTTTTGCCGACGGATGTACTTAAAGTTACCACCGTACACACCACAGGAGACTGCAGGCTGATGCCATGATAATTCAAGGCCCATTCACAGGAAATGTAAGCCGGCGGCTTTAAGAAACACGCTACCTCTTCTACGCCAGGGAATCCATAAAGAAAGGAGTTGATATAGTTTCCCCGATTAATACGATGGATCAGTCCTTTTTTAACTGCCCGCGATAAAAACATACCTGGATGAGGAGCCACCTTTTCTGCATCCTGTTTGCGGAAAAGCCCTGGAAGGAGTTTTAAGCGTTTAAGCGTTGATTTTTCTTCTTTCATGATCTTCAAGATATTTTTTCATACCCTGGCTCAGAAGGTCTGAAGTAACCTCCTTAAGTGTGGTGATGAACTCTTTAAAATCCTCTTCTTGATAAAGGCTGAGGATATTTTGCGGTAAAAAGCGGGGCAGATCTCTTCTTAGTGCGTCTATAATGCTTGAGGCGGATCTCCTTTGTTGAAAATAATCCGCTCCTCTGGTCGGGACAAAAAAGGCCTGATACATTACAAGTTTTTCCATGACCTTGATCAAATTTGGACGGACCTTCAGTTGTTTGTTTATCCACCAGATGTCATAGATATCCCTCCCTTTGAGGTATTTTCTTTCATAAAGGGCTCTTATTTTATCAGACAGGATCTCCTCCGGGGTTTCTGCTAAAATGATACTGCTCGAGTATGGGATTATCAGTTTTCCGCTGGTAACCAGTCCTGAAATTAGCGGCAAATCCCTCAAGATAAATTTTCGAGATTCTGGTTTGTGGCCGGGCGCTAAAAATTCGAACTCTAATTTTACGGCAATTCTTTCACGTTGATTTTGAGGACGATATATAAAAAACATCTTAAATGCTTGTTTTCGTCCACGCTTACGCTTATGTTCGGATTGTCCGGGGCCAAACTGGGCGATACAGGCCATTTGGGTCTTCTGAAATATCCCTGCTAAGATATTTTCCACATCTACTTTAGGCAAGTCGGTTACAAAATCGAGATCTTCTGAAAATCTCATTCCGCCATAGACCCATCTTAAGGCTGTTCCGCCCTGGAAGATGATACTGTCTGATCCTGATTGAGCGTAAAGGTTGTTCAGGAGGATCAACTGTAACAATTCCGATTTTTTGATCTTTTTTTCATTATACATGATTACGTTATCATACATTATTGTTTAGTATAGTCAATGAATATTATTAAGAAGGCTCGTAACCGTTCACAGGTTCCCCGCCCAGTGGGATCTTCGACAGGGTTCAGGGGTTCAAGGTTCACCGTTCAGGGGTTAAAACCTTTGGACTCTGAACCTGTGAACGGTTACGATATATAAAATGGCAAACATCTTGCTATCTATATTACCAGCCATGAAAATCCTCAAGTTTTGGGCAAATTTTTCCGATAGTTATGTAAAGATTGGGCAGGATTTTCCGGTTTTGCCTTTATTGAGCGGCGCAGCCGCGTTTCATAAAATTGCGAAGCAATTTTATTTTTCTTAGTAAGGATCATAACATGTCAATGAGCACGAACCTTGTAGCAGGCCTTTCAAGCGGTTTTGACTGGCGAACCATGATCGACCAGTTGATTGCAGTGGAACATCGCCGTGTTGATCTGGTTGAAGACAGAAAGAAGGACTATGAAACAGAGCTCTCGGAATGGCAGACCTTCAACACCAGCCTCCTGGCGCTAAAGACGGCCGCAGAAGGACTGAAGGATCCAGCCGATTTTTACCTTTATACCCCAAGCATGACGACTAATGCCTCTAATGTTGATGGAGAGGATATCCTTACTGTCTCCACAGGTTCAGACGCTGCTCCGGGGACATACACGATCAAGGTGACGAATCTGGCAACCGCGCAAAAGCTTTCTTCCAACCCTTTTACCAGTCAAACAGCAGAACTTGGAAGTTCATATGCCGGCGATATCATTATGAACGGCAATGTGGTCACCATTAATGCCACTGATTCTTTAGCCGATGTGGCCTACAGTATAAATAACGCTAACGCGGGTACTGATCCAAGCGGTGTGACAGCAAGCATTGTCAATTACGGTACCAACGATTACCGGCTCATCCTGACCAGCGATACCACAGGTGAAGAAGGCATAAGCCTGCTGAATGGATCATCGACAAACCTGGTACAGAAGTTCGGGTGGAAAGACAACCAGGCTGCTCAAGTGAAAAATTCAATAACAGGTGGTGCCCAAGGCGATGGTTTTACAGCCCCCAATGTGGCCGTCAAAACACTTCTCGGGTTAGCCGCCGGGGAAGCTTCCACCGGCACTCTAACAATAGGTGGCACGGCGGTGACGATCAATCTTTCTACCATGTCTCTGACTGATATTAAAACTGCCATTAATGACGCTGCCATCAGCGGGGTTAACGCATCCGTTATTTCACAGACTGTAGATGGGAACACTTATTACCGCCTCCAGATTGACGGAACTCAAACATTTGTTGATGAAAAAAATATCCTGAACACATTAGGCATTCTTGACCACAACAGTGCTGATGTTATAGGCAAAAGTTCCTGCAATTCCATGACCACGGAAGGCGCATATATAACATCTACTACGCTTCTTAAGGATATTGACGGTTACAATACCTTTACGGCAGGCGGCAGTCCGGGTGGTGACTATATTACATTAAGCGGCACCGATACTGCGGGAGGAGCTGTTGGACCGGTTGATTTTGACATCTCGTCTTCAACCACGGTACAGGGGTTACTGGATGAAATTGAGACTCACCATGGAAATGTAATCGCCTATGTCACATCTGACGGCAAGATACGGGTGGATGATCTGTCAGGTGGTTCCAGCCTGGTTGTAAACCTTGCTGACCATATCCATGATGCCAATTCTTCCCTCGAATTTGTGGAACTCGACGGCAACTTCGAGACTGCTTCCACAAGGCAGAGGGAGATCTCTGAAGGCGGCGATGCCGCAGTTGAGATAGATGGCGTGGAGGTTACCGGTTCCACAAACATCTTTGAAGATGTGATCGCCGGGGTCACCCTTAATCTTGCCGGCGAGGATGATACGACAATAGTTAGTTTAAAGGTCGAAAGGGACATTAATACAATCAAGTCAAATATTTCCGATTTTGTGGGAAAATATAACGGGATGATGACTTACATAAATGCCCAATTTGCCTATGATGAGGCTGCAGAGGAGACAGGGGGTCCCCTTTTCGGGGATAGTACGCTCCGTTCGGTCAAGTCTGATTTCACCTCCCTGATTACCCAGAGCATCTGGGGTGTGGAAAGCGGTTTTTCTTCCTTAGGCCTGGTCGGGATTAATATGGGTAGTGATCTGATATTGAGCGTTGATGACAGTATTTTGACCGGGTATCTCCAGACCAACTTCAATGATGTCAAATCCCTGTTTGTCGGGCAGGGGACCGCATCGAACAGCAATGTGAGTTATGTAGGACATTCAAGGGATTCAGAGGCAGGCGAATATGACGTTCACATCAATAGGGCGGCCACACGTGGATCACAAACCGGCAATGTGAATCTTTCCGCAGGAGGCGCAGACGAAACTCTTATTATAACACAGGGAAATAGTACCGCAGAGATTACGATTACAAACGGCATGAACCTTGACGATATTACTAATGAAATCAATGCGGAACTGGATGCGGAATATGCACAGCTACTCGTTGGCAATGAGCAACTCTACTCTGACAACACTCAGACTTCCAAAATCACGTCCGAGACCACTTGGAGCAGCGTCTATGATGATGGTGGGACTTCGGCGGGTCTTCAAAATAATGATGTCATCACATTTACAGGGACCTCTCCAAGCGGAAGTGCCGTCTCGGGAAGCTACACGATCAGCGATATAACCACAGATACAATCCAGGGCTTTCTTTCAGCCATAGCAGACGCATTTTCAAGTGATGTAACCGTCGCCATTAATACCGACGGAAAGATCGTTTTGACAGACAAGTATGTAGGTAACAGCCACCTCAGCCTTGAGGTAACCGAGCCGCCAGGCAGGGACCTCGATTTCGGCACAGTTCTCACCTCAAACACAGGAGGGCAGGAAGGCCGTTCCGCCATGTCCATCACCGCCACCGGTGATGGCAATAACCTGGTGCTCAGAAGCAATAATTACGGCAGCACAAGTTTTGCTATCTCCCAGGATGCTTCTGATAATAACTACGATCATATCCTATATAGCACAACCGGCAATACCACGGATTCGTCCAGCGGCACGGTTTACATCACAAACTCGACGACATGGAACGATGTTTACGGGGCTAATGTTGCAACTAATGACACCATAACCATATCCGGAAAAGCACGTAATGGAACGACAGATATCAGTGGCACATATACCATCAACAATCTTACCTCCGATTCTTTAGATGGATTATTAACGGCCATTGAAAATGCCTTCAGCAATCAGGGCACCACGGTTGACGCCTTTATCATGGATGGCAGGATTTATGTAGAGGATACTACTACCGGAAGTTCATCTATCTCCCTGACCCTGACCACCAATAATGAGGGCGGGGGTAGTTTAGCGGTTGGGGCATTTGATCAAACCACGGAAAGGGACCTGGACCTGGGCTTGATCAATATCACTGTTACCGGCCTGGACGTAGCCGGCACCATTGGCGGGGAATCTGCCGGCGGCTCAGGCCGGTTATTAACATGTGACGATGACAATGTAAACACGGACGGACTGGCGGTAAGTTATACAGGGTCTTCTAATAGCTATGATGCTGGCACGGTTAAACTAACCCTTGGAGTGGCAGAGATGTTTGAGCGAACCCTTTTCGGCATAACCGACTTGTACGATGGCTACCTCGCCTTCAAGCAGGATTCAATTCAAGGCAGAATAAATGACCTTGATGACCAGGTCGAACAGATGGAGGATCGTCTTGATCGTAGGATGGAGATGATGATCAACCGGTTTGTGGCCATGGAATTGGCATTGAGTAAGATTCAAAACCAGAGCGATTGGCTTGCAGGTCAGATAAATGCCTCATTCGGCGGGTGGGGATTGTAGGAGAACGAAGGTCGGAGGTCGGAGGATAGAGGACAGGAGTCAGAGGTCGGTGGACAGAGGGCAGAAGACAGAGCAACAAGCAACGAGAAACCAGTAACGAGTAAGGAGGATTTTTAAATGTACAGTAATGGATTCCAGTCTTATCGAAAAACAAATGTTATTACGGCAGACCCAAAAAGATTGGTTTTAATGTGCTACGAGGATGTTGATAAAGACTATGAAGGGAAAGCTACTGTTATTAAAAAGGCGCAGGATATTATCAATGAACTTATGTGTTCGCTTGACTTTGAAAAAGGCGGCTCTATCGCCGGAAATCTGGAATCCCTCTATAATTACATGACAAGAAGAATCATCTATGCGGACGTAAATAGGGATGTAGGCGCTATTGACGAGGTCATTGGAATGTTCAATGAGCTAAAATCCGCCTGGGAGGAGGCATTTTACGGGCAGGCTAAGGAGACTGGACTGGAAACCATGGGATTTGATGAGGGATCAAGAGAGGTTGCAAATTGTGTAAGTGTATAAGACAAATTGTTCGCTTCGCTCACAATTGGCGTAGTGGAATAATGGAGTAGTGGAATGATGAGTTTGAAGGAGTTTTTGACAATTTAAATAGTTTTTTCCGTTGTTACGCCCAATATTCCAGCATTCCATTTTTGCATACAGGCG
>JAFDDR010000131.1 GCA_019310785.1 Deltaproteobacteria bacterium
ATGACTCTCTTAAAATCGGCACAATGCTGCGGGAAGAGGGAATAGATGGAATCGAGTTGAGTGGCGGGACTTTTGTTTCGGGCAAACTCAGCCCCTCAAGAGGAGGGATAAAATCCGAAGATAAAGAAGCCTACTTCAGGGAAGCCGCAAAACTCTTCAAGGAAAATCTCAATGTGCCCTTAATTCTTGTTGGAGGGAATCGCTCCTTTCAATTAGCGGAGCAGCTTGTTGACGAGGGGTATGCCGACTACATCTCCATGAGCCGGCCGTTTATCCGGGAACCGGATCTAATCAAACGGTGGGAATCTGGTGACCTTCGCAAGGCAGACTGCCTCTCCGACAACCAGTGCTTCGGCCCGGCCATGGCCGGAGAGGGAATCTACTGTGTTACGGAGAAGAAAGAGAAAAGAAAAATAATCTGATCAGCAGGATCATCATTAAGATGTAAAACACCGGGTGCCATCCAGAGGCAGGCAAGCGTCAAGTCGGGCTGATCTTGGCATGGATGAGCTATTATCCCTTTCTTATCATCCTGGAAACTTAGTATCTTAAGGATGTCCCGCTTGTACAGATGCCAAAGATGCGTTGGAACATATTTCGACGGAGAATCCCGGTTTGCATGATTACAGCCTCGTATAGAGTAATTGCCGACAACATCTAAAGGGGTAAGACTTTATTTGACCTTTGCTCAAAATTAACAACAGTCAATCCCTTTGTCTTCTATTGTTGCAAAAAACTTATTATCAAACTATTGACAGTATCAGGTTTTTGGCACACTATTCCATGTCCGACACCTTCAACCGGGTTAAACTTAAGGTGTGGGATAAAGGATCTTATGTCTTTGATCATTTCTTTTGTGATCTCAGTATCCGCAGTTCCCCAAATCAGCAATATATCACGTTTCTGCTTACCAACGATCTGATAGGCTTTACTGTAGTCCCCAACAGCATCATTCCTAAGCATTGATAAAATAGATCGCTGGAAACCTTTGTAGGTGGTTTGTTCCACAAAAAGCTTAGTATATTTTTCAGACTCCGGATTCTTTTCAAGCAGGGAGACAAAGCGGTTTACAATAACGCGTACACCGATAAGACGTGCAATGAATTCGCCAAAAACCGGTATGCGAAAAAAGGAAGGAACTTTGAAATTGTTGATCAGAGGTGAGATCATAACCAGTTTTCGAACCCTATGGGGATACCGGGCAGTGAAATTGACAGAGGTACCGCCTCCAACAGAAAGACCTATCAAGTCAAACGGTTTTGTCAAGGCCAGCTTGTCAACCAGTTCCAATAACTGTCTTTTGTACAGCTCCTGGTCGTAGGTTAAATCAGGCCTGTCGGAATACCCCCTGCCATACTGGTCATAACTGAGAACTCTATAACCGGCATCTTTCAATGCCTTAACCTGTTTGTCCCAGGTCCATATGGGGATGGTCCCTCCATGAACAAGGACCACTACTTTTCCGTCATTAGGTCCATCCAGTTTGTAATGTGTAATGCCGTCCGAAAGTTTTATATATGTACCTCCTAACCTCGCTCGCACAGTTTCGTTCAGTTCTTTATTTTCAGGATCAAGTATGTAATAGACTCCAAACAGTATTATCAATAGCCCTAAAAATGCCGACAACCATTTGTATTTCATTTAAGCCTCCTGAATAATCATTTGCCTGGTACCTTTTCCAATCTTCGAGGATCATTGGAATTATTTGTTACCTGTGAGATCATAATAAGTCCGGCTGCACTGCATCTCCATGTACTACCTTTCTTCTTCCAAGTTTCCATAACCACCCAACGCAAGAAATATATTCCCCATATTCAGCAAAGACCCGCATTATTTTTCTTTCTTCCCGTGTTGCACGATAAACCTGAAATATACAGAAGACAACAAAGACAAAACAGTTCCACGGCCTCCGGTTTTGAAAAAGAGTGCCAAATGCTGTAATCATAGACCCTGCATACATCGGATGCCTTGTAATTCGATAGGTGCTGTTCAAGGTTAAAGCAGATCCTCTGCCCGATCCAGGCCGTGAAGAATAATGCTCCGCCCCAGGAGCCGAAACGAGCATTGAAGATCATTTTTTGAAGGCGTGCTAAATATAAGGCAGTTTATTGGTTGTCGCTCATTTTAATGCAGAATCCGGGAATGTTGGTGACATCCGAGGCGTTAATGTATTAAAACCTCCAACTATTCAACAACTTCCAGATTTACCCCCATGACTCCTGAAGGAAGGCTGACCATTGACAAATTTACGATTGTAATACCTCGCGACCTTAATGAAAGAAGTGTTATCCTAAGAACCTATAGTCTTCATCGGCACGTAGAAACGATATGTTTTCCAAGACACGGTTGACGAGAATGGGTATAAAATGGGTACGAAAGGAAGAGCAGCTAACACATTGTATCTATTGCCTTTTTGGAGCCACCGTGCGGAATCGAACCGCAGACATCCTCATTACGAGTGAGGTGCTCTACCATCTGAGCTACGGTGGCCCTTTTCTAAAAAATAAAATATAGATGCTTTTTCCCTTCGTGTCTATTATTTTTTGTGTAATATGGCCCTGGAAAAGGATATTATTTCAACTTTGCTCCTTTTGTGTTTGTGAGCCTGAAAAGGTGGGCGGGAGAACTTTTTAATGAGGTATGCCATGAAACAGCCAAAAGACTACATCGTTTTTCCCCTGGATCTTCCCAACTATGATGAGGCCATGTCCTATGTGGACCGGCTTAGAGACCATATAGGTCTCTTTAAAGTCGGATTAGAGCTTTTTATAAGCCAGGGACCGGACATTCTAAAGTCCATCCGTGACGCGGGAGGGGCCGGTATCTTTTTGGACCTGAAACTCCACGATATCCCCGCTACTGTGCAGAGGGCCTTTATGGCGGCCAGCGTTCACGGCCCGGAATTTGTAACCGTGCACTGTGACGAAGGTGAGGAGATTTTGAGGAGCGTGGCGGAAAACAACCCCTCCGGTACGAAAATTCTGGCGATCACGGTGCTTACAAGCCTGAGCCAGGAAAAATTAGAGATCCTCGGTTACGCAGAGAAATACACGGAAGATCTTTCGGCTTTAGTCCTTCAAAAGGCCCGCATTGCGAAGGCCGCGGGTTGCCATGGCGTGGTATGTTCCGGGCTTGAGGTGGCCATGGTAAAGAGGGAACTCGGACCCGAGTTCATTGCCGTGACTCCCGGAATAAGGCCTGCCTGGTCGGTTGTCGACCGGGACGATCAGAAAAGGATAGTGACACCCGCTGATGCCGTCAGGAACGGCTCCGATTATGTTGTGATAGGCAGGCCCATAAGGGACGCAAAAGACCCTGCAGATGCGGCGAAAAGGGTGGGGGAGGAGATTGAATCAGTTTTTTGAGGCGAGATTGTCTTTGTTCACGGCCATGAGAGTGACCATGGCCTTGGCTGCCAGGCTCTTTTCTCCTTTTCTTATATCAAAGACTTCCGATTCCGATATGATGATCCGGGTCCCTTCCCTGATGACACGGGAGCGGCATATCAGGGCGTCGCCATGGGCGGGTCTCAGGAAATTGATCTTGAACTCGATAGTCAGGATCTGGAAATCCTCGGGCACAATGGTGAAGGCAGAGTAGCCGGCTGTGTGATCGGCCATGGTGGCCATGACCCCGGCATGGATGAAGCCGTCCTGCTGCCGGTGATGCTCCTCAATAGTAACCTTCGATTGAAAATAGCCCTTCTCAATTACTTCCGCTTTAAACTGGCAGTATTCGATGAATCCGCGGCTATAGTCCTCGGCCAGAAATGCCTTCCTCTTTTCTGAAATCCCGTTATCCATGACTCTAATGCCTTTCAATAAGAGTGACAATAAACCTCTCCATCTTCCGCAAAAGACTGGGGCTTCGAAATGGGGAGAGGATATCTCAGCTATTTTCATGACTGGTTAGATCCCGGTTGCAGCGGGAACAGAGTTCTTTTACAAAGCAAGTATACACGTCGTGAGTTTTTAGACAAGGGCATTTATTCTTTCCTGGCAAATGAAGCGGAAAAACCTCCAGGAGTTTGATAGCAGGCTCAAGGCTCAAGAAAAAATCGAAGCGCTTTCCAATGCCATGACCCGTTTTGCCTGGGAGAACATGATTGACATGTATGATGAAGAGCTGGAGAAGTTGGCCCACATGTCTTCTTAATCATGGCCTTTAGTGTTAATTATGTCATTCACGCCCGTCCCCCGCAATGCTACGGAGGGTGGACGAAAGCGGCTATATAAAAATTTCTTTGACAAAAAGGGCCAATGCCATTAAAAAATTGTAACTACCCAGGTTGTCAGGTTCAAGGTTCAAGGTTCAGGGTTGTTCCGCCTGCGGCGGGGTCCAAGCCAAACATAACTTTCTGAAAACACTGGATTCCGGCCCGTCCGCTGCAATGCTATGGAGGGCGGGCTTCGCCGCCATCCCGGACCCCGATCCGGGACGGAATGACAAAAAATGATGTTTTTTGAGTTTTTATGAGTGTATTAACCTTGAACCGTGAACCCTTGAACCGTGAACCTGAGTTATCTTCAAACCTTAAGCAAGGATAAGAAATGGTTTAAACCCGATTGAAACCCCGTCTTTCAAAATGAGTTCGGGGTTTTTTGAGCTGGTTTATCAAGATGACAGGGAATAGCAATAGGACTGAGACAAAAAAGAATTTGATATTCCTCAGCCGGGCTGCCCATCAGATGATGAAGATGGGAAGCTATAATGAGGCTGAGGACAAATATCTTCAGGTCCTGAAAGCAGACCCTGACAATGTATACGCCCTGGTCGGCATGGGTGATTTGAAAAAAAAGACAAGACAATTTAAAGAGGCTGTTTCTTATTACCGGCGTTGTCTTGAGGTTGAAGAAAACAATGAATTCGGGCTTGCAGGACTTGGAGATGCATACAGGGGATTGAAAGAGATGGACAAGGCCTTGGAGGTCTGGCTGCGGTATCTGTCATTGAATCCCGGTGACTATAAGGTAATGACAAGGGTGGCCGACGGATTCAGAATAAAGAGAGATGTTGTATCATCCAAGAAGTACTATTTCATGGCCCTTGAAAAGAACCGTGATGATCCGTATGCCCTGATGGGCCTGGGAAATATTTTTGCAGCAGAAGGCAATGATGAGGAAGCATTAAAGTTTTTTGAAAAGCTGATTCACATAACAGACAAACCCGTAATGGCGCTCACTTCTGCCGCTAATATTTACAGAAAGCGAAGGCAGTACGAAAAGGCCGTGGAGTGTTATGAGAGGGTCTTTGATGTTAAGCCCAGGGATTCTCATGCCTGGCATGGAAAGGCGGATTGCTTCAGGGGTTTAAGGGATTATGTGGCAGCTATCGAAGCATGGCGTATGGCCATGAAATACGGCATGAAACCGAGAATTGCACTAACAAGAATCGGTGATGCCTATTTTAGCCTGAAGGATTATGAGCAGGCCGAGATACATTATGAAAAGGCATTGGCCTTAGGTTATGATAAGTATGCCTATCTCGGAATGGCTAAAATTTATGCTGAAAAAAATCAACGGGACAAGGCCTCAAAGATATTTGAAACGTTGTTTGACAAAACGCCTGGTGATTCACGTGTTGCTGCTGAATACAAAGGAATTATGAGGAAGGAGTTTTCCGGATGAAAGTCAAAAGTGTTTTTGCCTTTGTGTCTGCGGTTTGTGTGTTTTTCCTGACAACTTCATTTTTAAGCGCTGAAAGCGAATCCCGGGGATCGCCGTCAGCATATTTCCCGACGGATCAATATGAATTTGATCAGACCCTTGAGGGCAACGATGTGAGACATGATCTCGTAGTACAAAACAAGGGGAATGCACTGCTTGAAGTAAAAGGAGTCGGAACCGCCTGAGGTTGTACTGTCGTCTCTTTTACGAGACAGATCCCTCCCGGTGCAGAGGGAAAAATCAGACTCAAAATAAAGACAGAAGGGTATGGCGGGCAAACATTGAGGGAAAAAATCGTTGTCCGGACCAATGACCCTGATAAACCGAATCTGAAGATTGAAGTTTTCGGCAATGTTGAAAAATTTGTAACCATAAGGCCGGGGGTTGTACTGTTAACCGGTCATGTGGGAAAACAGGTAAAGGCAGTAGTGCGCATTATTCCCGAGAAAAAATATCCTTTCGAGATAGTCGGGACCAGTTTGATAAGGGGGAAATACGTGGGTTGCGAATTGAAGGAGGCTGATGCATCAGGAGGGGGAGGGTACGTACTGACCGTTGAAAATTTGAGAAATAGAAGGGGCCGGTATTCAGACCTGATCACCCTGAAGACAACCAGCGAGATCCGGGCTGAGATCAAGATCAAAGTTTACGGCAACATTTTTTCAAATGAACCCCGGAAAGTAAAGCCTTGAACAAGAACACCTATCCCCCCGCCTACCTTGCCTGGATAACCTGGGGCCTTGGCGCGGCCTTGTATTTTATAGGCTTCTACCAGCGTGTTGCCCCTGCGGTTATGACCGATCAGTTGATGACCGATTTTAATATCGGTGCCGCGGCCTTAGGCAATTTTTCGGCCTTTTACTTTTATAGCTACTTCGTCATGCAGGTGCCAACAGGCATTCTTGCGGATTACTGGGGCCCGCGGAGACTTCTTGCCGCAGGCTGTTTGATAGCCGCCTTCGGGACCTTACTTTTTGCTTGGGCGCCTACTATTGTTTTTGCCAACCTTGGCAGGCTGCTCATCGGAGGTTCGGTGGGTGTTGCATATGTAGCCCTGCTAAAGATTGCTACACACTGGTTTGCGCCAAATCGCTTTGCAATGACGAGCGGTCTGGCGCTCTTTATAGGAATATGCGGGGCCGTATGCGCGGGTGTGCCGCTGCGGTTTTTAGTGGACCTTTTCGAATGGCGGCCGGTCATGTTTGTTTCGGCGGCTGCAACCCTGGCATTAACCATCGCGATCTGGCTTTTTGTGCGTGATGATCCCGCTGAAAAGGGCTACAAAAGCTTTGCCCCAAACACGGCACCTGCCCTCCATTATTCGCCGTTGTCAGTGCTTAAAGGTCTGGGGATGGTTTTTCGTTACAAAAACACCTGGCTTTTAAGCCTCGCGCCAAGCGGCGTTGTGGGTCCCGTGCTGGCGTTTTCCGGGTTGTGGGGGGTCCCGTTTCTCACCGCACAATATGGAATGTCCCCTTCAAAAAGCGCTGCCATAACATCAACCCTTCTGGTGGCCTTAGCCTTTGCAGGACCTGCTCTGGGGGCTCTGTCGGACAGGATCGGTCGCAGAAGGCCGCTCTATTTAGCAGGGTGCATTATTGCGAGTATCGGATGGGCGGTGCTTTTCTATATTCCGGGGATCCCGATCTGGGTACTGACATGCCTTGTCATCGTCATAGGATTTGCTTCCGGCGTTATGATAATCGGGTTTGCCTTTGTCAAAGAATCGGTCCCTTCATCCCTGGCAGGCACCGTGTCGGGCGTGTGCAATATGGGCGTTATGTCAGGCCCCATGATCCTTCAACCGTTAATTGGCTGGGTCCTTGAAAGGAACTGGAATGGTGTCTTGGAAAGCGGGGTTCGAATATATGACCTCAATGCATACCGTTCAGGGTTTGGCCTGATGATCGTCTGGTCTGTTATCGCGATTGTGCTTATGTCGTTTACAACCGAGACACATTGCCGGCAAATGGTTGAATAGGCCATTTGTATTTACTATACATTACGGGACTAACAAAACCCTTTTTAACGAGCTGAATCATTACCAAAGTTTAAACCTGGAGGTTTACCATGGATTATGAGACCATTGAATTTCTTGAAGACGGCTATGTCGGCATCATCAGGCTCAATCGTCCGGAGCGTATGAATGCGGTTATTGAAGAGATGTATCTGGAGATTCAGGATGTGCTTGATGTTGTACGTTCCGATGAGTCGGTTCGTGCGCTCATCCTTACCGGTTCGGTCTTAAAAAGGGGGGATGTTGAAAAGCAGGCGTTTTGTGCAGGGGCGGATTTGAAAAAACATGCCAGCGGCGAGCGAACACATGCACAAAAGAGGGAATACATCCTGCTGGCGCATGAGACAACAAAAAGGATTTACGAGTTTCCAAAGCCGATAATTGCGGCGGTCAACGGCCCGGCACGGGGCGCGGGTTCCGAGATGGCTATGAACTGCGATTTCGTTTTCATGGCCGAAGAGGCAAGCATTGCATTTCCGGAGACAGGGCTGGGAACGTTTGTGGGCGGCGGAGTTACATATCATCTTCCGAGGATCGTAGGGTTGTCAAAGGCAAAGGAACTGGTTTACTCGGGAAGGATTGTTGACGGGAAAACCGCCGTGGAATTGGGGCTGGCTCTGAGGTGCTATAAAGTCGAAGAACTCTTAGGGGAGACAAAGGCCTTCGCGAAGGCCCTGGCCGAGAGGGCCCCCGTTTCCATGGGTATGGCAAAGAAGCGCCTCCAGCAGTCACCGGCCCTGGATATTGAAACGGTGGTGCACTTAGAAGCAGAGGCAATACTGACATGCATGGACACAGAAGACTGGCATGAGGGAATCCGTTCCTTCAATGAGAAACGAAAACCCGAGTATAAAGGAAAGTAA
>JAFDDR010000132.1 GCA_019310785.1 Deltaproteobacteria bacterium
TCAAGTTTGATAACCTCACAAAAAGTCGCTTCGCACGTTTTTAAGTTTACTCATCAGTCCTCACCAAAGAATACATTGGTGATTAGAGCACAAAAGGCTTTAAAAGTACATAAATAAACAATTACCCTGTTTGCACCTTCAACATTTTGGCAGTAAGACTCAGAAATGCCTTTTCCACCCCTTCGCCCGTTTTAGCGCTGGTTTCGACCACGGCCGAACCACTCTTCGACAGCTCGTCAAGGTCCTGCCTGCTAATTTCCCACTCATCCTTGAGATCCGCTTTATTCAAGATAAGAACGAACGGCACCTCGCCAATTTCCTTGTTCACTCTTTTACGAAGCGCAAGGGCCATATCCAAGGTGTCCTTGCGTGTCCCATCCACTACCAAAAAGTAGCTGGATGCGTCGGCCAAATAAGATGTCTGAACCCTACGGAATGCATCCTGTCCATATATATCCCAAAGCATAAGATATACTTCCTGGTCTCCTATTTCCACGGTCTTTTTGTCGATCATTACACCTACAGTGGTCTGGTATTTTCTTGGGAACTTACTGCTCCCAAAACGTTGAACCAGGCTGGTCTTCCCCACTGCAAAGGAACCTAACATACATACTTTTTTCCTGATCATGGATGCACACCCCTTGATTTGAATTGGAAAAAATGTAGCTGCTCAGGTTCAACGTTCAGGGGTCCGTAATATACGCCCTAAGAAAAAAAGCGGGGCCATCAAAGAATGGCCCCGCCATTGCTAAACAACCTAAGTCGCCGGTTATGGTTCATATCCTTTACCGTAGGCTCAAAAGCTGTTATGGCAGCTTGCCCAAAGGACGGTCGAATGTGAATCTCCCGGGATCCTTAACAAGTCTTTCCCCCGCTACCTCAGTATTTCCTACCCCTGCCGTAATAGGAAGAGTGACAAGGAAGAAAGCGGTGCCCAGGATTGTGGCCACAAGACCCAGAGGTCTCAGCACAAAAAGGTCACCAATCATGGACGCTGCCGTGATGTCTGAATCGGCTTCATTCTCTTGGGCCAGCGCTGGGCTAACTGTAGCGGTTAATAAGAAAACGCTCAACAAGATAAATGCAATGGGTCTTTTTTTCCAACGATTCATCATTTATTCCCTCCTTTAATCAACAATGGTTTCTTCGTACAAAAAAGACTAACAAGATTATAACAACCAATAGATCAATGCACTTATATCAAATTGAAACGAATTATGCAAGCATAATCTATGGTAAAATTGTTTTTATGAAAACAGACATAACGAACCCCGTCCGGGGGTGAGTACACTACCTCCCTAAAAAGGTGTGGCTTGAATGGTGACCCGACCTACCTGTGTGCATGTGTTGATGCATAGTGTGGATTTTTGTGTCTAAAAATACAAATCTCAAGCACCAAATAACAAACAAATCTCAAATTTCAATGACCAAAACCGGATTGAAAACGAACTTCCAACATCGAACTTCCAACGTTTAAATATGGTTCTCCTTCGGCGTTTCAACTTTATTAAAAAAATGGAGCGAAGCGACACCCACATTAGACGTTCATCTTTTTCCTGTTTGTAATTTCGAATTTTGGTCATTGTAATTTGTTTGATATTTGGGATTTGATATTTGGAATTTCAATAAGTCAATGAAACTCCAACAAAGCAAATCCCCTCTGGGACAACCAAAGACTGGTCCTCTGGGCCAGGCTTTTACTATTGACTCGTCAAGAAACAAGGCATAAATCTGACGTAACCAGTCAGCTTTATCCATACAAAGGAACTTTTGTCATCAGTTTCTTGCTAAGAGGCTGTCCGAGAATGGCTTTGTAGCGAGATCGAGCCAAAGTTTTGAAGCAAGTCGAAGATCCCGCACTTTGAGCGGGGGCGACAAGGCCAAAACGGCCGTAGGCGTAGCAGTAGCCTACGTGGAGGACGTTTTGGGCTTGACAGCGCAGCCATCAGAATTTGCAGCCGATCGCAGTAGAAGCCTATTCTTGGACAGCCTCCCATATACGGCAAATACACGTGCCATACATTTTCAAGTGAGAAGGGAATAAGACTCATGAGTTTACTCGATCCCTACAAAAACTGTCGTCTTTGCCCGCGTTTATGCGGCGTAAACAGGCTATGTGACAGTAAAACGGGTCGGTCAGGATTTTGCGGGGAAACCTGCCAGCTAAGGGTGGCCTATGTAGGGCCTCATTTCGGTGAAGAACCTCCGATTACAGGCAACAGGGGTTCAGGAGCGGTCTTTTTTTCGGGATGTTCTCTCAGGTGTTCATTTTGCCAGAATCATCAAATTTCCCATCAGGGTTTGGGTAGGATAATGAGTCTGGAAAAACTGTTGGAAAAGGTGAAACAAATGATTCGGAGGGAGCGCGTCCACAATATCAATTTTGTGACCCCGGACCACTTTTTCTCCCATGTCTTTAAACTTGTCATGCTATTGAGAGAAGAGGGTCATGACCTTCCCATAATCTACAACCTTTCCGGTTACCAGTCCGTTGAAACCTTAAAGTCCGCAGCGGATTTTGCCAGCATCTACCTTCCTGACTTTAAATATTCGGATTCATCCCTGGCAGGAAGGCTTTCTAAATGTCCGGATTATCCGGGGGTGGCACTCGAGGCGATCACGGAAATGGTATTGCAAAAAGGCTTTCTTGACGCCTGTCATACCGGCACGTTTACGGCCAAAAGGGGTGTCCTGGTCAGACACCTTATATTGCCCGGAAAAGTGGAAAATTCAATAAACGCCTTGACAAGCCTTTTTGTGGAGTTTGGCAAAGGACTGCCGTTGAGCCTCATGTCCCAGTACCATCCCGTGGTCTACCAGAAAGATAAGGACCTGAACCGGTTTGTCTCGGAAGATGAGTTTGACAGTGTCTATTCCCATGCCATTGAGCTTGGATTTGAACATCTTTTTGTCCAGTTCCCGAATAAGGATCCTGGACTTCGGCCTCATAGGTCATCATTTTTCCCTGATTTTCGGCAGCCTGATCCTTTCAGGCCATAGAATGGTTTTGCAATTTAATAGCTGATCATGTTCCCTGGAGATGATAGTTGGCTATCAGCCTGGATAGGTAAGTCCTTTGAATGTCCATATTTTTTGCCGCTTTGCTTCTGTTGCCCCCGGTATGTTTCAGGTTTAAGACAATAAATCCCTTTTTAAAGCTGTCAACTGCTTCCTTGAGCGTCAAACCCACCTCCATGGCCGGATAACTTGTTGTTGGCCCGGAAATGGGCAGGTCGTCCGGCAGGATCTCATGATGATTACCCATTACAACGGCCCGTTCCAAGGCGTTCCCTAATTCTCTTACATTACCGGGCCAGTCATATTCGAGGATTTTCTCCATGGCCTTTTCTGAAATCGCCAGACGAGGGAGCCCTCTTTCTTTTTCAAAGATGTCCAGAAAATTACGGGCAAGGAGGGGAATATCCTCTTTTCTTTCTCGCAGGGCGGGCATACGGAGTTGAACCACATTAAGCCGGTAGAAAAGGTCTTCTCGAAATTTTCCTTCGGTGATTTCTTGAGCAATGTCCTTGTTTGTGGCTGAGATGACCCTGACATCCACTGAAATCGGGACATTGCCTCCAACCCTGTAAAAAAGACCCTCTTGCAGCACCCTTAGCAGCTTTGCCTGCATTCCGGGGGACATTTCTCCTATTTCATCAAAAAAAAGGGTGCCGCCGTCCGCAAGTTCAAACTTTCCGATTTTGCGGTCCATGGCACCTGTAAAGGCCCCTTTTTCGTAACCGAACAACTCGGCTTCAAGCAGGGTTTCAGTCAGAGCAGCACAATTCAGCACAATCATTGGACTGTGTTTCCTGGGTCCGGCCCGGTGGATCAACCTTGCTAAAAGTTCCTTTCCCGTCCCGCTCTCTCCGAGGATCAGGGTGCTGGTCTTTGAGTTGGCCACCTTGAAGGCATCAGATACGACCTTCTCTAAGCCTTTGCTCTCTCCGATGATCTGGTATTTTTTCCCTATCTCTTCTTTAAGGTCTCTGTTTTCCCTTTTGACCCGGTCAATCTTCTGTGCATTGCAAATCGCCATGGAGGCCAAATCCGCGAACACGGTCAACATCTTCATGTCCTCATTCTGAATGGGGCTTCCGTCTTCCTTGTCTATGATCTCAACGACCCCGATGACTTCACTTCCTACCTTCATCGGCACACAGGCAATGGAGCGCGTCTCAAAACCTATGGATTCGCTGATTTGCTTGTACCACCTTGGGTCCTTACTCACATCGGGGATAAGAAGAGGTTCTCCCTTTTCAGCCACAAAACCGGCGATTCCCTGGCCCACATTAATTTCATACTTTCTGACTTCCTCGCTTTTTTCCCCCGTGGCTACCTTAAAGTAGAGCTTCCCGGTCTTCTTTTCCAGTAACAAGAGCGAACTGGCCTTGGCCTCCATAATTCCGGTGGCCGTGTCTATGATGAGTTCCAAAAGTCGATCTAAGTCAAGCACTGAATTGACCCATGTGGTGATTTCCTTCACGCAGGCTATTGGTGATTCGGAATTTATTGATATCCTGTTCATCTTTCTTCCTCCGGCTACCGGGGCGTCGTTAATATTTCTTTTAAATATAGCAAAGGATTATATTAATGTATACTTTTTTATCCATATCCAATAGGCCTTGACCCACATTTTTTAATGAGGAACCGTATTATAAACTGTAAATCTGTATAAAATATTGCAATTTTGTATCCAATTTCATACGTAACCACTGGACAGGAATCCCTGGGTTTACATCAGCAACTTCTGATTTTCTTCGATAAATCAATGGGTTTTAACGTGTTATGGTTAGATTGCTCAATCAGGCACGCCTTTTGCTTAATATATAAAGGTCAGCGCAAGGAAATGTTTGTGCGGGACTTCATGCAAAAGGCTTTTTTTGATTGGTGGTCACAATGTTTGAGCAAGAACGGATAAGGTCTCTGGTAAAAGAGGCGCAGCTTTATAAAACCCAGGGTCTTTTGGCGGAATCCAGGGAAAAATACCTGAAGGTGCTTCAATTCATCGGGGAAGATCAGCGATCCTTAAATCATGGGCAACTCGTAGGCGTCGTCAAGGACAGAATCCGGGGCGTGGAAGAGGACATGACCGATATTGATCAGGCAACAATGGCGCCGCAACTCTCTCATAATGTTCAAAACCTTATCAATAAAGTGTTTGCAGTCTCTAATGATAAGGAGAAGGCCGAGTTCAAGGGTGCTGTGGCCTTAGCCAAATTCGGTCAGTATGAACGGGCCTTGGAAGAATTTCACGGACTGCTGAAAAAAGGCGCCATGCCGGTGGTGGCGGCCAAGAATATTATTATGTGTCACCTGACCTTCTCTTCAGTGGAAGCGGCCGTAGGTCAATTTGAACAATGGGTTTCACGCGATATGTTGTCCAAGGACGATCTGAAAGAGATACGATCATTTTTTAAGAATGCCTTGGAAAAAGATGGCATTGAGGCCAGGCTTCCCGAAATTGATGAACCACCCCTTGAACCGGATGAAACCGAGGAGGAAGAAGAGACAGGTGTACTTGTAATATCTTCAATCTGCGTTCCATTGGAAGAAGGACCGTTAAAAGGCGATATGGTGGAATTCGAGGTCACATTTCAGACCGACAACATTATCAGCGTAATTGTAAAGGCAAACCAGAAAGACCTGCTGGACATTTTCAGGCTTGGAAACAGTTTACCTTACATACAGTGTTATTCACCAGGCGCGATATTCAGATGCAGCGGCACGGTCTTCGGAAAAACCAGTATAAAATATGGTCCTAAGAAAGGGGATTACGCCCTGGAAATAATATTGAGAGACTCGTAAAGAGGCCATCAATCCCGCATGGCGGGAGGGTTTTGATGATGAGTAATGTCATATCTTGCCCTATCTCTATTAGTGACTGAGATGGGCTTAGTAGGGGTTTATTATGGACACGAAATCTGAATTTTTAGGAGGCCTGCATTTTATCAGCCTGCCGGACATCTTTCAGATACTCGGCGGGAACCGGGCCACCGGGATCCTGCAACTTACGACCCAATATGCCCCGGCACAAGGCCGGATATATTTTGTGGAAGGCGACCCGGTCAATGCATCCATGGGTCCTTTGCATGGTAAGGATGCAATATACGCCCTTTTTGGCTGGAGTGAAGGAGAGTTCGAATTTCATGAAGGGAATGTCCAGGTAGGACGTGTGATAAAAAACAGCCGAATGCAGATTACTCTCGATGCACTCAGGATGTTGGATGACGGAATGATCGAAAAGGTAGGACCGCCCGATTCCCATGCGCCCAACGTAATTCTTTGCGGACTGGAGCATGACAAAGGCAGGAGATTATCCGTGAACAAAGGACCCTTGATAGACTACACATATGTCCTTGCTGAAGAATATTTCAGTGACGGCGAGATAATCGTCAAAGAGGGAAGCCACGGCAACTGGATCTGGGTCATCCTGGAAGGTATGGTCAACATTACCAGGGAAACGTCAAATGGTCCTGTGCCGGTAGCCAGGCTCGGACAGGGGTGTTTTATCGGAACTCTCGTATCGCTGTTGCACGGGGATAACACCCGCACCGCGACTGTAACGGCCATGGGTGAAGTCCAATTAGGACTTCTGGATGCGCAGCGTCTTTCCGGGGAGTACGCGTCTCTGTCGTTAGACTTTAGAAATCTCCTTTTCAGCCTGGCCGGGAGATTGGGCAAGATTACGGACAGCACGGTGAACCTGTTCCAGAAAAGCTATAATACCGATGGCTTGACTAAGGGAAAGCAGGTTATTGTAGAAAAAGGATCTTCAAAGGAGGAGATATTTACCATAATCGAGGGTGAGACCTATGTGATCGGAGAGACCCCAAAGGGGGATTTGCCGCTGTTTGCTCTTCAGAAAAAGGATGTTTTCGGAAATGTGCCTTTCATTGATTTTGGCCATGAACCTCGAAATGCCGTGGTGCTGGCATCAAAGGACCTGAAGGTAGATAAACTCGACCCGGAAAAACTTCGACAGGAGTTTAGTCAGCTTTCAGGAACATTCAAAAACCTGATTTTTGACCTCGGGACCTGTGTCTCCGTTACAACCAGGCTGGCGTGTCACCTATGAAGCATTCCTTTGGTCATTTATTCATTTTTCTCCCTTGTTACTTCAAGCCTTCGCTGCTCAGGAACACAACTTTATCGGCAACTAATTTCAATGCAATTTTTTTTGACGAGTCCCCCCATGTGCAACTCTTCGTATTTAAAATCGACTTGCATTCACTGGGTTGTCCCAGGATTTTTATAACCTCTTCATAGTCCATACCCAATGACAGCTTATCATAATTATCCTGGGTGACCTTGGAACAGCCGAAAGCAATCAAAATGATAGCAGCAAGAAAGAGTATCAGGCCTTTCCGGATTGTTTTTTTTGACACTTTGTGCATCCCTCCTTTTTATTGTTGATTTTCTGCCTCATTCAAAAAAACCCGAACTGTTTTTTTCTTTTCAAATCTTCTGTCCGGATTCTACTGGATACTTACCAATGTTACAACCACAATAAACAAAGGGGAAAAGGGGCTGTTTTATTAGCCTGCGTGAAGCCTGTTCCCGGAAAAGGTGAAAAAACGTGATAAAAAATTATTTTTCTTGCCTATTTTCCCTCTATTGTTTATACATGCAGGGCTAATGGAATTAAATAAGCTAATCATATCAACATGTTATCCTCTACCCTTTAACCGCAATCTGCTTGGGAGTTCTTGGCATATAGGAAATGGAAACAGAATCTGAAAAGTACATGGAAAACTATCTTAAAGCGACCGCTGCGATAGACTCAGACAACCGAAGTATCATTGAGACCGCAGAAAACCTCATAAGGGGATGCTCGACGGATGCGGAAAAAGCAGTAAAGCTCTTCTACTTTGTTCGGGATTCCGTCCGCTACAACCTCTTTATGATATCAGTATTCAAGGAGGACTTTGTGGCATCCCGGGTCCTGAAGTGGGGAAAGGGTTACTGTGTCCAGAAGGCAGTTCTTCTTACGGCCCTTGGAAGGGCCTCCGGCATCCCGAGCCGCTTGGTGTTTGCAAAAATCAGGAACCATCGCGTCCCTGCCCATATTGTTCAGCAGCTTAAAGGCAACATTTTTCCCAGGCACGGGTACAACCAGTTTTTTTTGAACGGCAAATGGGTAAGCGCCGCTGCAACATTTGACAAGGGCCTGTGTGAGAAAAATGGGCTGCCAACAGTGGAATTTGACGGCAGGACAGATGCCATTTTGCCTGAGAGAGATCTGAAAGGCCGGCCCTACATTGAATATATTGAGAAGTTTCCTTCCAAAGATGGCCTCCCGTTTGATTGGATTTACGCTAAAATTTCCAAGATCGTTGGCACGGATAAGCGGCCCTGGTTGAAAAGGACAGATGGCATGCTGAAATGAAAGGAATCATTATTTGCCTGTCCCCCATTTTGCAATTCATTTGTTGAACCCAAAAGATAGTAGTCGCAACACATTATACGCCTTTCATCAAAGCGGGAAGCCAGAGAGCTATTTGGGGGAACATCATGGTCAAGGCCAGGGCAATTAGTT
>JAFDDR010000133.1 GCA_019310785.1 Deltaproteobacteria bacterium
AGGCGACGCCGTTCTTGCCTTCTTCGGTGCGCCCATATCCGTAAGTGATCCAATTCAAAAGGCCGTCCGTGCGGCCATAACGATGCACGAGACCTTTGTGGACCTTAAGAGAAAATGGATCGGGAGAAACCACGCCATCCATGATATCGGACTTGGGATCGGCATCAATAGCGGGGAAACCTTTCTGGGCAATGTGGGATCTCCCATGAGATTTGATTACACGGTAATAGGAATAGACGTCAATATCGCCCAGCGTCTGGCATCGGCGGCATCGTCAGGCCAGACGCTCATTACCGAAAAAGTGAAGGACAGGATAGACTCTCAATTTCACGTCATGGAGGAGCCGTTGCGACATCTGAAAGGCCTGGACAAACCCATGCCTGTTTTTTCCGTTTCAGTTTAGCCTCTGGGCACGCTGTTTACTGGAGATCGAACCTTCATCCGGTATTTTGTTGGAGCAGGCAAAAAGCCTCTTCTATAAACTGAGGGTCCGTATCAGAAAACCGCCCTATAAAATGGACAAATTTAAGAGGACCTTTATCACGGATTTTATGGCTCATGCCTCCGATGCCGATCCTGAAGCGGCATTAATTCTTAAGGATACTTTGTCTCTGATCTGGAAGGAATTTTATGAGGAGTATGAATGGGTATCTATCGATGATCTGGATGACAGGTATTCAAAATTTGTTACCACCGAGACTTCTTGTTAAGTTACTGCTTAAGAAACCAAATTTTACAGGAAGGAAGTAATTTTTCCAGAATTGATTTGACTTATTACCTGCTCCCTTTATGCTGAACCAAAACAAGAAAGAATATTTCAAGAAGATACTCAGTCAAAGATTGGATGAACTCTTGGCAGAGGCAGATAAGACTATCACTGGTATTACTGACCTCAAAGACGAGTCTCCTGATTTTATTGACCAGGCATCTATGGAAGCCGATATAGATTTTGTTTTGCACATTCGAGAAAGGGAAAATAGATTAATCGGAAAGATAAAGAATGCCCTGGAAAGGCTTGAACAAGGAACTTTTGGCATCTGCGAGGTTTGTGGTAATGGAATTTCGGAGGAGAGATTAAAGGCCCGCCTTGGAACCACACTATGCATTGCATGCAAGAAAAAGCAGGAATCAAAAGAAAAAATTAAAGGGCTGTAATAATCGAAACCCAGCTTATGATTGTTAGGGGTATAATGAAAACTGCCCTTTATCTTGTTATATATTTGTGTGCATGCTAAGTAGCGGGTACATCTAAGAAATAAGCTGTATTCCGGGAAACGGCATATAATTGTAAAAAAATCACGGGCAGTATCAGGAGGAAAAAATTAATGGACATCCAGGAAATCACTGCGAGAGTTGAAAAAGAGAGCATGCTTCTCCGTCAGATCATGGCGGAGATAGAAAAGGTAGTGGTGGGCCAGAAAAACCTGATGGAAAGGATGCTGATCGGGCTTTTGTGTGATGGCCATTTGCTTTTGGAAGGTCTTCCGGGCCTGGCCAAGACAACGGCGGTAAAGACATTAGCCGCTACCATCCGTACAACGTTTCAGAGGATACAGTTCACACCCGACCTCCTGCCTGCGGATATCTTAGGCACCCAGGTCTACCGGCCTGATACGGCGACCTTTGAAATCAAGAAGGGGCCCATCTTTCACAATATCATCCTTGCGGACGAGATAAACCGTGCGCCGGCAAAAGTGCAGAGTGCACTCTTGGAGGCCATGCAGGAGAAACAGGTGACAATCGGCGGGGAGACCTTTCTTCTTGACAGGCCCTTTCTGGTCCTGGCTACCCAGAACCCGATTGAACAGGAGGGGACCTACCCACTTCCTGAGGCCCAGATAGACCGTTTTATGTTGAAGATACGCGTGAATTATCCAACGGCCGTGGAAGAAAAAGAGATCATGGAAAGGGTCAACCGCGGGGTTTTTGAAAACGTGAGCGGAGTCGTGGACGTCTCCCGCATTGAATCGGCAACAGAGGTCATGCAGTCCATCCACATGGAAGAAAAAATCACGGACTACATTGTGAATATCTCAAGGGCTACCCGCAACCCCGAAGAGTTCGGTCTCGATTTGGGCCCCATGATCAGCTACGGCGCATCGCCCAGGGCATCAATCTGGCTCGGCCAGGCCGCGCGCGCCCATGCATTTTTGAACGGCCGTGGCTATGTGACGCCACAGGATGTTAAATCCATGGCCCCTGACGTACTCAGGCACCGGATTATCCTGAGCTATGAGGCTGAGGCAGAAGGAAAGAGCACCGATGACCTGATCAGCATTATTTTAGAACGGATAGAGGTCCCTTAACATGCTCCCGGAGGAACTCTTAAAAAAGATACAGCGATTCCATTTTAAGACCCGGCGATTAGCAAGTGACCTGTTTTCGGGGCAGTATGAAAGCGCCTTTAAAGGCCGGGGCATAGAATTTGCCGAGGTCCGGGAGTACCAGCCCGGCGATGACATACGAACCATTGACTGGAATGTATCGGCCCGTTTCGGTCATCCCTTTGTAAAAGTCTTTCACGAGGAACGGGAACTTACGGTCATTCTTCTTTTAGATCTTTCCGGTTCTCACCTGTTCGGGACAAGAGTCAAGTTCAAGCGGGAGCTTTTGGCTGAAGTGGCAGGCATGTTAGCTTTTTTAGCCATCCGCACCAATGACAAGGTGGGGGCCATCCTGTTCAGCTCCCGGGTTGAAAAATATATTCCCCCCAAAAAGGGGGCCTCCCATGTATGGGGCCTGATCAAAGAGATTTTCACTTATGAACCTTCGGACCTGACTACCAATATCGATGCTGTGTTCACCTATCTGAACCGGGTAACAAAACATCATGCCATCGTGTTTTTGATCTCGGATTGTATGGATACGGGTTTTGAAAAATCTCTCGGGCTGACCGCAAAGAAACACGACCTTACTGTCATTCGAGTTTCTGATCCGGCCGAAAAAGAACTGCCTGACGTGGGCCTGATGGCCCTTCGCGATCCTGAGACCGGGCAGGTGGCATGGATTAACACTAAGAGCAGGGGCCTGAGACAGAGATGGCACGCGGAGCAGGAAGAACAGCGACGTTACCTTTCAGATCTCCTCGGCAAATCGGGGGTTGATTTAGTAAACCTGTCCACGGACGGACCCGTGGTAGAACCCTTGACCCGTCTTTTTGATCAGAGGAGAAGGCGGTTATGAGGAAGATGTATCTCCTTATTATTCTGATCCTTATATGCCCCGTGATTTCATGGGCAACGGACGATGTGGGGCTTTCCGGTCCGGCCCTGACGGCCTCCCTTGGCCGGGATTCGGCGACAGTGGGTAGCATGGTCGTGCTCACCCTTAAGTATAGCCTGCCTGAGGGAGCGGGATTCACCGCACACCCTGAGATCAAGGGTCTTGAGGAACTTACGGAAGTGGACCGTGAAATAGGGCCTGATCAAATAAAGATAATCCTGTTAGTGGACCGTTTGGGTTCCTGGAAGACCGGGCCTATTTCCCTTTCCTATGTGGGTAAAGAGGGGAGCAACCGAAAACTTAGCACGGGGCCCGTGTCCTTGACCGTGTTATCCAACCTTGGGGACAAGCCGGAACAAGCCCGTCTCAGACCAATTCAGGGAATTTTTCCCGTAAAATCCCTGTGGTTGAAATATTTGCCCTGGGCAGCAGGTGTGTTGGGTCTCTTATTGATCGTATCAATCCTGTTGTGGTGGTACAATAGACGCCGTGGTAAAAAGCGGTCGATCACGGCCATGGACCCGCCACATGTCCGGGCTAAGAAGGAGATTGAGGGTTTAGAGGCTGAAGGGCTTTTTGAGAAAGGACAAGTAAAGGTATACTACTTTCGATTTTCCGAAATACTGAGACAATACCTGGAATCGCTCAGGGGCTTTCCTGCCGCTGAATTCACGACCGAAGAGATCGTTTCTTGTATTTCTAAGGAACAGGACAGGAACCTTGTTCCATTGCTGCGCCAGGCGGATCTTGTAAAATTTGCGGATACCGTGCCAACAACGGCAAGAAAAGAAGAAGCAGTAAATGCAGCGCTTTCCTATATCAGGAAAACCAGTCCGGTAACAGACAAAGACCAGATACCGGATGGACCGAAGGGAGCGCTCCAATGATGTTCAGGTTTGCCTACCCTGTCCTTGTTGTACTCCTCTTGCCTGTGGCCGGATGGCTGGCATTTTCCCTATGGAAAAAGCCGGCTAATATTACATATTCAATGACTTCCCGAATTGCCCGCTTAGCCGGAAAAGGAAACCGTGTTCTGGCAAAGGTCCCTGTGTTCATAAGGACGGCCTGCCTGGTCCTTCTGGTCCTGGCTGCTGCCCGGCCCCAGTTCTACAACGTGTCACGGGAGATCCGTTCTTCAGGCGTGGATATTATGCTGTGCCTTGATACTTCAGGTTCCATGCGGGCCCTGGACTTTAAAATAGATGACGAACCGGTCTCCCGGCTTACCGCAGTCAAGAAGGTGGTCAGTGATTTCATTAAGAAACGAAAAACGGACAGGATAGGCATGGTGGTTTTCGGGGAAGAGGCATTTACCCAATCCCCTTTGACCATGGATAAGGGCCTCCTTTTGGGCCTTGTGGAAAAGATGGAGATCGGCATGGCAGGAGACCGGACGGCCATCGGCTCCGCCATTGCCATCGGAGGCAAAAGACTTAAGGACCTGAAGGCAAAATCCAGGATCCTGATTCTTCTCACTGACGGCAGAAACAATGCCGGTGATATCGCACCGGACGCTGCCGCGGAGGCTGTGCGGGCGCTGGGCGTAAAGATCTACAGTATCGGAGTCGGGGGGAAGGGTCCGGCCCCTTTCAGGGTCAAGTCCTTTTTCGGCACGCGCATAGTTCATCAGAGGGTTGACCTGGATGAGACCACGCTGAAAAAGGTCGCAAGTCTCGGACGCGGAAAATATTTCAGGGCAGCCGACAGTAAGAGTCTGTCGGAAATCTACGATATCATTGACAAGGAAGAAAAGACCGAGATCAAGGTAAAGGAATTTTTCCATTTCAAGGAGCTTTACCGATTTTTTCTGATCCCGGCGCTCTTTTTTTTGGGGCTCGAAATCTTTTTAAAGACAACTGTCTTAAGGGTGATTCCATGACGTTTACCCGTTTCTGGATACTGCATTTTCTATGGCTTATTCCACTTGCGGCCTTTGCCCTTGTGGTTTACGGCAGGCAGAGGAAAAAGGCCATTGAACGCCTTGCCGATTTGGACCTTTTGGCCCGGCTGACAGGAAAAAGCCGGAAAGGAAGGACCTTCCTGAAATGCCTTTTCCTGGTGAGCGGCTTAGGTCTGATGATCTTTGCGTTAGCAGGGCCACGCTGGGGCAGTCATTACCAGGAGGTTACCCAGAAAGGCGTAGACATAATGATCTTAGTGGATGTGTCGCCAAGCATGCTGGTGGAGGATATTAAACCAAACCGGCTTGAGAGGGCCAGGCGCGAAATCGTGGATTTCCTGCGTGTGGTCCGGGGAGACCGCGTGGGGCTGGTTGCCTTTTCAGGGGCCGCCTTTATCCAGTGTCCTTTGACCTTGGATTATGGGGCACTTCAGATGTTTATAAACGAACTCCGGCCGGACCTGGTGCCGGTCCCTGGCACGGACTTGGGCGCGGCCATTGAAACCGGCCTTTCCGCCTTTGATTACAAATCCGAAACCGACAGGGTGATCATCCTCATCACGGATGGGGAGGACAATGAGAACCTCGGGCTTAAGGCGGCCCGCAAGGCAGCAGAAAAGGGGGTCAAGATCTTTGTGTTCGGCATGGGAGAAACCTCAGGGGGACCTATACCGGCCGGTGACGGGAAAGGCGGATTTAAAAAGGATCAAAAGGGCAAGTTGATTTTGTCCAAACTCGAGGAGGAAGACCTCAGAGAGATAGCTTCCGTGGCCGGAGGGACTTACGTGCGATCCGTGGCCGGTGATCTGGACCTGGACATCCTGTACTTTAACGGGATCAAATCCAGGACAGAGGCCCGGACACTGAAGAGCGGGAAAATCAAGGTCTATGAGGAACGTTTCACTTTTTTCCTGTTAGCCGCTTTCCTGTTTTTGATCTTAGAGGGATTGATTGTTGAGCGGAAATCGGTAGTTTAAAGTAGGGTTTCGGGTTTCGGTGTTCAGGTTTCAGGCCTCTGGCACGGCTTTACCCGAACTTTTTGAGGAGTTGCATAACAGGATTCCAAAATACCCATGAAAAAACAGATTAACATGTTTATTTTTGCACTTGTCTATGGGCTAATCATTTCATCCCAGGCCGTGGCCGCGGAAAATCCCGATGAACTTTATAAGCAGGGCCATTTTGCCGAGGCCGAAAAGATATATGCCCAAAAAGACATGGATCGGCCAAAAGATATACGCTATCGCTACAACAGGGGATGTGCCGCATACCGGAATTCGGATTTTCAGGGGGCCGGGGCCGCCTTTTCCAGCGTTTTGAGAAGATCAGAAGATGAGCAGGTGCAGTTCAGGGCCTTTTACAACTTAGGCAACACTTCTTTTAAGCAGGGTGATTTTAATTCGGCAGTAGAGCAATACAGGCAGGCACTCCTGTGTAATCCGCAGAGTGAAGATGCCCGGTATAACCTCGAACTGTCCCTGAGAGAACTGGAAAAGCTGAAAAAGAAAAAAGGGCAAGATAAACAGGACCAATCTAAGGCGGGGAAAAAGGACAAAAACAAGGACGAATCGTCTTCCAAAAATGGCTCTGATCGAAAATCCTCTCATGAGAAGGACAAAGACAATGGCCAGGCCAAATCCGGAAAACAGGATGAATCCGGGAAGAAGAACGATGCCCGAAGAGATGAGGGTCAAAAGGCCGAAAAACAGGAACCCAAAGACCTTTCAGGTGAGCTGAAGCCGAGGCAGGCAATGCAGGCAGAGCAGGGAGAGGATCAACCCACGGATCCCGCAGGGGCCATGCTTGACAGGAAAAAGGCCGAGGCATTATTAAATAATCTCAAGGAAGACCGGTCCCGGTTCCTGCGTTTCCAGGTGCCGGGTGACAAAAAACAAGGTGTTCGGTCGGGAAAGGACTGGTAGGATGAAAAGAGCTACCTTTCTGCTTGCAGCAATTTTTTTGTTAGCCATATCTCCCTGCCCGGCTAATGCCGATGTATCCGTTACCCTGCGGCTGGACCGGAGCGAAGCCACGCTAATGGATTCCATAACAATGCTCGTCAAGCTATCCGGGGTCCGAAAGAGCGACTCAAAGCCTATCCTTAACGGCCTGGAATCATTCGATGTTACACGAACAGGGACCTCAAGCCGCGTTGAGATTATAAACGGAAAGATCAATTCAGGGATTGATTACACATATGTTATTCAACCCAAAAAGACAGGGACCTTTAAGATCGGACCGGCAGAGGTAAAAATAAAAGGCAAGACCTTCCGGAGTAATACCGAGACATTGAAGATCATGGAACCTGCCCGGTCTTCAGGTGCTAATCGAGGGTCCCTTTTTCTCGGAGCGGCGCTTTCGTCCAGAAAAATCTATGTGGAAGAGGAGGCCATATACTCACTTAAGCTCTACTGTCAGAAAAGGGTCGGAGATCTTTCTCTGAATCTTCCGGAAACAGAAAATCTGACCTTTAAACAGTTAGGTAAGCCCTCAGAATACCAAGGCGTTTATAACGGGGAATCCTACAAAATCTTGGAGGTGCGATATGCCCTGACCGCCTCTGAAGAGGGGATTTATGCTATCAGGCCCTCGAGAATGAACATGACCGTTTTTGAATCCCGAAGGCGATCTCCGAGGAGCCTTTTTGATGACCCGTTTTTTTCCATGTCTTCAAGGCGTCCCATGACCTTAGACAGTGAACCCCTGGAGCTGGAGGTTGTCCCTCTTCCCGACAAGGGAAGACCTGCCGGTTTCAGCGGGCTCGTAGGAACCTTTGAGATAGAATCCAGGTTAGAGCCGTCCCGCATAAAGGCAGGGGAATCCGCAACACTGACGGTTTTTTTGAAAGGCAGGGGAAACACAAAACGCATGCCGGACCTGAAGATGCCCGACCTGGATCAGATCAAGGTCTATGAGGACCAACCGGTTTTGGAAGAGAAAACCGATTCCAAAGGTCTGACAGGCGTAAAGACCATGAAATGGGCATTAGTCCCTGAAACGGAAGGAAAATACCGGGTTCCTCCTATGGCAGTCAGCTTTTTTGATACAGGCAGGCATGAATACCGCACAATAAAGACACGGCCTCACTCTCTTACCGTTCTGCCTGGCGAGGCAGTTCAGTTTCAGGCGTCCGCAGGTCATGAGAAAGAGCCGGCACATGAAGGAACTGCCAAAAAGGCGGTCAAAGAAATAGGTCATGACATCCTCCCTGTGCATGCCTCCATCAAAGATCTGGCTATCGGGTCCAGGGAACGGCCCGGTGACCTGGTCTTCTGGGTAGTCCTTCTGTTGCCGCTTTTTGTTTATGGGGGAACCTTATGCGGCCTCAAAATTGGAAGGAAATCCACTGCCTCCATGACCGCGGCAAAGGCAAAAAAGGCGGCTAAGGATTTTATCCGGCAATGCCGGCTTACCGATTATTTCAATGATAGATTTGGGTTAGCCCTTGGCTCTTTGACCCCGGATGAGGCGGCAGGAATCTTAGAATCAAATGGTGTCAGTACTGAAACGAGCGGTAAAATGAGACATGTTATGCAAGCCCTTGAAGATGCC
>JAFDDR010000134.1 GCA_019310785.1 Deltaproteobacteria bacterium
TGAAACGAACTAAAATAGATGGTGTTGGTGTATACATTTGAATATTGGCTAATATCTTTTATTTACAAGTAGTTACATCTGATTTCGTGTAATTTCATAGTAAACTTACGCTAGATGAATCAAAGACTTACAAATTAGGGTAAAAGGTATGAATGATGATCAATTTTAATCAGCTTAGAATATTCTACCAGACCGCCAAGTATCAGAGCTGTACGGTTGCTGCTCAAAAGCTTTTTATCACTCAACCCGCTGTCACTGCACAGATAAAAGCATTTGAGGACTCATGCAATCTCAGGATATTTAAGAAAAAGGGGCGAAAGATCTATCTGACAGATGAGGGTAAAGCCCTCTTTGAGTATGCCAAAAAAGTCTTTGAATATGAGAAAGAAATAGAGGATGTCATAGAGGACATGAGAGAATTAAAGAAGGGTGTTTTGAGGTTGGGAACAACCAAAACTTACGCACGGGCCTATATGCCTCTTTTTATATCAAAGTATAGGCAATCTTACCCCAATATCAGGATCTATCTGAATGAAGGTAGTTCTCTTGAAATGACTAACAGCGTCCTTGATTTTAAAAACGAACTGGTCATCGTCGCCAAAGTTGAAGAAAATCCTCAAATCCATATTATCCCCTTCTGCCAGGAGGAAATAGTCGTTCTGCTGCCTCCGGATCATGATATCGCTAAAAAGAAATCAGTAACCTTAAGTGAACTGGCTAAAGAGCCGATTATCATGAAGGAGAGAGGATCCGGGACAAGGAAGTGCTTAAATGAGACCTTTGCCCAAAAAGGTCTTGTTCCGAACATCCTGATGGAAACAAACAATACGGACTTTATAAAACAGCTCGTACACCGTGGAGACGGCATCTCTTTTCTGGTAAAAGCGGCCGTATCAAAAGAACTTGAAAACAGGGAATTGGTTACGATTCCTATTGAAGACTGCCAAATAATCACGGATGTGAACATCGCCTATTTGAAGAACCAGCATCTCTCAACACCCGCTCAGGCATTCCTGGATATCTTGGAGGGTCTCACCTCAGAGGGCACCCCTCTTCAGAGCATCAGCAGCCTGGTTGCCGGAATGCTTATCAAGCCCTTATGAAGGTGCAAAGGCATTTCTTTCCCCTCGTCTATTAAGCATCCCACTCAGCATGATTTAAATACCCGGCCCGAGGAACACCCTTCTGATCAAAAGGTTTTGAAACACGCAGGAGGGTCTTTTGGGGGTTCTGGAATGGAAATGGCGGGAATTTGATTTTCGAAGCGGAAACTTGCGATTCATAACCTCTGCTTATAGATTTCATAAAAATTATAAAATTGACAAAGCCTGTCAAATAGGTCATTCAGAAATCAGATTAACTTCTCACGCAAGGGTAGCCTCTGTTTATGCTTCTTATCCACAGCAGACAAGGCAAAAATGGCCCAAGGTCTAATTCCTATATTTTGTATCCAGGGCTCAGGTGTCTAGGTTTCGGTGTTCTCAATCCAAAAAATAGAAGAGTTATTTAGGTGTTTGGAAGGACATGTATGAGCAAACCATAAATTTTTTTTCGGGAAAGGAGGTTATTGCCAATGAAAGACTTGAGGGATTTTATTGCAATATGTGAAAAGGAGGGGGAGCTTCATAGGATCAAGGCTGAGGTGGACTGGGATCTGGAGCTTTCCCACATTGCCAAGCTCAATGAGGAAAAGAAGGGGCCCGCTCTCCTCTTTGAGAACGTGAAGGGCTATGATTGGCCGGTTATCACCAGTACCTGCACAACCACGGAAAGGCTCTCCATTATTATGGGCATGCCCAAGGAGACCCCCCTGGTCGAGTTAATGAGGCACTGGGTGGAAATAGGAAGCAGGAAGATACCACCCAAGCTGTTAGATACAGGACCGTGCAAGGAAAACAAGATGGTGGGGGACGAGATAGACCTGTTTAAGTTTCCCGTGCCCAGGTTTTTTCCCAGGGACGGGGGGCGTTATTTCGGGACGGCCCACGCCGTGATCACCAAAGACCCGGATTCGGACTGGGTCAACGTCGGAACCTACCGGCTCCAACTGATGGAGAAGAATATCCTGGGGACCCAGTTCATCAAGGGAAAACACGCAGATATCATGCTCAAGAAATACCAGGCCATGGGCAAGCCAATGCCTGTGGCCGTGATAGTGGGAACAGATCCAATCATGTTTATCATGGGTGGTGCCAGATTCTCCGCCTTTGAGTCGGAGTATGATTTGGCCGGCTCGATCCGCGGCGAGCCCATTGAGGTGGTAAAGTGCGAGACAAATGACCTGATTGTGCCTGCCGGGGCGGAAATCGTAGTGGAGGGCGAGGTGGATGCCGATGCCTTTCTGGACGAAGGGCCTTTCGGCGAGTACACGGGCTACTATTCGGGGGTGGGGGCCAACCCGAGGAATTTTATCAAGGTCAACTGCATCACTCACCGGAACAACCCCATCTTCATGTCCACCACAGTGGGCAGGGCCGTTACCGATACCCACATGTGTCTGGCCCTCGCATACGGCTCCACCCTGTGGCAGCAGCTCTCTGACATGAGGATCCCCGGCATCAAGGCCGTCTACTGTCCCCCGGAGGCAGCGGGAAGGTTCATCGCCATCATCTCTGTGACGCAGATGTATCCGGGCCATGCGGATCAGGTCCTGACCGCGGCCATCTCGACCGAAATGGGGGCTTACGGGCTCAAGACGGTCATTGTTGTGGACGACGACATTGATCCCTGGGACATTCCCCGGGTCATGTACGCCGTGGCCTTCCGGTTCCAGCCGAATCGCTCCCAGGTCATAAAGCGGGGTCGGTCCACGCCCCTGGATCCTTCCCTGCCGATTGAGCAGCGATGGATAACAGGCCGTCTTCTTATTGATGCAACCATCCCCTACGACTGGGAGGAGAAGCCCATCAGAATCGAGCTCGACGCCGATACGGTAAAGAAAGTCCAAAGTCGCTGGAGCGAACTCGGCTTCAAGGAATAAAAGAAAGGCCCTTTTTCAAAGGGCCTTTTGCTATGTGAATTGAACAAGAACACTTGAGAGATCGGGTCCCTAACGGCCTATCCCTTTTTGTCTTTGTTACCCGGGCAGCGGAAAACATCAAGTCGGTGACTCCCTTTCATGCAAACCTTACCTGTGGCAGGGCCATGGAAGAGATGAGGGGGAGTCTTACTTCAAAGGTATCGATATACCTGGAATTATAATACCAGGAGGAGTCGATGCCGCTGTCCTGGAATTTAATTCGAAAAGTATTCCCGAAAAATATAAAGAGAGGAATGTCTTTTTATACGACTTTCGATCAGCCATAAGGCTCACTATAGATGAGTCAGGAGCCTTGGTCCAGATCGTGGCTAACATGATTTACATTTTTTTATCATATTGTGAGGAGGTACCTAGACATGAAGCCAGTACGCTATGACCAGGAAGAAATATTGCGATATCTGAAAGAGGGGTATTGGGATAAAACGATTCTCCCTGATTACTGGGATAGAAACGCCAGGCAGTGGCCTGATAAGGAGGCCCTGGTAGATTCCCTGGGCAGCAGGCTGACCTGGAAAGAGGCGACGGAAAAAATAGACAGAATTGCCCTTGCCTTGGTCAAAGAAGTGGGACTGCAAAGGGATGACAGGCTGATGGTGCAGCTACCCAACTGTGTGGAACAGGTCCTGGTGCGTCTTGCGTGCCAAAAAGCGGGAGTCATAGCGATTCCGGAAATGACGACCTTTCGCCAGACTGAGCTGTTGGATATTGCCACCAGGACAGAGGCGGTAGGGATTGTGATTCCCAGAGAATATCGTAAGTTCGACCACTACGAGATGGCAAAGGATCTTCAGAGCGATTTGCCGAATCTTAAACACGTTATTGTTGCAGGGGAAGACGTCCCCCAGGGCTGTATCTCATTGCAAGAGATCATGGATCACGCATACGAGGAGGAATATGATCCCATAGAACTGATAGCCAGAAAGGTGGACGCCGTGGAGGAGGTAGGATTTCTTGTTACCACGACCGGTACCACTGGTCTTCCCAAACTCATTGAACACCGAATCGCTGCTCGTGACATATGGACAGCAAAGGCCCACGTCAGGAATTGGCAATTGGGTCCTGATGACTGTGTCCTCGCCATTGCCCCCCTCGCCGGTGCGGCAGGGGGCACACCAGCCTATGTCACAGCGCCTGTGGGCGGGGCGAAGATAGCTTTGGAATATCAGTATAGGGGTGAAGAGACCCTTGCCTTTATGGAAAAGGAGAGGGTGACCCTAATTGCCCTCGTGCCGACCCAATTGGCAAGGCTCCTGGAGTTGCCTGTGGACAAGTATGATCTTTCTTCCCTGCGAATCATAAAGACCGCCGGAGGCTATCTCCCTCCGCCGCTCGCCAAGAAGGGTGAAGCGAGCTTCGGCTGCCCAATCCTTGGGACCTACGGCACCCAGGATACGGGTTCAATTTCCGGAGTGCCCATAACCGCCACTGATGAGCAAAGATACACTACTGTCGGCAGACTACATCTAGGGATTGAAATCAAGATTTTGGACGATTCCGGAAAACAGGTTGACAAGGGAGGGGTAGGGACCCTCTGGTTCAAGGGGCCGGGCAATTCCATAGGATACTACAAGGACCTTGAGAAGACCATGAATGAAGCCTTTGACGAAGAGGGGTTTGCAACGCCCGGTGATCTTGTAACGCTCGGGGATGACGGCTTTTTAAAAATTATGGGAAGAAAGAAGAACATTATCATACGTGGAGGACAAAATATTTACCCAAGAGAAATCGAAGACTATCTTCTTACAAATTCCAAGGTGACCAATGTTGCTGTTGTTCCCATGCCTGATCCGACAATGGGTGAGCGCGCCTGCGCCTTCGTGACACTCAAGGAGGGTGAGGAGTTCACTTTCGATGAGATGATCGACTTCCTGAAGACAAAGAAGATTGCTCCCTTTAAGCTCCCGGAAAGGTTAGAGGTCCTCGAAGCATTGCCCCTGGTAGGGGAAAGCGGAAAGATCGACAACAAGGCCATGGTAAAAATGATAACTGAAAAGCTTAAAGAGGAAGGTAAAATCAAATAATTGAATGGCGGAAACAGATATATGGCTGTTAAGAATCGCTCTAAAAGAAAGAAGAACATCCTGTTCGTATGTTGTGGTAATAGGGAAAGGAGTTTAATAGCTGAAAAACGTCTTTTTCAGATCCTTGAAGACCATTCTCCTGAGCTCTTAAACAAGGTAAAGATTGGGTCGGCAGGCATCTTCCCTAAAAGTTATATTGAGCATGCTGGGAAAATGGGAGTAACATTCGTGGCTCCCTATTTTGGAAAGAGTCCTAACATCTATGCAGTAAAGTACCTGGCCGAGAAAGGCATAGATGTTTCATCATATCGTTCCAGAGGTTTGACCAAAAGGATGATCATCAATGCTGACTTGATTTTACCCATGGACAGGGTATTAAGAGATGAAATACTCGGCCTGTATCCGAAGGGATCAGGTCAAGTGCTTACATTGAAGGAGTTTGTATTCGACCAGGGATGCCCGGATCTGAATATTGGTAATCCTATGGCCCTCCCTGAAATAGATAAAAAAACCGGAGTCTGGATCTGGCCGGAGGGATATGCCGCCTGTTATATCAACGAGATAGAGCAATGCTTCAAAAAGGGAATGGAGAAATTCGTGGGGTACATCAATGGAATGATAATGACATAATGGTGGGAGGTTAGGAGGAAATTGGTTTGAAGAAAACGATAGCAATCATCGCAATGTTAGATGAAAAAAAGGAAGAAGCAGAGTTCCTCCGCGAGGAAATAGAATCTTTAGGCTATCAATCCGAGATTTTAGATATCCGTATAAGGGACAAACTCAAAGAATCTCCCACGTTGACGCGTCAGGAGGCGATTAATAATACCGTAAACGAAAAAATACAGAGAGTAAGAGACCTGCATAGTTCCGGCAGACTATCGGGTATCGTTGGCATAGGCGGAGTCACGGGAACCCTCATGGGAACCAGTATCATGAGATCACTTCCCTTTGGCGTACCCAAGCTTGCCGTCTCAAGTGCCGCCGCCGTTAGAGCATTTTCATCAAGATACATAGGAACCGCTGATATTAATTTGATGCACTCTGTGGTAGAGATCACAGGTCTTAGCGATGTATTGAGAAATGTTCTTTCACGGGCTGCAGGGGGCATTTGTGGAATGGTTGAAGGGGCAACGGATGTCTCCATATTCACACCAGCAAAAGACGCAGGACCTCGAGTTTCATTAACCCAGTTCAATATGTGTGAGATCTGCAGCACAACTGTTAGAAAACAGCTTGAAAAGGAAGGATTTCAGGTTATCTGTTTCCATGCAGTTGGTATTGGCGATAGGGCTATGGAGGAAATCATTGAATCTGGGGGTTCCTTCAAAGCAGTGATCGATCTGGCACCTGGAGGAGTTGGGGAACAACTCCTCGGTTCTGATAGAGCCGCAGGCCCTACTCGACTTGAGGCTGCTGGCAAAGCGGGTATACCGCAGATTGTTAGCCTGGCTTGCGTGAACCTCATGAGTCCAAGGAAATCCAAGTATAAGCCGGATTATTACGCACGCAAAAAGCATGACTATGATGCCTCGCGCACTTTTGTAAGATTATCTGAAGAGGAAATGGTCTCAGTGGCTGATGCTATGGCCCAGAAGTTAAATAAAGCCCGCGGGCCGGTGAAGATTGTGATTCCACTGGGCGGATGGTCATCAATCGACGCGAGAGACACTGACATGTTTGACTCCGATATAGACCGCGCCTTTGTGAATGAAATAAAAAAGCAACTGAATCCCGCTATCGAAGTAACAGAGGTGGATGCAGATCTTGATACGGAGGAATTTGCTCAAGCGATACTTAAAGCCTTTCACAGTGCGATATCTTGAGTCCCATAAAAAACTGTTTTTTGGGGAAGGTCACGGGAGCAACGGATATTCATATGCGCTATCGCTGATAATGGGGATGTATAGGCTTGGTGCAGGGCTGAGACCGGTTTTATAGATCAAGAGAACATCAATGTAGGGGTACAAAGGAGTAGGTCATGGAGAAGAGCATCCTGATTATTTCCACCCTGGATACCAAAGAAGAAGAAGCAACCTACTTGAGGGAGAGAATTCTGGCGCTTGGTCTGAAACCTTTGCTCATGGATATTGCGATGAGGGGAAACGGCTCTTCAAAAGCGGATATTACCCCCGCTCAAGTAGCCACTGCTGGCGACAGCAGCCTGAAGGACATCCATAAATCCTCAGATCGGGAGCAGATCACTAAGATCATGCTGAGGGGGGCCAAACGCCTTGAAATAAAATTGTTCGAAGACGGCAAGATAGATGGTGTTATCTCAATAGGAGGCTCCACAGGATCACTTATGGCAACGGAGATCATGCACTCTCTGCCCTTTGGGGTTCCTAAAGTCATGGTTTCTTGCACCGCGTCAATCCCAGGTCTTTCTACGCGGTACATAAAAACATCGGATATGGTTCTCTTTCATTCTGTCATTGAGATATTCGGCCTCAACGACATCCTCAGGAATGTGTTGGAAAGGGCCGCCCTTGCACTGGCGGGAATGGTCCAAGGGACAGTCACACCCCCCAAATCGAGCAAAGGAAAGTCTATTGCCATGACCATGCTTGGGCCTTGTGAGCAGTGTGCTACCGCGGTGAGATTGGGTCTTGAAGAAAAGGGTTTCCAAGTCATCGGACTTACCGCAACAGGGGTAGGAGACAGGGCCATGGAAGAAATGATTGCACAGGGTTTCTTTCAGGGCGTCATCGATATCACACCAGGGGGCGTGGGAGAACATCTTTTTGGCTTCATGAGAGATGCCGGGCCCCATCGGCTGGAGTCGGCAGGAAAGATTGGTATCCCCCAGATCATTTCCACATGCAGTGTCAATCATATGACACCTTCTAAATCGAAATATAAACCTGAATACCATGAGCGACGCAAATACAATCTGGATAGATTTCGCACATGGTTACGTCTTTCACCTGATGAGTTGATACAGGTAGCGGATGTCTTTGCAGAAAAAGTGAATCGCTCAAAGGGACCTGTAAAGTTTGTAATACCTCTGAAAGGATGGTCATCTGTAGATATCCCCGGAAATCCCACCTACGATCCCAAAGAAGATCGAATATTCACAGAGGAACTCAGGCGGAGACTGAAGCCGGAAATCGAGAGTATAGAGGTTAATGCCAATCTGGAGGATCCGGAATTCGCCAAGGCCATTGTCAAGGCAGCCCTGGAAGTTCTTTAATGGACGGGATAGTTGAAAACCTGCTGAAGGAGAGAGTAAGGCTGTTACTCATGAGGGGCAGGGGGGACGACTGGGAACATACCTTGAGGGTCGTTGAATACGGAAGATATCTGCTAAGGCACGAAGAGGGAGAGGAAGAAATCGTAATTCCAGCCCTGTATCTGCATGATATCGGGTGGGGCAGTGTCAACTTTGATGATTTCAGGAAAGCGTTGCCTAACAAGAGAAAAGAGGCCGTGAGTGTTTCTCT
>JAFDDR010000135.1 GCA_019310785.1 Deltaproteobacteria bacterium
TTAAAACAATACGATATTTTCTTTTAAATTCATCTAAGACCACGGCACTGTATCTTTCACCCTGATGCCGGCTCAGAAATTTTAAGACCCAGTAGCGCAGGCGGTTTCTTTTTATTGTGCCAAAACTTTTTATGACGGGCTCAACGGTCATTCCGATCTCTTCCAGTTTTTTTTCGTCGCAAGCCGGTTTTTTCCCCATAAAAAAGCCTTTGATTTGACGCTGGACCACAAGATCAAGGTATCGCCTTATGGGAGAAGTGGCCTGGACATAGACGTCTAATCCCAGGACGCTGTGCTGATTTGGTGTGGTACTCAGTTGAAGGCGGCGAAGTTTTCGGCGCTGCTTAAAGACATAATAGAGATATCCCGACTCCTCCAAGGTCAATCTTTCCCCCGGTTCTTCCTGGGTCCTGAAGAGAACCGGAATCCGGTTGTCCCTGCAAAATCTGGCTATCAGGCAGTTATAAAGGATGGTGTGTTTTGATCCACCAATTCGATGGACGGCGTTGAACCGGTCTCGAATTTGAAGTGCAAATCAGGGAGTGAAAGAGTAAGTGCACCCCGGTTAATCCTTTCATGTCGCAGGATCCGGCTCAACTCATACATTTGTTTCAAGATGTCAGACTTACTTGCATTATGACCGGGGACTGGGCCCGGGCCATCCGTTTCTAACATTTCATTAACCTCATCATAGGTCAGCCGGTCCTGAACCCGAACAACACTTGGCACCAACCTGTAATCCAACAGTTTGCCGGTCTTGTCAAAACGGGCCAAAAGGGATATGGCCTGCCTGTCGCATCCCTGCTTAAGACTCAGGGTATCATGTGAGAGATCGATGGGGAGCATGGATATCTGCCGCCGGGGCATATAAAGAGACGATGACCTTTCCTTAGCCGTCCTGTCAAGGGTGCTGTCCTGCAAAATGAATGCTGCCACATCTGCAATGTGTATACCGAGGTCCAGAGTATTTTCGGTCATTTCAAGGCTCAAGGCATCATCAAAATCGCGGGTCAACGGGCCGTGAAATCGATTTTTGATCCGGCTAAGCGGGCCGATTCGTCCAACTGATCCTTTGTGAAGGCGGCTTCAATCCCTAACCTGAGCAGATCCAGATTTTCATCTTCTTCCCACACACCTAAGCGGATGAGAAGGTTCCTGGTCTCCCGGATATCGGAGATGCCTGCCCGTGAGAGCAGTTCCTTTCCGTATTTGAAGTCCGGCACTTCTTTTCCGAAAAGGGCTAATTGAATCAGCAGGTTGACGATATCATCCCTGTACCGGGGATCTTCAGCAGCCCTTCCTGCCTGCACGTTCTTCAGCCAGGCACTTCCCTGGATGAGCCACTCTTCTTTTAGGGCCTCTTCTTCTCTTTGCTTTATTATCAATTTGACCCTTTCCTCGGAGTTTGGATGGAAACGGCCGTCTTTCATCTTGAAATGAAGGTGATTTTCGAACAGAGCCCTCACCAATGCGGAGAGATGTTCATCGTCAATTGATTCACCAAAAACAAGATTGGCAAGGTATGTATGGTCAAAGCTCTCATTCTCATCCTTAGTGAGTTCCCATAGTTCCCTGACGTCAATCCGGCCCTTGAGCCTGTTTCTTGCCTCTTCGGCCTGGTTCAGTTTCTCCAAGAGCTCTTCTCTTGGCTTCAGGATGTCAATAGTGGATACTGAAATTAGGATGGCCCTTTTTGGTGAAAGATTGATCAGGCGGTTTGAGTGTGTCAACAGGTGCAGCCTGTTGCCCCTGTCCTGCAGGCAAAGGGTGCAGACAATCCTGCCCTGCTCAATGTATTCAATTATCCTGCCTTCGTTCATATTGGGGTCCTGTTATTTTTTTCTTAGCGTTTTCTAAATGTTTAGTAACAACTGGCATATGTTCTGTCAACATAGAGTGACTGAAGTGTCCAGGGTAATGCCAGGCAAAATCGCCCCTACCCCAGGGAAACGTCCTGCCGGAATTGCAATTGTCCCGTTACTCTGGTAGAATATCTCTACTGTTCTACAAGGCCCAGACTCAAGGAGGATAACCCGCCTGTGGCGGCAAGAGCATGAAAGAATACATGGACAAATCAATATTCCGCAAAAGGATAACAGGCCTGAGGCAGAACCTGGCCCGAATGGATTGTGACACGGCATGGATCATTCAGCCTGAAAACAGACGATATATGTCGGGATTCAGGGCCGAGGACAGCCAATTTACTGAGTCATCCGGTTCTCTTCTCATAAACGAGACCCTGTGTTTTCTAACAACAGACTCGAGATACACGCTGGATGCAGAAAGAGACGCCGTTGAGTATGACGTTCAAACCCTGAAAAAGGGCCTGGTGGAGGGCCTGCCAGGGCTGTTAAAGCACATGGGAACGAAGAACCTCGGCTTTGAAGGGGACTATTTGACATGGGGTCTCCACCGGGAACTGTCTGAGAGACTTCTCGAAGAGTCACCTCCTGTTCACCTTATGCCCTTGAACGGGTTAGTGGAGGAAATGAGGGTGGTGAAGGATGAACTGGAGATCAGGACATTAGAGGAATCTGCAGACCTGATGTCAGGCATCTTAGATGAGGTTATCAACGGACTTGTACCGGGAATGACGGAAAAGCAGGTGGCCTGGCAGATTGGGGGCCTTGTACGGGAGTCAGGGGCAGAAGGGCTTGCATTTCAATCCATCGTGGCATCGGGCCCCAACAGTGCATTTCCTCACGCCGTGCCCACTGACAGGAAATTGGAGAAAGGAGCCCCGGTTATCCTGGATGTTGGCCTTAGATTAAAAGGCTATTGCTCCGATATGACCCGAACGGTTTTTTTGGGCGATCCTTCACCCGATTTCATGGAAATATACAGGACTGTGCGTGAGGCCCAGACTGCAGCATTAAAAGAGGTCCGGTCAGGGGTTATGAGCAATCACCCGGACGCTGTTGCAAGGGAAGTTATCAATGATGCCGGATTCGGCGATTACTTCGGACACGGTCTCGGACATGGTGTCGGACTCGCTACCCACGAAAGGCCCAGGCTTTCGCCGCTGAAACCGTCGAAGCTCGAAAAAGGGATGGTCATGACAGTGGAACCCGGAATCTATATCCCCGGAAAGGGAGGTGTCCGGCTTGAAGAAATGGTGGTCATTGAAGCGGATGGCCCGAGGGTCCTCACTAAGGCCGGTAACTTCTATGATTTTACCTCATGAAGTTGTTCTTGAATTCCTCCAACCCGCAACCCGCAACCCGCAACCCGGTTTTTGCTAATGGACAATCTGGCAGATCAATTTATCAATTATCTCAGGATCGAACGGGGCCTCGCCGATAACACGGTTCAGGCATACAGCAGGGATTTGACAAGGTTTTTTCTCTTTCTTGAAGACCAAAAACTGTCTCCCCTTAAGATATCGAGGGACCAGATCACGGAACATATGGGCATACTGGCAAGGCGGCTTTCTTCTAAGAGCGTGGTCAGAAACATCTCGGCCATAAAGACATTTTTCCGGTTTTTAGTGTCAGAAGGCATGATAAAGACCAGCCCTGCAAGGCTTCTTGAAACACCACGGCTCTCCCGGAGGTTGCCGGGTGTTTTGAGCCAGGTGGAAGTGGAACGGCTTCTCTCCCAGCCCGATCCATCCAAACCGGTAGGTCAGAGAGACCGGGCCATGTTAGAACTCCTTTATGCCACGGGCTTAAGGGTTTCCGAATTGGTGGGTCTCAAAACCTCGAATATTAATTTGGAGGCCGGCTATGTGAGGACTTTAGGCAAGGGTTCAAAAGAGAGAATCGTTCCAATGGGGGAAAAGGCCATTGAGGCAGTGCAAGAGTATCTTTCAGACGGGCGCCACAAAATGGCAAAAAGAGCAAACTCACCATGCCTGTTTCTGAATTTCAGGGGGAGGGGCATGACCCGGCAGGGATTCTGGAAAATCATCAAGAAGCACGGGAGAGATGCGCTGATCAAAAAGAAAATAACACCCCATAGCATAAGACATTCCTTTGCCAGTCATCTTCTGGAGGCCGGGGCTGACTTACGGTCTGTACAGATAATGTTGGGACACGCGGATATTTCCACGACCCAGATCTATACACACGTCACAAGAGAACGATTAAAGGAACTCCACGAAAGATGTCATCCAAGACCGTGAATACAGACCTCGAAAATTTTAGCTGATTTTGGGGTAATATTTTGGACAAAAGGGTGCGTTTCTAACTCAAGATTTGGGTTCAAGGTTCAGGGTTCACCGTTCAGGGTTTAAAAATGGGGATTGCAGTCACTAAATAAATAGTTTTTACGAGGTCTGCAATATGGCCGAAGTCATAAATCTGAAGGACAAATTTAAGAAACCAACGGATAATTTGATTTGTTCAAGGCCGTGGGAGTTTCGAAAGGCGCATTGGGAGACCATCCATTTTATTCAGATGTTGAGATCCCAGGCTGAAAGGCTGGAACAACACCGGGAGAAGGTTCTTCCCTCACACTTTTCACTGAAGAATGGCATGGCCTATACTATAAGGGCCATATACGCCAATAGAGAAAATGATGAGAGGATGAGGGAAATTTATTATCTCACAGGGCTCATGGACTGTATGATCAACCAGGTAAATCCGGTTTTAAGGACTGACCTTTTAAGGGCCATGTATAAGAAGGTTTTTGCAATGAAAGAAGCGCTCAATATACACTGGTACGGGCCTCTCGATCAGGTCCTGCTTCCCATAGATTCCCGGTTTCACAATGAATTAGGATACAGGGACTTGTTAAAGAACGCATGTACGATGAAAGAGCTTTACGGGGCCATCAGGACGGGAACGGATGAGATGTTTGATATCCTTTCCCTCGAGTATGTTTTTTATTGCCCGAACTTGGGAGGATGATCATGGAGATGCAAACACAAGATCAATTTATGGCAGAAATCAACCGGTTGAAGGACAGCCTGGCCCGGAAGGATCGGGAAATTGAAAAGATGAAAGTGAACATTTTTTTTCTTGAGACCCTTTTTGATGGGATCGACGAAGAGATCATGGTCATTGATGCCGATTTTTTTATCCAGGATGTCAACAGGGTTTTTCTCGATCAGTATGGTGTGAAAAAGGAAGATGTGTTAGGGAAAAAATGCCATGAAATCACATACCAGTCGGACAGCCCCTGTATTTTTGGAAGGCGGTTATGTCCCCTTGAAAAGGCTAAGGAAACAGGTCAGAGGGCTGAGGTCACCCACCAGTATAAACCCGAGGGAGGGGATCTGAAAGAACTGGTTCGGATCATGTATCCCTTAGCTGCCAGGGGAAAAATGCCAAAATACTTTGTGGAGATTTCCAGGGACGTGACAGAGTATCGAAACCTGATCCTGAAACTCAAGGCATCTGAAAAAAAGTTCAGGACCATACTCGATACGGCGACCGATGCGATCCTGAGCATTGATGCGAATCAGAAGATAGTGCTTTTCAATAATGCGGCCCAGCAAATATTCGGATATTCGAGGTCCGAGGTGTTAGGGAAAGACCTTAATATGCTGGTTCCCCCGCAATACGGCAACCATTCCAGATTTGTGAAAAGGTTTTTGGAGGAGAAAACCCCCAAGGTTATGGGAAAAACGTTGCCCTTAACCGCTCTTAGAAAGGGTGGGCAAGCATTTCCTATGGAATTAGGGCTGTCCTATTACGAAATGAAGGGGGACATCACGTTTACTGCTATTATCAGAGATATCTCCGCGCAGAAACAATTAGAAAAGAGTTTGTTGCAGTCCGAGCGTCTTGCCGCAGTGGGCCAGACCGTGGCTCACGTGGCCCATGAGATCAAGAACCCTCTCATGATTATAGGCGGTTTTTCCCACCAGATCAAAAAGAGTCTGATGGAGGAAAAATCGATACAAAAGATAGAGATGATTCTTGATGAGGTAACCCGGTTAGAAAAACTGGTTGCGAACTTAGGCGATTTTACCAAGGAGTACACCCTGATGAAAAGGCCGGCCGATATCAATTCAGTGATCGGGGATGTGCTGAAATTGATGGGAGAGATATACCCATCCGGGAAATGTGGCTTTACGGTAGACCTGTCTCCCAATCTAAAGGAGATAAATTGCGATCCCGACAAGCTGAAGCAGGTATTCATAAATATAATTGCCAATGGTATTGAGGCCATGGAGGCCGGGGGAACGATCACGATATGCACCGGGAAATGGTCCCGGGGGGTGGAGATTCGTATCAGTGACGAAGGGATTGGCATCGGTGAGGAAGAACTGGATCATATTTTCGAGCCGTTTTATACAACTCGTGAAAGGGGGTCGGGCCTCGGTCTTTCCATTTCCTACAAGATCGTGGCGGCCCACAAGGGCGAAATATCCGCTGAAAGCATGTTGGGCCAGGGCACGACCTTTGTGATAAGACTCCCGGCCACGTAGGGCGGGCCACCGCACGCGGCGCAAGCGCATGCGCTGCGCATGCCCGCTTTTTAGGTCGGCCTGCCTGTGCGTAGCACGCAAACACGCACAGGGGCCGACTTCAGGCTGTTAAAAAAGGCAAGAGCCGTGGCTATTTTTTGTTTGACAAATAATACATGAAGGGGTATCTTTTTAAATTGCCGCGGGGTGGAGCAGTCTGGTAGCTCGTCGGGCTCATAACCCGAAGGTCGTTGGTTCGAATCCAGCCCCCGCTACCAATGATATCAAGGGCTTGCAGTTCATCGCTGTGGGCCCTTTTTTTGTGCTAAATTTTTCTGATCTTTGCTTTGTATATTAGGAATCACGCTATTTGATATTGGACCAAGGGCTACCATTAAAATATTTTGTTGAAATTTGAGGCCCCGGATGCAAGAATAGTAATGAATATAACGGGTTATTTGATGTGTAGACTGTAAATCCTTGCTTCTTTGTCTAACCGCATGCGAAGTGGTCCCCATGACCGACAGGCCGCTGGCTAATGGGTAACCAATAATACAAGGTGCTGCAAATGAAACACATGTTATATGCCGTGTGCCTGTTTGTTTCGTTTTGTCTGATCATGAGTTTTACTTATGACCGCTGTGATGCGAAACAGATGTATAAATACAAGGACGAGAACGGGAACTGGAGCTTTACAGATAACCCTGCCCTTGTGCCCCATCTTGAAAAGGCCGAAACACGTAATGTTCGGAATCGTGATGCCGACATTATAGGAAACCTGGAAAAGAAACTTCGCAAAAGGGCCCGCCCAAAAAACAAGATTGAAGAGGCCCGTATTGCTACGGTGGCAATAAAGAGTTCAATCGGGGTCGGTTCCGGGTTTTTTGTCACTGTGGACGGCTTTTTACTGACGAACAAACATGTCATAGCACCCGGCAGAGACGCTGAAGTCCGGATCGAAAAAATCGAAAAGCAACTAAAAGAGGCAAAAGCACAGTTAGAGAAAGAACATAACAACATTTTACAGATGAAACGACGTTTGAAAAATTGGGAAAAACACGAGTCTTATGCGGAAAAGAAAAAATCCCTGATCAAATGGACTAAGGATTATGAAAAGAGAAAAAAGTTGTTTCAGGATAAACGGCAGGAGTTTGAGGATTTTAAACTGAAAACCAGCTATCCCGATGATCTGAAAATTTTTTTAGTTGATGATACGGTGCTTCCCGTATCAATTGTATCCACGAGCTATATTTACGATCTTGCCCTTTTGAGATTAGCCGGATACAGGACCCCTTTTATTGAGCCCGCCGATGTCAAACTACTCTCACATGGGGAAACACTGTATGCCATTGGCAGTCCAATGGGCCTGTATTTGAGGCATACGGTGACCTCCGGTATATTTTCCGGCTTAAGGGAATTTAAGGAAGGCCCGCATGAAGCCGGCACATATATCCAGACCAACGCCCAGATTAACAAGGGGAACAGCGGAGGGCCTTTAATCACTCAAGAGGGTAAAGTGATAGGAATCAACACATGGAAGTTCGCAGGCCAGAAGGTGGAAGGTCTTGGGTTCGCGATTCCTATATACGTCGCACTTGATGAGTTTGAGACTTATCTGGGAAAGCATGATGAATCCGATCGGTGAGAATCAGTCATACTTTCTCGAAGAATTCCTGTAATTCTTTAATGACAGTTACTTTGGTATCTAAGGATACATCCTCCTCAAACAGGAACTCCAGCAGGAATATCATCTTATAATCCACTGCCGAGGTCTCATATTGCTGAAAAGCGGTCACATTAAAGTCCTTTAGTCTGCCGGAACCTTCTCTTTCAAATATCGCGGTTTTTCCTAATATGAGATTGATGGCCTCCCTGGCGTCATTGGGATTTTCCACGACAATTTCAATGCCGTCTAATTTTTTTACGGCTTTAATAATCTTTTCACTTTCGACCTTGATCTTCATGGCACCTCTCCAGAATCCTCGTTCGAGTACAATTAAATCTTATAACTGCCTTTACCGCATCAAGTATCAGAATATTACAAGTCGGTTAAAACCTCAACCGCATTTTTGTGGCCTTAGATTACCCCTTTTTTTGCCTTGATCCTTTGTTTTCTCCCGGTTATCCTATGAAAGTGAACTAAAATGTAGAGTGTCTAAAGTGAGCTAAAGGGGCAGCATTACGAGAACTTTTAATGGGAGGAATAGTTGGCCCTGAAAGTCAATGAAATTTTTTACAGCATCCAGGGGGAATCCTCATACGCCGGACGGCCCTGTGTTTTTGTAAGACTCACCGGATGTAACCTCAGGTGTTCCTATTGTGATACCCAATATGCCTATGATGGGGGAGATCTAATGGAGATTGGTGATGTCCTCAAAAGGGTGGCTTCCTACAAATGCCCCCTTGTTGAAGTCACCGGTGGTGAGCCCCTGATACAGAAAGAGACTCCTTACCTGATACACAGCCTGCTTGAAGCGGGTCATGAGGTCCTGTTGGAAACCAACGGCAGCCAGGACATCAGGCAGGTGGATGAGCGGTGCGTGAAAATCATGGATATCAAATGCCCCACCAGTGGCGAGGAGGGTAAGAGCGACCTGAAAAACCTGGCCCTGTTAGCGGATACAGATGAGATAAAATTTGTGATTGGCGATAGAGGGGACTATGATTATGCAAAGAGGGTCTTGAATTCCATGGACCTCAAGTCTGTGCCAATAAGCCGAGTTCACTTTTCGCCGGTTTTTGGAAAAATGGATCCCGGGCTCCTAACAAAATGGCTCCTGGAAGATCACCTGGATGTGAGGATCCACCTGCAGCTCCACAAGATTATCTGGGACCCTGAAAAAAGAGGGGTTTAGGTGAAGAAAGACAAATGGGTGAGAAAAAAGCGGTAGTCCTTTTAAGTGGGGGGCTGGATTCAACAACGGTAATGGCCATTGCCCGGTCAGAGGGATACGAGATCTACGGCCTCAGCTTTCGCTATGGTCAGCGCCATGCCCTGGAACTGGAAGCGGCAAGGCGGGTGGCCAAGGCCCTTGGCGCCAAAGAACACCTGGTCATGGATATTGATCTGGCAAAGATAGGGGGTTCAGCCCTTACCGGCGATATTGAAGTACCTAAAGGCCGTGATGAAGGAGAGATGAAACGGGAAATTCCGGTCACTTATGTCCCGGCGCGAAACACCATCTTTTTGTCCCATGCCCTGGCCTGGGCCGAGGTGTTGGAGGCATCGGATATTTTTATAGGGGTGAATGCCGTTGATTATAGCGGGTATCCTGATTGCAGGCCCCAGTACATCGAGGCGTTTGAGCGCATGGCAAATCTCGCAACCAAAGCGGGCGTTGAGGGTAGGACCAGGGTTAAGATCAGGACGCCCCTCATTAATATGACCAAGGCGGATATTATCCGGGAAGGTATTGAATTGGGCATTGATTACGGCATGACCCATAGCTGTTACGATCCGTCACCCGAGGGCATGCCATGCGGCCGGTGTGACAGTTGCCTTCTCAGGAAAAAAGGCTTCAGGGAGGCCGGTATCACCGATCCGGTGACCCTATCACGGTGAGTATATAGGGGGGGGGGAAGGGGGTGTAATTCACGGCTGTTGTCAATCTCGCAATTTGGGTCTTGGTTCTGATTTCGGCCATTCAAAATCTCAAATCTCAAGCACCAAATTACAAGTAAATGCCAAATTCCAAATCTCAAATAAGATATCGCATAGGTCAAAATGCTGTGGGTTTTTTGATAGTTGTTTGGAATTTTGAATTTTGGTCATTGGAATTTGTTTGATATTTGGGATTTGATATTTGGAATTTCAATAAGTCAATGAAACTCCAACAAAACAAATCCCCTCTGGGGATAACCAAAGCCTGGTCCTCTGGGCCAGGATTTTTATTCAGAGGTCATATGGAAACGATCCGTCAGCAGATTATCGGCCTGTTGAGCGAAGAGGAGATGAGTGCTATTGACCTCTCCCAGGAGATTGGAATCCGGGAAAAGGAGGTTTATGAGCATCTACCTCATATTGCGCGCTCTGTAGCGGCCCAGGGAAAAGAGCTTGTCATATGCCCTTCCCTTTGTCTAAAGTGTGGGTACGTCTTTAAAGACCGGAAGCGTTTTACCCGTCCCGGCCGCTGCCCGCAGTGCAAAGAGACCCACCTTCAAAGGCCAACCTATGAAATCCGTTAGCCTTTAAACGTGTTACAAAAGGTGATTTGGGTATGGGATTTTTTGATGTGTCCTGAAAGGAGTGATTGTGAAAAAAGGCAGAGATACAACTCCACCGTCCTGTGCGGCATGTGATCTGGAAGTGGCCGGGAGGATTTGCATGTCCGCTGAGGGGGCCGGATCAAAAGGGTGCCCCACTTTAACGCGCCGGGAGATCCTCATTGAGGCCAATAAGGAATACGAAGATCCCAAAGTCAGGGAATTCGCCCGCCAGGCATCCATCCAGGAGTCCGAATGTTATGCCAACCGGGACCAGCGGCCCTATGTTTTGCAGCCGACCAAGACCCGCATTGTCGAGATCTGCGAATTTGCAAAAAAGATGGGCTACAAGCGCTTAGGCCTTGCCTTCTGTATTGGTCTGGTAAATGAGGCCGGCATTGTGGAAGATATTCTCAAGATACACGGGTTTGAGGTGGTTTCGGTGCTTTGCAAGGCAGGAAGGACTCCCAAACGGGAGATTGGGCTGAAGGAAAAAGAAACCATTTTCAGGGGAATGGATGAGGCCATGTGCAATCCCATTTACCAGGCCAAACTGTTCAACCATGAAAAAACCGAGTTCAACATACTGTTAGGGCTGTGCGTAGGTCATGATTCCCTTTTGTTCAAATACTCCGAGGCTCCGGTGACTGTCCTGGCGGCCAAGGACCGCGTGACCGGGCACAATCCCTTAGCCGCGATTTATCTCTCGGCATCCTATTATGCGAAGATCAAAAAACCGGAGCTTTTGTAAATAGTTGAGAAAGGAGAACAACGATGAATTTGGCCAGATTTCCGAGAAGACGTTATACGGAAGGACAAACACCTATTGAAAGTGTTCCCCGGTTTTCTCAAGTCCTTGGCGGTCCGAATATCTATATCAAAAGGGATGACCTTTTAGGACTCACCGCCGGGGGAAACAAGACCCGTAAACTGGAATTTCTTGTTGCAGACGCGCTTATAAAGGACGCTGATACACTGATCACCTGTGGTGCAGTTCAATCTAATCACTGCCGGCTTACACTGTCCGCGGCAGTGAAGGAAGGACTGAAATGCAGGCTTGTCCTTGAAGAACGTGTTCCCGGCAGCTTTGATCCAAAGGCAGGGGGGAATAATTTTATCTTCAACCTGCTGGGGGTGGAAGATATCAGTGTGGTTCCGGCTGGATCGGACATGATGAAGGCCATGCAGGAAGTTGCAGACGAGGTTTCTGCAGCAGGACGGAAGGCATACATTATTCCCGGAGGCGGCTCCAATCCCGTGGGCGCAACCGGATATGTGGCCTGCGCCCAGGAGATTCTTGCCCAGACCTTTGAGCAGGGCCTTGATATCGACACCGTTGTCTGCGCCAGCGGAAGTGCGGGGACGCATGCAGGCCTGGTAACCGGGTTCTATGGCTGCAATATGAATATTCCAGTGGTTGGAATCAATGTGAGCCGCACAAAAGAGGCCCAGGAAGATCTTGTTTACGGGCTTGTTCGGGAAACAGCCGGGTACGTGGGTGTTAAATCAGAGATCCCCCGTGAGGCGGTCAACTGTTTTGGGGATTATGTGGGGCCGGGTTATTCCCTGCCCACTCCGGAAATGGCCGAAGCGGTTAAATTGCTTGCCAGGACGGAAGGGATTATGCTTGATCCGGTATACACCGGCAAGGCAATGGCCGGCCTGATCGACCTTGTGAGAAAAGACTATTTCAGGAAAGAGAGTAACGTACTTTTTATACATACGGGCGGCTCACCCGCATTGTATGTTTACGATGAATATATTCTCAGACACGAGGCGGGGCAGGGCCACGTCGTTTAAACAGGTAATTGCTTGGAATAAATAAAGTTACTGGCTTATGAAAATCATGAAAATTCCAAGCACCAAAATACAAATCCCAAACAAATATCAATTA
>JAFDDR010000327.1 GCA_019310785.1 Deltaproteobacteria bacterium
CCTCCCCTGAGTTCATCAAGATAGGCATTCACGTCAGCGACACGTTTGTTTGATCGCCAGATTCCGAAAAGGGGTTCTTCCTCACCTGTTGTCCCGGATTGCTCTTGTGAGATGGGAAGCATCCTGGCCTTTTCTTTTCCGCGGTAAGTAAGAATAACTTCCTCTCCGCGTTCTATTGCAGCCAATATTTCTTTTGTCTTGAAACGCATGTCTTTTGCCGTTGCTTTCATGGTATTTCTCCTGTCTAAATATACATTTAGAAGTTTACACTTTAAGCTAACAACAAGTCAAGACAAAATATCGTCAATCAGGACTAAGTCAAATTGACACTTAACCTCATAATTTTGAAACAACAATTGCCCTATTTTAAAATCCCCCTTACCCCCCTTTAAAAAAGGGAGGAACTTGTTTTTTGTACTTAACAAAAATCAAGTCTTTTCATAATCTTCCCCCTTTTTTAAAGGGGGACAGAGGGGGATTTTTCTCTATCTGCCATTTGGACGTTGAAGCTTCCCTTGAACGCTTACACAAAAAAACCCCGGAGGGCAGGCCCCCCAGGGTTATGTTTAAGGTTAATGGTGTTTACCAGTTGATGACCAGCATATGACGCATACCCCAGACGTCGTTTGCCACATCAATGCCTGCTGCGTTACCATAACCACCAAATGTACTCCAGTAATCACCGGCATCGAGATACGCAAACTCTGCCACGTACTTGATATTAGGCATAAACTTCCACTCGAATCCTATGTCGAATTCCCAGCCGAGTTCATCATCTGCCGTTCTTACACCATCCCAGTGCGTTCCGGCCATCATCTCTTCCGCCTCTACATAGCCTAAGATCGCCGAAATTTTCATAGCATCGGAGATCTTATAGACGCCGCGCAGATAGTAGGCCTCAAAGCCACTAGTACCTGACGATCCATTGGCCACGCCTGATGCGTTCCAGATTAGACCGGCGTCTTCGCTCGTGAGGAGGAGCAGGGGTTCAAAGTCGGCCCCAATACCCCAAAGCGACTGGTTGTTCCAGGCATTGACACTATCCGTGCCCTCTACGAAAAAAGCGCCAAGGGCAATTTCAGCAGGACCAAAGGTTACTCCCGCATCAGCCCACCAGCTCCACAGGCCTTCATCCCAGTCTTCCATAAGCCCTGTGGCCCCGTTAAGGAACATATTCTCGCGGTCCGTCCAACGGTAGTTGATCTCAGTGTCTAATTTAAACGGGCCGGCCTTGATCATAAGGCCCTGCATAAAGATTGCGGTGTATCCGTCAGAACCACCACCAATTTGACGGTCAATGTAGTAGAACAGGGGTTTGTAAATGATATTCTTGCTAAATGGAATGACCGAACCTACGGCATAGGCGTCGACATCACTATGGGAGGTGTCAAAGACGTCACCGGCTGCCGGGGCAGCCGTAAGCGGGCCACCGCCGTCAAACTCTGCCAGCTTTTCAATCAGGCCCACAAGCACTATGTGGCCGACCTTCCGGACATACTTGATCCTGTCACGGTTATCACTGGCATTTTGAAACGGGTATGCCCAGCCACCGCCCGACATACGGCCTACATAGAGGGTGCCGCCGGCAAGCGGGAAGGAGAGGTAGAGCTGCTCCCACCAGAAGTTATGTGCACCCCGATAGTTCTGATTTATCACACCAAAGGCACCGCTGTCTTCATTGGTACCAACAGTATTTCCGCCCCAACCCCTTTCCATGAGGGTGAACCGGCCGTGGATCCTGACCTTGTCGTTGATGTGCAGTGTCGGATTGACGACCATCTCCATCTGATACCAGGAGTTGGCAGAATCATTGGTACCTCTGGTCGGGGGTACTTCGGCGGCGCCAACAACGGCACCACGATCAAGAATATTACCGTCTATTGTAATGCCCGTGACATCCATGTACCCCTTGGTGGTCAGCTTGAGCCCGGCCATGGCCGGTGCTGCCAAACAAAGGGCGACAACCGTCACAATCAAGATTAAAGCAAACTTTTTCATTACTCTTTCCTCCTAAAGAAAGTTTTTTCACAAACAAACACTCTTGCCTGAAAAACATTGGTTACCATGTTTGAGTTTCCCCGCGATCACCCCCTTTCATTTTTTGCCCTATTATGGGCTAATGCCTTAGATTTACTACAATAAATCACTACACATAAAAAATTTTTCTGTTTATATCATCTTTCAAAGAGAGAAGTCAATAAATTATTTAATTTATTGCGTATTTTTTCTCTGAAGGATGCATATTATTCCCTGCTGACACTTTATGTTGTGTTAAAGAAGCTTTACGAGGGTGGCTACAATAGCGGCCTGGGCTACGAGCATGCCGGCGACCCATTTGATAATGTCAGCTTTTAGGCTTGTCTCCAGCTCTTTAAGGCGAAGATCAAGGTATTGTTGAGTGACAAGCCTTTCTTCAATAAGGGCCGCCTGAGTGGAGGAAAGAACCTCGGCCTGATCCTCGGAAAAACCGGCTGCTTTTAATTTCTTTGCGTATTGTAAGGTATCAAAAATTGCTGTAGGCATAGGATTTCTCCATGCGGTCGAAATGACCACGCTAAGTGACGGGCAAATAAATGAACTCGTTTTGCTCACACCAATCCAGGATGTCCGGATCTTTTGTGCCTCTTGGAGGGACACCGGGATTGCCGATTTTCCATACAATCATCGAGGGTTCTTGTTTCAGTAATGCTGTCCGAAATACGGGATCCACATTTTCGTCAAGTAAATACCGAATCTCACTCATTGCATTGCCGGAGCCTGTTGACGCTGCTGTTTGAGAGCACGTAGACGAACGACAACCGGAGGAGGGTTTTTCTCTTGTTCCGTTCTCATGCGCTGACCAAATGCTAACCACTCTGTCATATACGCCTCAATCACTTGTTTATTGTGAAGATAAAACAAAATCGTGGCATACACCTGTTCGAGGGTTAATGAAGGAAATTGCCTCACAATGGCTTCCGGGGGTTGTTCACGGTAAATAAATTCATAGAGGACAGATTCAATCCCCACTCTCGTCCCTCTGATTCGAATATCATCAGGGGCAAGATGATCAAAATATTCTTCGATATTCATTGTGTTTACCTCGTCTATCTTCCTATTACATAACTCAAGTTGCCAGGTTCATGGTTTACCTTTCAGGTGTCAGGTTTCAGGGTTTAGTTCGCGAATATTGTTTTTCCTGACACCTGACACCTATGGGCTGTATACATGGGCTCTTTGAGACTAAACCACAGTGTCACGCAAATCCGTGATGAACCGGTTGTTTTTTTAACCCCTGAACCGTGAACCTTTGAACCCTGAACCCTTGTCTTTACTCCTCTTCCTTCTTCATCTTGAGCTTATAGCTCACCACCAGGCTTTTGGCCTTCTGGAAGAATTTGGCGCCCCTTTGCTGTAAAATGGAAACTACCAGGTCGGGATTCCCGTCGTTATCGAGGTCCTTGACATTGTAGGCGGAAAGACAACCGGAAATCTTCCGGGATTCCCAGTTCGGGTCCAGGGC
>JAFDDR010000328.1 GCA_019310785.1 Deltaproteobacteria bacterium
TTATGAAATGGCCCGCACAGAGGGCCATGAAATGGCGGCCATCCTGTTTACGAGCGGGGGCACGGGCACTCCCAAGGGGGCCATTTATACACACACCAACTTTGCGGCCCAGGTAGAAATAATCCGCAAGACCTACAACATTCTACCCGGTGAGATCGACCTTGCCACTTTCCCCCTCTTTGCCCTGTTCGATCCTGCCTTAGGCATGACTACTGTTGTACCGGACATGGATCCTACCCGTCCCGCCCACGTTGACCCTGAAAAAATAATCGAGGTCGTCAAAGACTTCGACATAACCAATATGTTCGGTTCCCCTGCCCTGATTAATCGCGTGGGACGCTACGGGGCCGGGCATGGCGTGAAGCTCCTTAGCCTTCGCCGCGTCATTGCGGCAGGTGCGCCCATGCCGCCTGCTGTGTTGGAACGATTCTGTACCATGCTATCATCCGATACCCAGGTTTTTACCGGTTTCGGGGCCACGGAAGCCATGCCTGTCTGCTCCATCGGGAGCCATGAAATTTTAAGCGAGACAAGGCATGGCACCGATGAAGGTAGGGGAGTATGTATTGGCCGTCCGGTTGAAGATGTAACCGTTTCGGTGATCGGAGCGTTAAATCTTGCCACAGGTGAAATCGGAGAGATCACAGTCAAAGGTCCCATAGTAACCAGTGCCTATTACAAGAAAGAGGAGGCAACCAGACTTGCAAAGATCCATGAACCGGACGGCAAAGGGTTGTGGCATCGCATGGGGGACCTGGGCTTTTTTGATGAAAAAGGCCGGCTATGGTTTTGCGGCAGAAAATCCCAGCGGGTAATAACGGAATCAGGGACCTTTTACACCATCCCCTGCGAGGGTGTATTTAATACACATCCTGATGTCTACAGGACCGCATTGGCGGGCGTTAATATGCATGGAAGCATTCAACCGGTGTTGTGCGTGGAGTTGGAAGAAGATTCAAAGGGTGTGGATAAGGAACGAGTAAGACTAGAACTGCTTGAGCTTGGCGCAACAAAGCCCCACACAAAAGAAATCAGGACGATCCTGTTTCACGACTCATTCCCCGTGGATATACGTCATAATGCAAAAATATTCCGTGATAAACTTGCAGTGTGGGCTGAGAAGAAATTGACATGAAAGCACTTGTTACCGGGGGTGGTGGATTTTTAGGCAAGGCCATTGTCTCTCAATTGCTTGCACGGGGAGACGAGGTGCGTAGCTTTTCACGGGGCGACTATCCTGAGCTGCGTGAGCTTGGTGTGGATGTGGTGCAGGGCGACATCTCGAATGCCCTTGCCGTGGCCTCTGCGGCCAAGGGATGTGATATAGTCTTCCACGTTGCGGCCAAAACCGGCATATGGGGACCTTATAAGGGATACTTTTCCACTAACGTTGTTGGCACTGAAAACGTCATCGCGGCCTGCAAGCAACATAAAATCACTCGACTCGTATATACAAGCACACCGAGCGTGGTCCACTCAGGCGGGGACGTGGAAGGTATCAATGAATCCGCGCCATACCCTGATCACTTTGACACCCACTATGCGAAAACCAAGGCCCTTGCCGAACAGATGGTCTTTAGTGCCAACGGGGATGACCTGGCAACCGTTGCGATACGTCCTCACCTTGTCTGGGGACCGGGGGACCCAAACTTTTTGCCCCGGTTTATTGCGCGGGCAAAGGCGGGCAGGCTTCGCAAGGTGGGCAAAAAGCCCCATCTTGTGGACTGCTTATATATTGATAATGCGGCAGAGGCCCATCTTCTGGCCGCTGACCGCCTCTCCATTGGTTCAGCCATTGCCGGAAAGGCATACTTCATTTCCCAGGGAGAGCCTATAGATATCGCCGAGTTGATGAGCCGCATCATAGGAACTGCCGGACTCCCGCCCATAGACCGCAGCATACCGCCTGCCGCGGCTTATGCGGCAGGCTGGTTACTCGAAATGCTGTATACCGCCTTACGCATCCGGAAAGAACCTCCCATGACCCGCTTTTTGGCAAGACAGCTCTCCACTGCCCACTGGTTTGACATCACCGCGGCCCGAAGGGACCTCGACTACCATCCTGCGGTTTCAATCGAGGAAGGTCTCAAACGCCTTGAAGAATGGCTTCGTGACCAATCAAGTATATAGGTAACAGTTCACCGGAAAATAATTTGACAGGAAAACAGGATAGACATGATTTCTTGCTTTTTCATATGTTTTTGTGTTATATCGCCACAAGACGAAAATCAAGAATTAATACTAAAATTGTCAATATCATTGAATAAATTCTTTACATTTAATGGTTGCCGCGCCTCCTGCGCGGCGGTAATGAGGCAATGAGGATAAGATAAATTTCTGATGGATTTTGAAATTATTGGAAGCATCAGAGATGCTGAATCCATCGCGGTAGGCCGTGGGATTCGCGATTTACCACGATTGCGGAAACAATATGGCCAAGGGCACTGGAAAAAGTTTAAAGGATTTGAAAAGTTTAAAGGATTTGGACAGTATGCTTAAAAGATGGCACGGTTCATACCGCAGAAATCCATTGATATGAGGCACACGGTATCGGCAAGAAAGAAATAAAATTGAAATTTCCTTTGATTGACTAACTACGAAGAGAAAGGAAAAACCAGAGATGAAATTTGCAGTTTGTATCAACAATGAAGGTTACCCATCATCACTGGAGGTGGGAAAACTCTACCGAATCCTGCCCGACAATGAGGCGACCTCTCATGGGTA
>JAFDDR010000329.1 GCA_019310785.1 Deltaproteobacteria bacterium
ATAAATGGGCCTGCCGCTTAATCCAAACTCCCTTATCTCTGCCAGTAGTTCCCGGTTCTTTGAAAGCATCTCACAGTGGAGTTCGGGATAGCCTCCCCCAAGAATAATCCCTTTAATCCCGTCAGGCAAACGCCTTGCGCGAAGAGGCGAAAAGGATATCAAATCTGCGCCCGCCTCTTCGAGCAGCCGCAGGTTTTCAGGATAATAGAAACTGAACGCCTCATCCCTTGCAATGCCGATTTTTATTTTATGATCTCGCCCATTATTGCTGCTAAAGTTGACACCATCTGACCTGTGATTTCCGGCCTCTAATAGTGATCCCATAAGATGGTCCAGGTCCATGTTGTCCTCAATCCAGCGACCTAACTTTGCGATACGATCTTCATCTGCGCTGAAATCCTCGTCAGTAACAAGCCCCAAGTGTCTGGAAGGTATTTCAAGCCCTTTATCCCTCGGGAGATATCCAAGAACGGGTATATCAGGAACAGAAGACATGGCATCAGCAATCATTTCCGCATGCGCCCCGCTCCCCATCCGGTTGAAGACAATGCCTTTCAGCGGCAGATCCGGATCAAACCTTGAAAAGCCAAGGACAAGAGCTGCCGCGGATCGTGCCATGGACCTGGCATCAATCACCAGTATTACGGGAAGGCCCAGCCATTTTGCCATCTGGGCCGTTGATCCTGCTTCATCACTGCCCGAAAAACCGTCAAAGAGACCCATCACCCCTTCCACAACGGCCACGTCCGCGTCCCGGCTGTAGCGTGTCAGCATATCCAGGTTGTACTCGCGGTTCATCATCCAGCCGTCTAAGTTGTGTGAATCTTTTCCGGTGATACGCCGGTGATGACCAGGATCAATGAAGTCCGGTCCTACCTTAAACGGCTGCACAACAAGACCTCTTTTGACCAGGGCGGACATGATCCCCAGGGAGACCGTGGTCTTTCCACAGCCGCTGTGGGTTCCGGCAATGCACATGGCGGGAATCGCCTTATTCGTTTTCAAGAATGTACTCATCTTCCTCTGTGACCAAATTTAGGGTCAGGTTTTCATTAGAATAAAGATTATGCAAATGAAAATCAAGCTACCGATCCTGAATGCCTGGCTTGCCAGCATCAGACGAACACCGAGGCCCGGGCTGAAAATACCCATATAATAAGGCATCTGATGTCTGAGCGCCCTGACCGGTGCGGCGATTATGTTTCCCAAAAGGAGCGCTAACACGATCTGAAAAACAGTCAGTGTCCCGGCGTCTAACATGGCGCCGGCGGCAGCATAGCCGGATGTAAACTCGGCCACAAGGCTGAATATCACGATAGACATGGCATCTATGGGGATAAATGTGCTTGTGAATCCCTGTGCAAACAATTTCCTGAGCCACAAAAAAAATCCCATGTCGGATATCAGTGCAATAATCAGGTACACGGGCAAGACAATCATGAGAATGTTGCTCAACCGGGAAATAAATTTTTTGCCCGTTTCCCGGAACAGTTTCTTCCAGTCCTTATCTTGCGATGTCTTTTCATGGTAATAGACTGATGTTTCGGGAAGCATAAAATGTGTGCAGGTAAGCGCTGCTCCCAATCTTAAAAGGGCTGCTCCGAATGTAAGCAGGAGGTATATGGCCCCTGCCTTTCCAACAAGGGGGAGTATTATAAAAAACGTGGTGGGCAGGTGGAGAAAAAAGGACGGAAAGGTATTCAAGAGCACGGAAAGGGTTGTCTCCCTGCGGCTTAACTTTCCCTCTTGATGAAACGACATAAGCATGGATAGAGATGTAGTGCCTGAAAAAAATGCAGTGGTGAATACTGCCCCCATCTGATGCGAAAGATGCCCCCAGCGCATAAACGGGCGGGCCATCACGCTAAGTCGATCCGTCCACCCCATACCTTCAATGAATTGGCCCACAAAAAGGCCTATGGAGATGAATACAGTCAATCTCATCAGGGGCCAAATGATCTTTTTCCAGAGCCTTGCAGGTTCCTTGAAAACACCGGCAACCGGCAACATCAAAGGCGCCGCTAAAAAAAGCCATAAGTGCGCATCCGGCCAAAACTGCCAACAGGATATAGAGAAATAAAGGCGGCTTCTTTTTCATACTATTTCTTTTTTATTGATGAGAAGAAGAGAGAGATAAGGGGGAATTGTATCCGGACGCTGTTCCAGATCATGGACGATCTCTTCGTCCTCTAACCCGCATCGGGATATGAGGATGGCATTTCTTTTTAAATTAAAGGCATCCAGTGTGTCCATAATCGCTCTGTAATTCCGGTACACCTTTAATATTACTACATTGTCAGTATGGTTAATTACCTGCTTTAAATTTTCCGCTCCCAGGGCCCCTGAAATCACGGTAAAGGATTCTTCCGCCTCAGTAAGGACATGTCCGGCCGCAGCGGCCCCGGCCTGAAATGATGTGATGCCGGGGATAACAGTTACTGTTATATCCTCTTTCATTGCTTTTATTGTTCGCATAAGATAGCCGAATGTGCTGTAGGTCATGGGATCACCCAGGGTGATAAAAGCTGCGTCCCGACCCTTTTTGACAACCTCAATCACCTGCCGGGCGTTCTTTTCCCAGGCAGAGACAAGTTCTTCCTTCTCAAGCGTCATTGGAAAACCGAGAAGTACTGTAGGCACATCCTTTTTTAAGTATCGTGATGCGATATTAACGGCGAGTGAATGCTCGTTTTTAGTGGATGAGGCTGCAAATATTACATCAACGCGACCTAATATTTTTACGGCCTTAAGGGTAATAAGTTCCGGGTCTCCGGGACCAACCCCGATTCCGTACAATGTTCCATTTTTCATTCTGATTGTACCCCTGGTAAGGAATCCACGACCCTAATGTGTGCTTTTGTCTCTTGCGAGTGAAATATATTGGAAGAGATCCCTGCCTGATACGGACCTTTCAGGCATAAAATCTCCGTCTTTGTTCAATTTTATAATATCAAGCCCCACAACCGCCTGGATCTGGTTAAACAGGGGATTGGTTTTCCGGACATCTTTTATGGCCACAGGTCTTGCATCCGGAAGATCAAAATTCATAAACAGGGCATAGGCAACAGTCCCTTTTTTAACCGGCATGTCAGGGTTAAATTTATATTTACTAATGTCAGGGAAAAATCCTCTGTAGACAGCGGTCTCTATAAATTTGTATCCATTTCCGGCATAGTCCACATCCTTGAAATCCCCGTACTTATGTTCGGCGCTTGTTCTTTTCCGGATATCATGCCTGTAATCCGGTGTCTTCAGGCGAATATTCATTGTCTTGATGAACATCTCTGCAAATTCGGCCCTGGTAACAACGGTCTTTGCCATAAACGGGGTTATATCATTAAACCTTGAAGGGTATAAGATCCTGCCAATTTCATATATACCGTCGAGCAATCTCATTGTAGGCCGTGAAACTATCTTCTCATCAATTATATAGACCTTCCCCTCCCTTACTGCCTTGATGGCCGAAAAGCCCCCTTCCTCCTTGATGCGTCTGACTTTTGCATGATTCATGGCCCCGTGCTGCGCAAGGTAGACGTCTATTTCTTCTGCATGAGATAAAATGTGTTCTTTTCCATAGGCAGCGATATTGGTCTCCCTCCTGGCCTGTGCGTCATCGGCAACGTTTATTCCACCTGCGCTTTTCAAGGCAAATATGGCAATAGAAGATGGGGAAAAGGTCTTCATCTTGCTGTGGATGGCCTCAAAGTAGACCTTTTTTTTCTTTAAAGACGGGATGCCTTTTACAAGTAACT
>JAFDDR010000136.1 GCA_019310785.1 Deltaproteobacteria bacterium
GAAGGTCGAAAGCGGCTTAAGGCTCACAGGCTACGAGGAGCTTTCCCTGCTGTCCTTGAGTACCGGAGATTATAGCTGTATTGAATCTCTTCTAAAGGTCCTAACGGATACCCAATCCATGGAAAAGGTTGCCGTAAGCCTTCCATCGCTGAGGATGGACAGCTTAAGCCCTTTATTGATCGAACAGGTGAAGAGGGTTAGAAAAACAGGGTTCACGCTGGCACCGGAGGCAGGCAACGACCGGATGCGAAGGATCATAAACAAAGGGCTGACACAGGAAGAGATTTTGGAAACGGCAAGGGCCATTTACGGGGCGGGGTGGAATTTAATGAAGCTTTACTTCATGATAGGGCTCCCCTTAGAGGAGGAGGGAGATCTTGAGGATATCGTGGGTCTTTCCAGAAAGATTATGCGCCTTGCCGGGAAGAATGGAAGGCGTGCCAGGCTGAACGTCAGTGTCTCCACTTTTGTGCCCAAATCTCATACCTACCCCGTTTATGTGGGAGCCCCAGATCCCTTTTCAGGAAAGCCACAGGAGAATAAACCTGATCCGGGAAGGGCTCAAGTCAGGTAATGTCAGGGTCAAATGGAATCAGCCCGAATTAAGCTGGTTGGAGGGGGTTTTTTCAAGGGGTGACAGGAGGCTTTCAAGGGTCCTTATGGAAGCACGCAGCCTGGGCGCAGAGTATGATGCATGGACAGAGCATTTCCGAATGGGGACCTGGGAAGAGGCCTTCAGGTGCGCGGGATTGGACCCGGGCTTTTATCTTTACCGTAAAAGGTCCTTTGACGAGGTCCTCCCCTGGGACCACATACATTCCGGTGTCACCAAAGCCTATCTCAAGGGAGAGAGGGAAAGGGCCCAGACGGAAAAGACGACCCCTGATTGCAGGGAAAAATGTCTGGAATGCGGGGTTTGTGATCACAAAACCGTTTATCCGGTCCTTTTCAGGGACGGGGATTTGCCCCACGGACCTGAAAAACCGGCCCTAAAAACCGCACCCGGACGCTCAAACAAGCACCATATCACCTTTACGAAAACGGGCCGTGCCAGGTTTCTTGGTCACTTAGAACTTGTTCGGACCTTTATCAGGGCCTTCAGGAGGGCCGGCTTGAATCTTGTTTATTCTAAGGGTTTTCACCCCATGCCGAAGATATCATTTGCCTGCGCTTTACCCTTGGGCACTGAGAGTATGCAGGAAACCGTGGATATCGAGATTGCAGGAACACCAGGGACCTCTTCTTTAGAGGAGAGCATTAACCTGCAACTCCCTTCCGGTATTACCGTGATATCGGTCGAAGAAGTGCCTTTTGACAAGAAAAAGGAGAGATTAAAGGAGAGCCATTTCCTTGTCAGCCTAAAAAATGGTGTCAAATTGCAGGATGATTATTTGGAGACGTTTCTTAAATCAGAGTATTTTCCTGTTGTAAAAATCAACAAAAAAGGGGAACATAAGATAAATATAAGACCATTGGTAAAATCGATGATCCTTGTATCACCAAACAGGATACGACTGATTATTCAACACACATCCGGGCCTCAATCAAAACCGGCTGAAATCGTCAGGGGTGTTTTTTCCTTAGATGAATCCAGTGTAAGTGGAATGAAGATACTAAAAACCAATCAAGTGCTTGGTTGATTGCACGGCGCGCTGTTCCTCTACTAATATTATTCGGGCTTATGGAGTCAGGACGTTACATCAAAGGCTTTCTTAAGGGAAATAAAAGATCCCATGTCCAATAAACTCATTATCAATGCCAGATCATACGAAACCAGAGTCGCGCTTGTCGAAAATGGCATTGTTGCGGAGCTTCATATTGAGAGAAAAATCGGACAGGAATTGATGGGAAATATCTATAGGGGAAGGGTGGTAAGGGTTCTTCCGGGCATGCAGGCCGCATTTGTGGATATCGGCATTGCAAGAACGGCTTTTCTCTTCGTATCCGATGTATACAATGATTTTTCAAGCTTTGAGCAAATGATGTTAGGAAATCAGACGGCCATTCAGGACTCGGACTTTACAGCTTCCGAGGCATCTCAACCCGGTCAACTCCGTGACATCTCTTTTCAAATAGACGACCTGCTCCATGAGGGACAGGACATCATGGTCCAGGTGGCCAAGGAACCCATCGGCAACAAAGGGGCCAGGGTTACCTCTCATATTTCCCTCCCCGGAAGGCATCTTGTCCTTATGCCCACCGTCAATCATATTGGGATTTCCCGCAGGATAGAAGATAAAGAGGAAAAGGAGAGGCTGAAACAAATCATCCTGGAAATAAGACCCGGCGATCTGGGGTTTATCGCTCGAACGGTCAGTGAGGGTGCCTCAAAAGAGAAGTTAAAATATGAAATGGACTTTTTGTTAAAGCTCTGGTCGGATATCCAGGAAAAAATGGAAAAGGGAGCAGCTCCAGTGCTTTTATGTAAGGAGTTGTCCATCCCCTTGAGGGCCGTTCGCGATCTGTTTACCAGGGAAGTAGATCGTCTGGTTATCGACTCGATCGAAGATTACGAAAAAATTATGGGATTCATAGGGACTTTTGCCCCCAGATTGAAATATTCAGTGGAACTCTATGAAGGGTCCGAGCCCATTTTTGACGAGTTTGGGATTGAAATGGAAATTTCTCGTGCCCTGGGAAACAAGATATGGCTGAAATCGGGTGGCTACATTGTAATCGAAACGGCTGAGGCCCTTACACCAATAGATGTTAATACCGGGAGCTATGTGGGCAAGAGAAATCTGGAAGAGACTATTTTGAAAACAAACCTGGAGGCGGCCAAAGAAATTGCCTACCAGTTGCGATTCAGAAATATAGGCGGTCTCATTGTGATCGACTTTATTGACATGGAAAAGAAAACCAACCGGGAACGTGTTTTTTTAGCTCTCAAACAGGCACTTAGCAAAGATAGGGCCAAAACCAACATCCTTCCCATGTCGGACCTGGGGCTTATTGAGATGACGCGAAAGAGGACGCGGGCAAACTTAAACAGCCTGCTAACGGAACCCTGTTCTTACTGTGATGGAAGCGGTCTCCTCAAATCCAGACAGACCATATGTTATGAGTTATTAAGAGACCTGGAAAGAGAGTGTAATACCTCTGGAGAAGGGGGACAGGTCTTTGTGATGGTGAACCCGGAAATTGACAGTGTTTTAAGGGAAGAAGAGCAGGAATCGGTAATAGAAGTGGAAAAAAGGACCGAGAAACGAATCATAATTATTGCAAAAAAACATTTTCATCTTGAACAATATGAGATAAACATTTAAAATAAAGGTTAAAAAATCAGAAAACGGGTTTGAGGTTATTATGAAACCACCTTTAGTCAATGCTTCAGGCTTGACAGACGTGGGTCTCAAGAGAGAGGGAAACGAGGACTCTTTCTCCACGGATGACAGGCTGCGGCTCTATGTTGTGGCTGACGGAATGGGGGGGCATTTGGCTGGGGAGGTTGCCAGCCGGATGGCCGTGGATTTAATCAACAAGAGCTTTCAAGAATGGACGGCCGAAAATGCCCCGGAAGAGGAACTGTTCGGATATCCCGACCCTTCACTTTCCAGGACAGGTAACTATATAAAGGGCAGTATCCAGTTGGCCAATAAGGTCATCCATGAAATGGCGACCCAGTATGAGCAGTACCACGGCATGGGGACGACCGTGGCTGTTCTGGCGGTTGAGCAGGGGCTTATTATCTCTGCCAATGCAGGCGACAGCCCTATTTTCATGGTCAGGAATGGTGAGATCGAAAAAATATCCAAAGACCACACCATTGTCGCCGAACAACTTGAGATGGGAGTGATGACACCCGAAGAGGCCGAAGCCTCTCCCATGAAACATATGTTGACCAGAAATTTGGGCTCGGCTGAAGAAGTGGAGCCGGACATCTTTGAGATTGAGCCGGCGAATAATGACCGTTTTATTTTGGCGAGCGATGGTCTGACAGACCTGGTAACGGAAGAAGAGGTACTGCGTATGGTGGAAACACAGGATGACCCGGAAGCCCTTTGCCGGGATTTTGTGGATATCGCTTTGAACAGGGGTGGGCACGATAATACGACGGTCGTTTCAGTGTATATTGAAGGAGTTGAAAAACAAAACACAGGGCCGTTAAAGGGGATTGGGACAATAATGGCAGATGTCTTAACGACAATTCAGAAAATAATTAAAAAAATTAAGCCATGACATCGATGTCCACGGCAATGGCAGCCAAAGGAGCATTTTGATAGAGCGCCTTCCTGCCGAAGGCAGGCGGGCAAAAAACAGTCATATTTTTTTGCCTAAGCCGGTATTAAAGCCGTTATTTATTGAGATATTATAAATTTATCTTGCAATTTCATATATAATGGTCTAATATATATTTAATTATGCGTAAAATTTAGGGGGATACATCATGGCCAGACTTATTTTGACCTTTAATAAACAGGTAGTTAAAGAATTCCCTTTTACAAAAGACGGCATGACCATTGGCCGGAAGCCTGAAAATATGATCCAAATAGACAATCTGGCCGTGTCAAGTTTTCATGCCCGTATTGATAAAACCGGCTCGGACTTTATTCTAACAGACCTCCAGAGCACAAACGGAACATTTATAAAAGACAAAAAAATAGTAACCCACAAGCTGAAACATGGGGACAACATCGTCATAGGGAAACATGTCCTTCTCTTTTTAGCATCTGAGAAAGGTGCGGCGGAGAAAGCGGCTGAAAGCGAGCCCATGGACATGGATAAGACCATGATGCTTGATACTGCAAAACAGCGCGAGCTTTTAGCCAAGGCCCAGGCAACTCCCGGCGCAAAGCCTGCTGTAGCAGAGAAAATCGGCGTACTCTCCTTTTTGGAAGGCTCCGTGGAAGGCGAAATCGAGTTGGTTAAAAAGCTCACCAGGATCGGCAAATCGGAAAATTCGGAGGTTAGACTGTCCGGTATGCTGATGGGGGCCACGGCGGCCACCATCAGCAAGCGTCCATCGGGTTACACTATCAGTTTTGCCGGTGGTATGACAAAAGTGAAGGTCAACGGGCAGGTGGTAAAGGAAAGCGTGCCATTAAAGGACTTTGACACGATAGAGATCGGTTCTTACAAATGCCAGTTTTATATGAAAGAGGCTAAATAGCAGGCTTAATCCTTCTTGTGTCTTCTTTTTATCTCGGTCAACCCTTCTTCTATCTGTTTTTTTGTAAAAGTTTTCCGGCACTTTGTGCATTGATACATTTCATCGATGAACCGGTCGTAGATGAGATCGTCGGAAAAGTTAACACCGTGAAATCGAAGGGAAAAATTGTAAACGAGCTTAAAGTCTTTATTTTTACATTCGTCACATAAGAAATATTCCTGGATATCATCCATCCGTACTTCCTCCCACCAAAAAACATTTTTTTTGAAATGCCGTATCCTTCCCCGCATCGCGGGATCTTCGACAGGCGTGCATTTTTTACCGTGTTCAAACATTTTTTACAATGTTTTTTTTGGGTAATTTATGTTATGATTTAAGGAATCGTAAAAAGTCCGTCAATCCGGCATAGCGGGAGGGTAAAGGTGGAGTAAAACGGCGCGAAGCGACTTTTTGCGAGGTTATCAAAATTGGAGGAATTTTAGGGTACAAGGGAATGGATGAGGAAGAATATAGCTGGAAGTATGCCAATTTAAGGGTCCTTAAGAGTGTTCAGGATTTTATTAAGAAAGAGAGCACATCTACCACTGCCGTTTATCCGATTAACGTTCCCGATGACTTGCTTTACCAGGTTCTAAAGCTGCAAGGACCGCATAACGTCGATCAACTAATAAGCCATATTTTCAAATTGGGACTCACCTTTTGGAGTGAGAAGTTATATAATGACGTGTTTGGTTCCGAGCAGAGACTGGAAGAATTTATAGAACTTGTCAAAAGGCGGAACATAAAATCAGAGTCCTGACAACCCTTCAGCCTTTTTTCATCTGCCATGGGTAGTAACATGGTACAAAAACACCAGGTCATAAGGAGTGAATATTATGAGAAAGCTGATTATTTTTTCGATAATATTGTTTTTTGCAGGGTGCGCCACCTCCGGAAAAGTCTCCAGGTTGCATAAAGGAATGACGGAACCGGAAGTAATTGAACTCTTGGGACATCCGGATGATATCAAAACAAAAGGGGAATATAAGGCGTTTAAATATTCAAGGAAAATGGGGAAGGAATGGGCTTCCGACAAACCCGGTTATCATGTAATTTTTAAGGATGGTAAACTTGTTGACAAGGGCACGGGAACAGTCAGGGTAAGGGACAAGGATGGCAATATCATAATGTTTGTTCCGTATTAGGAGGCTGTCCGAGAATAGACTTCCATCCCTGCTTGAAATTCCGATTTGACACCCCGTCCTGTGCGGTCCGTTTATGACATCACTTTCCGATTGCGCACGGCAGACCTATCCGGAAAAGGCAACACCCTTTTGAATTTAACACATACAATGGTTTTCCGGGGTTTGATGACGAAGGATCGGTTCCTCTTGACAAGCAGGCGAATTTATTTTAAAAATTCATTAATGACTACACCGCTGCAGGAGATTGTGACTTCAGGAATGGAGGCAAACCAATGAGTGAAGACATAATTGATGTGGATCCGATGGACTCCGCCATGAAAAATTCCAAGGTGATCAATTCCGTAGATGAAGCCGGAACCGTGAAATTTGAGGATGGAGTATCCAAGTGCTACTGGAATGACGCTGGATTTGATGAAGGCACCAGGGTCTGCGACAACGGTACGGCCTACGAATGCCAGGTTGGCCACTGGCTCAAGAAGGGTGGCTGTTAGAATCTGTCTTACCCCCGCAACCTCACTTAAAACGGAATATCGTCCTCAAATGAATCATCCTTCCTGCCGTCATCATCTGTGATATCATCAGAGGGAGATGTACTACCCTCCAGCTTCTCCAGAAAAAACTTTAACACCTTGATAGCTTCTGCCTTTGGTCCCAGTTTGATCTTCCAGGGCAGGCTTTTGTCAATTGGTTCCTTGCTCCCATCTCTTTTCTGCGGGAAAACCCACTCCATAAAAATTTCATCATTCTTACGCTTCGCCGCTACAAGTGAAAATTCATTCCTGTACTTATTTAACACTATACCATCGCCGTATTGACTTGATTCATCTTCATAAAAAATCTCATTATCCATGTTTTATCCCCTGCATCTGAAATAAAGTTTAACTGCGGTAATAGTCAGAATTGGATTTTTACAGGCGTGGGAGACTTCTCTTCAGCCATCTTTCTCAATTCGACTTCTTCATTCTTGAGGACATCAAGCAGCATTAATGCCTCACCAACACTGAATTTCAGCCTGTTTCCCTCTTCACCAATGATAACGACTCCACTATCAGTGACTTTGATTGTGAATTTCTCTGTGAATTGGTCCATAAATATGCCGCCATGCGGTGCCCCGCAGCTCCGGAAGATGGTACTGGGGTGAGAGATATATTTAAAAATTTTTGATAGTTAAACTCAAATCAACAGCTTTATCAATAAAATTAATTCATCTCTGCCTCGCGTAGACTAACAGTGTGATAAAGCTTCGTTTTTTCAGGGAATTAGGATAGATAAAAGGCAACCATGCGTCAAGGAACACATGGGTACATGATTTTTCCATCCCCTGACGCGGCTTCCTTTGACAAATTGATGATTGACAAAATGATATTATAAGCTATCATAGAAATGATCATGGAGAGGTTTTACAAACCACCATTCAGAAAATTTGTAAAGAAACAGACAAGACCCTTTCAACTCGTCATTGAGGATGCAGTTGAGAAAGTGATCATCAATCCTGAAGTTGGGGAATCGAAAAAAGGTGATCTGAAAGGATTTCGAGTTCACAAATTCTCATTTAAAAAGCACCAGTTCCTAATAGCCTATCGTTTTCAAGAGTCTGACATACTATTTTTCATGATAGGCCCGCATGAAAATTTTTACCGCGAACTTAAGAGGTATTTGAGGGAGGTTGAATCATAATGATCACTGCTGAGAAAGTATATAAAGACATTTTGGCCATGCCCTTAAAAGAAAGGGAAAGATTGTTTGGTGTGATAGCAAGGCAGGGATTTGAAAAGGACCTGTACGGCCATGATGAAGTATTCGACGAGGTCAGACGGTCTCCGTTTACCGTCAAAGAGGCCGCTGAATACCTCGAGGTGGCTGAGATTACGCTGAGGAGATGGATTAAGGCAGAGAAAATAGAATACGAAAGGATAGGAAGGAATATTGTATTTGATCCGGACGAGCTAAAGGCATTTAAACAAAAGTAAAATGAAATCGTGAAGCGGCATGGAGATCGCCTCCTGAACCAGTATCTTCTCAGCCGGGGCCGAATCATCATTCTCATTCGCAAACCAGAGGGAGAAAGCCATGATTCAGGGCAAGCAAAAACCCCGTTTCTCATATCGAGACCGGGGTTTTTTTACTCTATTCTCCTGGAAGACCGCCTAATCGGGACCAACTGCCCTTTGAGCTTTCAACTTTGACCTGCCACTTCGTGGCATTTGACCGGGTATGTCAGGAGAGCATGGTAATTGAGAGCCGAAAACTGAACCTTTTGTCAATAAACAAGAACCAAAAGCAGGGCTTAAGACTTTCTTGGGATAATTAAGGTGTGTTGTTTAGCAGGGCTTAAGACTTTCTTGGGATAATTAAGGTGTGTTGTTTATGTAACTTTAGGGTTTAGTAAGGAGGTACTTATTATGCCGGATTCAGTTAAGACTGCACATTTCAGAAGGTGGGTTTTCTGGACGGGGATTTTCAACATCGTTGCTTATGCAGCGCTTATGTGTCCCGTTACGCTGAAGAGTTTCCTTAGCACTTCAAACGGCCTGAGTAATGTCCTGGGGCTTGGGGGAACAGCGTTATCCATGCCGGGAAATATAAATAACGTGATAATGATCAATATTCTCGGCCTCGTCGTTGTTTTTCTGGGAATTTTTCTGATCATTGCGTCGCTGGACATAGAGAGACGAGCGTGGTTCGTCTTCTGGGAAGGTCTGACAAGGATCTTTGTTTTTCTCTTTTTCCTCTATTTTGTTTTATTAGGCAGTGCCGCCCGGATCCTGCTCCTGTTCGGAATTATTGATCTTATCATAGGCATTATTTACATGTATTACATCTTTACAATAAAGGGTTTGAAGATAACCTGAATTATTGGTATTTCAAACAAACCTTACAACTGCCGGCTGACAGCCGATTACTGAACATAGGAACCTGAAACTCTTTCGGCAGTTTTATTTTACATATCCGCAAATTGGGCAGACAGTGTCTGCACAATTACAAACGTGCGCCTGGCATGACGCAGACGCCGACCTTCTGGCGTGAGAGCCGGAAGTAAAACGCCCGCCGTTACCGGACGGAAGGGCAACGCCAACAAGGCAAGGGCAGGTTCCAGA
>JAFDDR010000137.1 GCA_019310785.1 Deltaproteobacteria bacterium
CGCCAGCCTGATCCGCAGCTAAGTCTTTTATGGGGCCTCTTTTCCATGGGTCAGATACTCTGCCTTGCCATGATCCTTGCAGCCGTTATCTTATGGATATTCCTTCCTCGCCAACGAAAAGGAGATTGATCATGTCTGTGTTGTACGTTTTAAAATGCCCCAAAACTGAGCAGGAATGACGAGGAGGTAAACAATGATCATCGGATTGCCCAAGGAAATCAAGGATAACGAATACCGCGTTGCAGTTACGCCGGGAGGTGTTCGCCAGCTTGTAGATGCCGGACATCGGATCCAGGCCGAGCAGGGGGCAGGGGAGGGAAGTGGTTTCGCGGATGATGAATATAGAGGGGCAGGGGCCAGGGTGGTGTCAGGGCCTGTTGAAGTATGGGATGCAGACCTTGTAATCAAGGTCAAGGAGCCCCAGCCGTCCGAATACGACCTGATGCGTCCGGGTCTGATCCTGTTCGCCTTTCTACATCTCGCTGCAGAAAGAAACCTGACCCTAACAATGCTTAAACGAAGAGTGACGGGGATAGCCTATGAGACCGTGGAACAGGCTGACGGCAGCCTGCCCTTGCTCATTCCAATGAGCGAAGTGGCCGGTCGCATGGCGGTTCAGGTAGGGGCCCGGTATCTGGAAAGGATGAATGGGGGCAGGGGAAAATTATTAGGCGGGGTCCCCGGTGTGCGTCCGGCTGACGTGGCCATAATCGGCGCCGGAATAGTGGGAACCAATGCGGCCCAGATAGCCCTCGGAATGGGTGCGCACGTGATGCTCTTGGATATCGATGCGGCAAGGCTCAGGCATATGGACCAGGTACTGCACGGCCGGCTTACCACCCTGAGCGCAAATCCCGTGAACATTGCCGAGGCCGTCAAAAGGGCAGACCTTCTTATCGGGGCGGTACTGGTAAAAGGCGGGAGGGCGCCGTGCTTAGTCACGAGGGAAATGATCCGTGCCATGGAGACGGGGAGCGTGGTAGTGGATGTGGCCGTGGATCAAGGGGGATGCTGCGAGACCACCAGTCCGGCCACCCATTCAGACCCGATCCGGGTTATAGACGGTATTATCCATTACGGCGTCACCAATATGCCGGGCGCGGTCCCGCGCACCAGTACCTATGCCCTGTCTAACGCCACACTACCCTATCTCATGAAGTTGGCGGGGCAGGGCCTGCTCGATGCATTGCGAAACAGCCCGGGCCTGACAAAGGGAGTAAATGTCTTTCAGGCGAAAATCACTTACAAGGCCGTAGCAGAGGCACTTGGACTTGAATACACCCCCATTGAATCCATGATAAAAGAGACGGCGTGATCCGGTTGTTGCTTTGCCTGAAAAACCATAGGATGATCAAGCTTTTTTTGTAGTAAATCCTGCTTGTAGGACTTCTTAGCTTTTCGGTGAACTTCTAAACCACTGAACCCATGAACGGTTACTTGGTACCTATGTTTTCCGGATGACCGAGGGTACCTTAAAACATCCCTGGATGGCCCGGATGGTTGAATCGCCCTGGTTTGCAGGCACGACACCGGTGATGGAATGGATAGAGCAGCTCAAGGCGAGAAGGTCAACCCGGGCCTTATCAAACGCTGTAAGGAGTTCGCTCGCAATGCCGTAACGATCACCGAAATGCGGGCCGTTCATGGAGAATATCGAGACGGGAGAGATCCTATCCGTGAGGACTTCGGCAAGTAATCCTTGTACCATGTCTGTACTTTCTCCGTGGCCCGGCACAGGGAGGCAGAAGGATAGATTCGCGGTCTTTTTTTCATTAGAGGGATTTGACATCAGGAATGAAAAAACGCGATCCTGACCGGAAAAGTCTCTTAAAGCATTTCCCATGATTCCCAGGTCGCGCCGGTTCAAATTTAGCCGCAAAAGCTCTTGTCCGTCCTGCCACTCCAAGGCGTATACCTTGGGCTGTTTTTCCTGGTAGGAGGCAACTACTTCCTTATAAAGCTGTTCCTTGCCTTTTTGGGCAAGTTTCCAGTCGGCCGGGGTCCGATATGCGCTGAAGCTGAAGGGTTCGAACAAGGACTTTGTGGCCTTATCGACGATCTCCTCTCGTAAAACCGCTGAAATAGCCGAGTTTGAGTAAGCTAAGGCATTCGGCTCAATGCCCTCCTTGCCGAATACATTAAGGAGCGCTGCGGTGATCTCAGGGTCGCTCTTGTGGGGGAAAAGAGATAAAACCGAACCTTTTACAGTATTATAATTAATCTTCGCGAAATTTTCTTTAATGAGCTCGAAGACTTTGGACGCGTTATCGGAGTCTGCCACAATGTCCAGACCCCATACGCCTCCCTGGTTCCCGCAGGTCAGGAACAGGAGATTTATCTTCTCTCCGGCTAACGTGCCACAGAACTCCGCAGGAAATCCTTTGTCTCTATCGGGTTCAACCAGCGAAATCCAGACCACGTCATTCAGGAGCTTAAAACCGCCAAGTCTGGTTTGATGGGCCATTTTGTGCTCAACCGTATATCAAAGCAGACTGCTAACCGCTTCCCACATACCTTCCGTATCGATAGGTTTGGCGATATAGTCGTCAGCTTCAGTGGACATACCGTCGGCGTGGGTGTATGTGGTTGTTGGAACAGCTTCTCCCACCGCGGTGAGGAGTACAATTGGTATGTCTCTGGTCTCTTCGTTCGCCTTTAATTCGGAGCAGAGGACGTAGCCGTCCTTTCGGGGCATCATCACATCTAAGACAATCAGGTCCGGACGGCGCTCCTTGACCGACTCTTCGCCCTCAACCCCGTCATAGGCGCGGCCAACCTCGCATCCCTTGCTTTCCAACATCATGGCTACGGTTTCCACCAGATCAGGATCATCATCTACCACTAAGATATATTTTTTGGCCATAAAGAAACCTCCTTTTATTTGTCATTTGTTCCGCTTAATTTTAATCGAAATAATCATCAATCGTCAAACATCAATAGTCAATCACAAATCCTTTGGCCTCGGGTAAAGACCTGAGCGCTCTACTATCTCGGGGACTTTTTCCTCCCATTCAATGGCCATAATGTGAAATCCCTTCACACCCTCTACTTCCTTAAGACGCTGAATTGTTTCCACGCAAATATCGATTCCCTCATCGGGTTGTTTTTCCTTGGGCACGCCGCTCATCCTCTTGACCACTTCATCGGGCACATCCATTCCCGGAACGCGGTTTTTCATGTACTTGGCCATGCCCGCGGATTTAAAAGGCGTGACACCTGCCAGTATATATGCTTTCTCATGGAGTCCCCGGTCACGGGCCTGCTTCATCCAGAGTTCGAATTTTTCCAAGTTGTAAATACACTGGGTTTGAATAAACTCGACACCTGCAGATATCTTCTTGGCTAACCGGGGAACACGGATTTCAAAGGGATCTGCAAAGGGGTTGGCCGCTGCACCTACAAACATTTGAGGGGGGCGATTAATATCATCTCCACCCAAGAACTTTCCCTCATCCCTCATCAATCTCACCGTCTGGATCAGTTGCATTGAGTCGATGTCAAAGACGTTCTGTCCCTGGGGGCAGTCTCCGAATTGCTGATGGTCTCCCGAAAGACAGAGGATATTGTGAATATCAAAGGATGCGGCTCCCAAAATGTCACTCTGCAAAGCAATGCGGTTTCTGTCCCTTACGACCATCTGAAGAGTCGGCTCAAGCCCCATCAATTTGAGATGGATACAGGCGGCCAGACTGCAAAGGCGGGTCACGCTGGTCTGGTTGTCCGTTATGTTTATGGCGTCCACGTGATTTTTTATCATCTCAGCCTTTTTCGTTATGGCCTCAGGGTCACTTCCCCTGGGAGGCCCGCATTCTGAAGTGACCGCGAGATGTCCCGCATCAAGGATCTTTTTCAGCTTGCTCGGTGTGTTTGCGCTCATAGTCTTACATCCTCCCTGACCACCTTTCTGGGGCCCCCGGCCCTCTCTGTTGACCAGTCCTTGATAGGTATAATCTCCTCGTAGTCATCGAGCCTGCCCAACTCCTTGAGGCGGTCGATGATCAGTTGCCAGGCACAATCAAGGTCCTTGTTGATCTCACACTTTCCCTTTGTGGAACCGCCGCAAGGTCCGTTTAAAAGTCTCTTGGCGCACCGTGAAATGGGACAAATGCCCGCGGTTTTTCCCAACATACACTGACCACACCCCTGGCAGCGTTCACTCCAGACACCCCTTTCTTCGGTTACACCCATAAAGCAGGTATTGACCCCGGGAAAGACCGGCGTACTGAAGTATTTTTCGGCCATGAACTGGACCCCGACACCACAGGCTAAGGAAAGCACGGCATCGTACTGATCAATGTTGTTGCGAAGTTCCTCTAAGTATTCGTGGTCGCATTGTCTTTCCAGGGTGATTTCATCTATGTCTACTTTCTTCCCCTCGTTCATGAAATACATGCGCAGGGCCGAAGCCAGAATCCCGACCTCCTTCTTGCCACCTGCCTCGCATACAGTGACGCAACCCACAATAAGGAGCTTTTGGAAATCTTTAATCATGTCGATTATTTCTTCAATCGGCTTTTTCTCTGCAACAATCATTGGGTGTTACCTCCTATGGAAGCGATTCAATAAAGTTCCGTTTCACCACGAAGATCACGAAGGACAGGAAGAATGGTTTCATAATGCATTCGTGATCTTCGTGGTGAAATTCGCGTTACCAAATTCATCATGCCGCCATCTTTTTCCTGGCATTCTTTAAAGGGTTCGGCCCAAGCTCCTTTATCTTTTCTGTCATTTCAATGGCAAACTCCGCAAACTTTGTCCCTTCACCGGATGAAAGGTTATACATCTTAACCCTCTCACCACCAATCCCAATGGCATCAAGAATTTCTCTTGCCTGTTCCACCCTTTTACGTGCCCTCAGGTTGCCGTTTTCAAAACGACACTCGCCTTCAAGGCAACCCACTACGTAGACCCCGTCCGCCCCTTTTTCAAAGGCTCTGAGCATGTGAAGAACATCCACCTTTCCGGTGCAGGGGACCCTGATGACCCTGATAGTGCCCGGATAATTGAGTCTCATGGAACCTGCCAGGTCCGCGGCAGTGTATCCTCAGGCGTTGCAGCAAAATGCAATAATGATCGGTTCGAATTCTCCCATTATAATACTCCTTCCAGCAGTGCATCCAATTTGCTGGTAATCTGATCATCCTCATACCAGTTCAGTTCTATGGCCTTTGCCGGGCACTCGGCCGCACATATTCCGCAGCCGTGGCACAGGGCCTCGTCAATCTCACTGGCGCCTTCCTCGTTGATCCGGGGCACCCCGTAGGGACAGGCCCTGACACAGACAAGGCATGCCGCGCACTTCTCCGGATCTACCTTAGCGGTTATTGCAGAAAGGGTGATCTCCGACTGGGAAAGAAATGTCGTGGCCCTTGAGGCCGCGGCTAATGCCTGGGAGATAGTTTCGGATATGAGTTTCGGACTGTGGGCAGTGCCGCATAAAAAGACACCTTCATTAGCCAGATCCACGGGTCGCAGTTTTACATGTGCCTCTATGAAATATCCGTCGTCATCTCTGGGCAGCTTCAGTATGGAGGCCAGCTCCTGCGTATCTTCCGGGACCATGCCCGCACTGAGCGCCAGAAGATTCGCTGGAATCCGAATGTCCCGCTGGAGGACATGATCTTTAAAGGTTACCATGAGGGCATCGTCCTTGGCTTCAACCGTAGGAGGACTTTCCTTTTGGTAACGTACAAAGATGATGCCCCGCTGCCTGGCCTCGGTGTAAAAGTCCTCTAACAGTCCGTACATGCGCATATCCCGGTACAGGATGTAGACATCCGCGTCAGGGTTGAGATCTTTAATATGAAGCGCATTTTTTACGGCACTCTGACAGCAGACGCGAGAGCAATTGGGATGCTCTTCATTACGTGACCCCACACACTGGATCATGACAACATTATTGAGATCGTCTGCTCCCTTCACCTCAAGCCTCTTCCCTAAGTCTATCTGGGTCATGACACGGGAGTCTTCACCGTAGAGATATTCCTTAGGCTTATATTCATTGGCCCCTGTGGCTAAGATAACCACGCCGTGCTCGATCTTTCTTTCATACATGCCGGGACCCACCATAATCTCTGTAGTGAAATTCCCCTTGAACCCGGTAAACCCGACAATAAGGGATTCTGCCATGACCTGAATCTTATCGTGGTTTGTGACCCTTTCCACGATCTCCAAAAGGTATCGCTGAATATCTTCTCCCTCTATGGTAGTAGTCAATTGTCTGGAAAGGCCGCCCAACTGGGGCTCTTTTTCGACAATCACTACCTCGAAGTCCTGGTCGGCCAGGCCCAATGCCGCATTCATTCCGGCAACCCCACCCCCGATAACCAGGGCGCGTTTGTTTATTTTGATCATTTTTTCTTTAAGGGGTTTTAAAAGCGCGGCCCTGGCCACGGCCATCCTTACAAGGTCCTTGGCCTTTGTTGTTGCCGCTTCATGATCATCGCCGTGTACCCAGGAGTCCTGGTCCCTGATATTGGCCATTTCAAAGAGATACTTGTTTAACCCGCATGCCTGAAGTGTCTCCTGGAACAGCGGTTCATGGGTCCTGGGAGAGCACGAGGCCACAACGACTCGGTTCAGACGGTTTTCCTTGATGACCTCTTTTATCCTTTCCTGTGTATCCTGAGAACATGTGAACAGGTTCTCATCTGCCAGGGCCACATAGGGCAGGGTGGCCGCATATTCGGTTACGGCCGGAACATCAACTACGCCCGCGATATTGATGCCGCAATTGCACACAAATACCCCGATCCTCAAATCTTCATCCGTAATGTCCAGCTCATCGGGGATCTCCAGGGTGCGGGTATCAGTGCCCCTTGCATCGGCTAAGGCTCGACCTGCAGCACATGCCGCTGCGCTGGCTTCTGTTACGGAACCGGGAATGTCTTTAGGCCCTTGAAAGATACCACAAGCATATACGCCGGGCCTTGTTGTGTTGACCGGGGTAAAGGGATGGGTGGTTGCAAAATTGTATTTGTTCAGTCCCAATCCCAGTCTATCGGCAAGCTTAATAGTTTCATTATTGATCTGAAGTCCCACCGAGAGGACCACCATGTCAAAAACTTCCTCCCGAATTTTGCCCTCTTCATCACAATAGCCGATCATGAGGTTGTCCGAACCGGGAATAGGGTCTATCGTATGGACCCTGGAACGTACAAATCTCACGCCATGCTCATTTTCGGCCTTGTTATAATACTTTTCATAATCTTTTCCGAATGTACGCATATCCATAAAAAATATGGCCGTATCTAAGGTGTCTTCGCTGTGGTCCTTGGCAATGACCGCCTCTTTGATGGCATACATGCAACACATGGAAGAACAATACCCGTTACCGCAGAGGTTGTTATCCCTTGATCCCACGCACTGCAGCCAGGCGATCTTTTTAGGTTCTTTATTGTCCGAAGGCCTCGTAAGGTGTCCAAGGGTCGGGCCGGTTGCGCTCAGGATACGTTCAAATTCCAGGCTTGTAAGGACATTAGGGTGGCTTTTGTAATGATAGATGTCCTCATAAGGTTCAGGGTCGAAGGCATCGGTACCCAGGCAGAGGATGACGGAACCGACTTCAATCTCCCTCTCCACTGTTTTCTGTTCATGGTCAACGGCCCCGGCCAGGCAGGCCTTGACGCACTGATAACACTCGGAGCATATACCGCACTTGAGGCAACGTTCTACCTCTGCTTTGGCCTCCTCCTCGCTGAATCCAAGGGCGATTTCATCAAAATTGCCCTCACGTTCCTTGACAGGCCGTACCTTCATGGGGACCCTCGGCATTAAAGACTCTTCCTCTATGGCCGGTTTTTCATAGCTCCATTCCCTTTCACGTCCCTCTTTAAGATCAATACCGTTCAGGTAGCGGTCAATGCTTTGTGCGGCCTCTTTACCGCATTCGACCGCTTCCACAACACTCTTGGGCCCGTACAATACATCACCCCCCGCAAACACCCCCTCAATCGGTGTCTCCAGGGTGAGAGGATCGGCCTTGAGACCTCCCCTGGGGGTAACTGAAACACCTTCCGAATCTGAAAAGGAAAGGTCGGCGGCCTGTCCAATGGCCACAACAATAGTATCCGCATCCATGGACGAAAGGTCATTTTCGTCGTATTGGGGATTAAAGGCGCCTTTTTCATCAAACACCGCAGTGCAGCGCTTGAACTCGATTCCCGTCAGCTTGCCTTCCCGGTCAAGGAATCTCTTAGGGCCAAGGCTGTTGATGATTTTGACACCTTCTTCGAGTGCATCCTCGATTTCGTATTCCCACGCGGGCATTTCTTCACGCTTTTCGAGACACACTAAGGTGACATCCTCGGCACCCTTTCGCAGTGCGGTAAGGGCCACGTCAATGGCCACGTTCCCGCCGCCAATGATAATGACTTTGCCGCTTACGGATACGGGTTCACCAAGGGCCGATTGCCTGAGGAAATCCACGCCCTTCAGGACACCCGGCAGGTCCTCTCCTTCAACATTGAGACCCCTGCTCATGTGAAGACCTGTTGCCAGGAAAACGGCCCTGTAACCATCTTCCTCTAATCCGCCAAGGGTGACATCCTCTCCAAATGATACACCCGTGCGAATTTCAACTCCCATTTCTTCAATAATCCTGATTTCGGCTGCCAGGATATCTCTTGGCAGGCGATAAGCGGGTATTCCCACGGCCATCATTCCGCCGGCTACGGGAAGTTTTTCAAATACAGTTACCTTGTAACCTCTCAAAGAGAGGAAATAGGCGGCAGAAAGGCCTGCGGGACCTGATCCGATAATTGCTATCCTTTCTTCCCTCTCTGCTTCTATCTCGGGTACATAAGGGCTTTCGCCTGAGAGATCAAAATCGCCTAAGAAGCGGTGGAGATGTTGGATTGCTAAGGGTTGTTCCACATCTCCCCTGGTGCAGATCCCTTCACAGGGATGATGACAGACCCGTCCGCATATCGAGGGAAAGGGATGGGCTTCTTTGAAAAGTTCGAGCGCTTCCCTGTATTTTCCCTCTCTTGTCAAGGCAATGTACCCCTGAATACTGACGTGGGCAGGGCAGGTGGCCTTACAGGGAGCCGTACCTGTCTTGGAAATTGCATAGGCGCCGGGAATGGCCTGGGGATACCGTTTGTATATAGCCCGCCTGGTGGATAGTGCCTCATCATACTCATTTTCCAATTCTATCGGGCATACCTTGACGCATTCCCCGCAGCTTGTGCATTTGGAAAGGTCAATATAGCGGGGGTGTTGGATGATTCGGGCCTTGAAATGACCTTCTTCCCCCTGGAGTTCACGGAGTTCCGCTGTTGTCAGAAGTTCGATGTTCAGGTGCCGGCCGACCTCGACCAGTTTAGGCGAAATAATTCACATGGCGCAGTCATTGGTGGGGAATGTCTTGTCTAATTGAGACATCAGCCCGCCTATTGCCGATGATTTTTCAACGAGATAGACATAATAACCGGAATTGGCCAGGTCCAGGGCGGACTGCATTCCGGCAATACCGCTACCCACTATCATTACTGACCCTGATAATTGGCTGGGATTGTTATCTGTCATTGTCTGTGTCCTTTCTAAAGCCTGGCAGCGTCCAGGACCTGCGGGAGCTTATCCTCCCATCCCACAGTTGAAATCATAACGCCCGCCATTCCCATTTCCTTAAAGTGACCAATTAGTTCCGCTGCAATTTGAATACACTGCCTTAATTTATCCGGGGCCTTTTGAATATCCCTGATCATTTCCTTGGGGATCGATATGTTCTTGATGTTACGGTCAATATACCGGGCCATGCCTGCCGACTTTAAGAGCATTACCGTAGGGATAACAGCAACCTTTGCGGTATCTATCCGTTTAATAAACTGCTGAAAATGGTGGAGATCAAAAACAGGGGGTGTAACGACGAACCGAACACCAAGTTCGGTCATCTTTTGCAGGTTTTCTATCTCTATATCGAGGACCCCTCCCATGGCCCCTGCATTGATGATTGACCCGATGCAAAAGTCCGGCGCGCCTGTAAGCTCTATTCCGACCATGTCCTTGCCTGTTTGAAATTTTTGCAGGGTTTCAAGGAGTTGTATAAGGTCCAAATCATATACATCTCTTGCCTGGGGATGATCCCCATAACGGATGTCCTCTCCGGGAACTGCCATGATATCGGATATGCCTAAGGCCCATGCAGAAAGGATGTCAGACTGAAGGGCCAGGCGGTTTCTATCCCGGCAGCAGATCTGAAAGATTGTTTGAAAGCCATGCGTTTGCAGAAATGCGCACCCTCCCAATGAACTTGCCTTCATCACTGCATTGGCCATTTCAGGAACAATCAGGGCATCGATACGACCTTTCACCTGATTGGCGTTTTTTAGAAGTCGAGAAAAATCCGCCCCTTTTGGCGGCTCGAATTCCCCCAATACAACAAATTCACCTGATTCAATCTTGTGAAGTAACGGCATGGTGTGATCCTCCACGGTCAGCGGGATAAACTGTTAATCGCATTGGAGACGACGATTCATAGAACCTGAATCTTAGATGGTTTGTAATAATTCAGATCTTTGAGAATATTGTTTGAAGTCAGATTATTTTAAAGCCTTAATAACGTTAAGATGGTTTAATATGATAAAAGAGTATAATCTGTCAATAGGGTAAAACTCTCGAGTTCCCTTACTCCGTGATCACCGGCAAAAGAATCCTGAATGTGGTACCTTTATCCACGACACTATCTACATCAATGGTGCCGTGATGGGCCTCAACAACCCCTTTGACAATGGCTAGACCCAGTCCTGTACCCACAACCTCCCGTGTCTTGGGATGCTTGACACGGTAAAATTTATCAAAGATCTTAGGAAGTTCCTCGGGCGAAATCCCCACTCCCGTATCCTCAACCTTTATTTCCATGTTTTCACCAAAGCCGCGCGCAGTGATTGTCACCCGGCCTCCTTCGGGTGAATAATTAATGGCATTGCTGATCAGATTATTAAATATCTCTTCGATATTTTTGGGGTCGGCCTGAACAGGCTTTAGATCATTGCAGGAGTAGGTGAGGGCGATGCCCTTTTCTTTGGCCCTCTCCTCCATCAGGGCCACGGTCTCTTCGATTATCTTTCCGATATCGGTGGGAACCTGGCGCTGGACATACTTGCCTGCCTCTATCTTGGCCACATCGAGAAGGTCAGTAATAAGCTCTAAGAGGCCGTCAATTTTGTTCATCCCTCTATTTACAAAGTCCTGCTGTTTTTCCTCTAACGGGCCTGCCAGTCCCTCAACGAGAACGCTGTTCAACTGCCTTATGGATACGAGGGGACTCCTGAGTTCGTGAGCCACCATATTGACAAAGTCCGACTTCATCTCGTCAAGCTGTTTGAATGCGGTAATGTCTTCAAGGACGGTTACTGTCCCCGCGACATCTTTGTCAGGCCCGAGGGCGGGTGCGGAAATGGTCCGCAGGATATTCTTACCTACCTGGATTTCCTGTGATATGGATTCATTATCCGGGATTTCCCCGCTCTGTATCTGTTTCAGCGTATTTATCAAAGACTCATCATTGATAATTTCCGTAACCGGGGCCGGGTTTTCCACTTTACTTGATATCTCTGTCAGACGCATTAGCGCCGGGTTGTGAAGGACAATCTCGAGGTTGCGGTTGGTCACCATGACCCCATTTGCCATACGGTTTATGATTGTCTTGAGCCGGCTTTTTTCAAGATTGAGATCATAAAGATTGCGGATATTTTCTTGTTCAAACTGCTTGGCTCTTTGTTCTAATTTCCTTTTTTCAGCGGCCCGGGTAATAGTCAGGAGGAACTGATCCATCTGGAACGGTTTGGTTATGAAATCATAGGCCCCGTTCTTCATACATTCCACTGCCGTATCGACTGTCCCGTGGCCGGTAATAATGATAACAGGAATATCAGGATATTTTTCGGTGGTTATTCCGAGCATCTCTTCTCCGCTCATAACAGGCATTTTCAGGTCGAGAAGTATCATATCTATTTCTTCCGCGTCCAGGAGGTCCAGGGCCTGCCGGCCGTTCTCGGCGCTCAATACTTCGTATCCTTTGCCTGTCAGCACACGGTTACATCCGTCCCTGACGACTTTTTCGTCATCTACAACGAGAATCTTTATTTTTTCATCCATCATTGATGACCTCAGATAAAAAGGGCTTCTTCTTCCGGTTTTTCAACAAACCCTAAAGGAAGTTCTACAATAAATGTGGTCCCGCCCTCAGGAGGGCATTCCACCATGAGATTGCCGCCGTGAAGCTCAATAATCTTTTTGCAGATGCTCAGACCAAGCCCAGTACCCTTGCCGATCGGCTTGGTAGTAAAAAAAATATCGAAAATCTTGCTCCGGAGCTCTTCCGGGACACCGGGTCCGGTATCACAAACCCTGATTCCAAATTGATTTTTATCAGTGTCATATCGCGCATTAATAGTCAGCTTTCCTCTTCCTCCCATTGCATCTGCTGCATTTCTGAAAAGATTTGAAAATACCTGTTGGAGTTGGCCGATATCACCGGCCATTTCCGGGATGTCGGTTTTTATATCTTTAATGACCTCTATATTCTGAAAGATAACCTGATTGATCAGGATATTCAGTGT
>JAFDDR010000138.1 GCA_019310785.1 Deltaproteobacteria bacterium
CATATCAAGGGATAAGGCAAACCCCGGAGGAACCGGTAAGCCCATCTTAACCATTTCCCCGAGGTTCGCACATTTTTTGCCCACAATGTCGTTGTGACTCTCCCCCAACTCCTCAAACCAAAAAATTAATTTCTTGGAATTCATCTGTTCTCCCCCATATGTTTTTTTAGAAAAGACCTTAAGCGAAAATTAAAAACCTGAGAAGAGTGATATTAAAAAACATAATTTTCATTCCCGATCGAATAGCTGAAATTAAGGTTTTACAACCGGGCGGGAAGGCCCCCTGATGAAAGTGAAATATATTGATCATCAAACTGTAATAAAAACATGTCAATTTCATTTTTCTTATGATATTTATAAGTACAGCTTATGGTTATTTATATCTCATAAAATTTATTTAGATATTGGATTCCAAAACCCACCATTATTATCAGCTACTTCTTCAAGCCATGTTCTTCCGCTATAATCTGATAGCAGTTGTAAGAGCACCCTCTCCCACTCCCCACCCCACTGTGGGTGGCAAAGGAGAAGAGATAGAAGTCCTTAATTGGGGTCCTGTAATTGGATAGCTCCGGGGTCGGCCGGAATCGGTCCATCTGGGAGACGATCACACCTGAATTTCCTCACACCATCGGAGAATTCAGGAGATATGTGGTGATCACCCAGGAACCTGAACACCGACTGCAACACATCCACGTTCGATGCCACCAGCTTCCTCGCTTTGATGACCGTGCCGTCGGAAAAGGGAATCACCACTTGAAGATCCGGATAAATCCAATCCAGGTCATATTTCGTGTACATTTCCAGATCATCGAAAACGGGCGCATAGTCAACCATCATATTCTTCCATACTCTGCACCTCCTACATCCTTGATCAGCATTAAATCCTTTTCCCACAGTTCTCTGCGAATCTGATGTTTTGTACTGACCCCCACCACAACGTTGATGCATAATTAGAAAGGATAATGCCTTTTACCCCGCTGGATGGTGACCCACTTGATTTCGCTCATCTCTTCCATGGAATGTCTTCCGCCCTCGCGGCCAAGGCCACTCTCCTTACACCCCCCAAAAGGGCAGTACGGTTCATCATGGACCGACGAGTCATTGATGTGAACCATGCCTGATTCCAAATTTTCAGCCAGAAACAATGCCTTCTGCAAATCATTGGTGATAACGCCTGATGACAAACCGTAGGTTGAATCATTGGCCACTTCAAGGGCTTCCTTCTCGTCCTTCACCTTGAGGATAGGCGCCGTGGGTCCGAAGGTCTCTTCCCGGAAGATCTTCATGTCCGTGGTCACATCAGCCAGAACCGTGGGTTTGTAAAAGCGGCCCTCAAAACTGCCTCCTGTTAAAAGCCTTGCTCCTTTGGCCACAGCATCTTGAACTTGGTCATGCACTGTTTGGACCTGCTGATCATTGATGAGTGGCCCTATCACCGTTGTTGGCTGGTGTGGGTCAGCCACGGTAAGTGTTTCGGCTTTGGCCGCCAGTTTCTGTGCAAATTCCTCAGCGATCGGTTCCTCCACAATGATCCGCTCCACGGACATACAGATCTGACCCTGGTGCATAAAGGCACCGAAGGCGGCTGCGTCCACGGCATAGTCTATGTCCGCATCGGCAAGGATGATGAGTGGGTCTTTGCCTCCCATCTCGAGCGTGTATTTCTTGAGCTTTGTACCGGCAAGCTCGGCGATGCGCCGGCCTGTGACGGTCTCACCCGTAAACGTGACAAGGGCTGCACGGTCGTCCTGAACCAGGGCTTCACCTACCACGCCGCCAGGACCGGTCACAACGTTGAGCACACCAGGAGGCAGGTCAACAGAGGCAAAGAGCTCTGCTATTTTGAGCCCGATCACCGGCGTCTCGCTCGAGGGTTTCAGAACCACGGTATTGCCGGCCGCAAGGGCATAGGCCACTTTGTTAATCGACAGAAGAAGAGGAAAATTCCATGGTGAAATCGCCACGACCACTCCCAGGGGCTGGTAAATGGTCATGGACAATTTATCATGATCCGAGGGGATAGTTTCACCCAGGATTCTCCGGCAGTCCTCTCCTGCCGTGTGCAAGAGATCGACCGTGTACGTGGTCTCGAACATGGCTTTGCCGAACATCGACCCTCCTTCGGAAATCAGGACCTCAGCAAACTCCTCAAGTCGTGACTCTAAAGTTGAAGACGCCTTGTAGAGGAGCTTGGCACGCTCGCCGGCCGAGGTTTTAGCCCAATCTCTGCAAGCAGCATAGGCTGCTGCCATCGCCCGGTCCGCATCCCTGGCATCCCCTTTAGGCACTGTGGCATAAACCTCGTCATTCGCCGGATTGATGTCAGAAAAGGTTTCTCCTGAAACAGAGTCCACCCACTCACCACCGATAAACATTTGGTAATTCGTCATAGCTCAATCCCTCCTTAAAAAGTTTCTTACTTTCATTCATTGGCCCGCTAACAAGGGGCATCCTCCTTGGCAAATGAAGCTCTATCTGAAGTGCAATTCCTGGAACGTCTTTCACAACTCCAGAAGATGAATGTTTATTTGCGGCTTGCAGCGAGCATGACGTCAACCTCGTCATCACCAAGGGCGTAACGTAGCAAAAACTCTTCGTCAGATACGCCGGGTCCAATTCCCATGTGTTTGCGTATTTCTTTGACAGACGGCTGTGGAAACTCCTCATTCATAAGTTTCTTTGTTTTTGGAAGACTGCGTATCTTGTCTAATACGTCCTGGTCTATAGGTGCAGGCGGTTCTCCAAAGTAACCGGCGATGTACTCAATGACGCCGTCGGGCACCATTTTATAACGCTCACCGGAAATAACATTCATCGTTGCCTGGGTTGCTACAAACTGGGAAAAGGGTGTCACCATGATGGGATAACCTAATTCTTTGCGGACCCTGACAATCTCCTCAAGCACTTTTTCCAGGCTGTCTGCCTTGCCTGCCTCAGAGAGCTGGCGCTTCAGTGTGGTGACCATGCCTCCCGGCACTTGATGCTCATAATATGCAAGGTCGTACTCTAAAGGCGCCCCTGCCGGACGATCTTCTCTTTCCGCAATTTCCATCAAATGAGCTGAATAATTTTCAAGAGCCTCTTCGTTCAGGTTGGCCGAGTAGCCCATGTATTTAATGTTTTTAAGGATATTAAATATTGATGGCTGTGCAGTACCATTTGCCAGAGGGGGGACACCCGTATGCACCCTGTCCACACCCAAGCGGAAAGCTTCCAAACAGACCAGAGGACCCAGACCTGTGTTGCAATGGGTATGGATCTCAAGAGGCCGTCCGTTAAGATTGGCTTGAATGGCCGGCACAAGCGTTTTCACGCGCTCAGGTGTTAAGAGTCCTCCCTGGTCCTTTAGGTAGACCGTATCAACATCAGGGCAGTTTGTTATCATTTGGGTCTTTTTGACATAGTAATCGTCCGTATGCACGGGACTGATCGAGTAACTCAAAGCGACCATGAAGTCTTCAATGCCTGATGCATTAGCCATCCTCGCGTTCTTATAGATGATATCTTTCTCATGGGGCGCATCGATAATCCATACCCGCCGAATTCCGTTGGCCGCCATACGCTCATAGACCAATTGAAGAATCGAGTCAGGGCAACGTTTAAATCCAACGAAGCGCCGCCCCGTCGTTCCAAAACACAAGCGCGTATTTGGCATGGTTTTGGAAGCAAGTCGTATTTTCTCCCAGGGATTTTCACGATGATACCGGACAGCTGTCTGCATATGGGTGCTTGCGACAAAATCCACAGCATGAAACCCTATACGGTCTATCTCCGGGGCTACTGAGAGTATCATACTTGTCTTCAATCCCGTGGCATCCCAAAGGCTCTGGTTGCCATCTCTCAGAGAAGTGTCAATAAATTTTATCTCACTCAAAGATCATTCTCCTTCATATAATTTTCTGATGAGCTTCGCCTTCATCTCAAAACGGGGAAGCGTTCCCTCAGGGACCAGTTCCACATCAGCCCGGAATACCAACTTCTCTCTCAATATCCCTTCCAGCTCCTTTTTCAGGGTCTCGAGGTCTTTTTCATCCGGTGAATACTCGGCCTGGATTTTTAACGGAGGTTCAACCTTCGGACCGGGTTTGTCGAGCAGGACGATCATGTCACCTGTAGTTCTTGGCCGAAAGGAGGTGATAATGTCTTTAATAGCCGACGGAAACACATTCACCCCCAGCAAGATAAGCATGTCGTCGGTCCGGCCTATACATCTTATGCGAAAACTGGTCCTGCCGCACTCACACGGGCCTGTAAATACGGTGATCCTGTCTCGCGTTCTAAACCTTACCACCGGGCAGCATTCCCGATCGATCAATGTATAAACCAGTTCCCCTTCTGCCCCATCTTTCATCTCAATGAGATCGCCGGAATCCGGGTCAATCAATTCAGGAAATATGTATTCCTGGGCGCAGAAATGCATACCCTGTCCCGCAGGGCATTCTCCAAAGATAATGGGTGCTGCGTCTGAGTTGCCCATACCTTCGCTGACAATGGCCTGGTAATCTTCTTGCAATCTCTTCTTTATTGCGGGGACTCCGCCTCCCGGTTCAGCCCCAACCACCAGCTTTTCGAAACCGAGTTCCGCTGGTTCCATATTTTGTTTTTTCCTTATGTAATCAGCCAAATACTGCGCATAGGACGGGGTACAGTGGAGCAGGTTACCCCCCAACCATTTTGTGGTCACGACCACGCGATCGGATGCTCCGGTGCCGATTGGAACAAAGGCCGCCCCTATATGCTCAATGGCATCCTTAACCGGAAGCCCGCCTACAAAAAAGGTCAGCCCCACAGCATGGATCACAACATCCGTTGGCCTCACACCCTTTGCAAAAAGGGAACGGGCGGTGATTTCCGTCCAGACCTTCCGGTCGTGCCGTGTAATACCGACGAATGTGGGTACACCCGTGGTGCCGGATGAAGAATGGATGCGGATGATGTCGTCCATAGGGGCTACACAGTGGAATCCTAAGGGGGGATGTACTTCCTGGCTATCTCTTAGTTCATCTTTTTCGGTGAACGGGAGTTTATACAAATCCTCTAATCCCCTGATATCACCCCTCTCGATCCCATGTTCCTTGAACTTTTTCTGGTAGAAGGCTGATTTTTCCCACACATATTCTATTTGCTTCAAGAATTTTTCTTCCTGAATTGGGCGCAATTCCTCTGTACTCATGGTTTCAATCTTTTCGTTTAAAAACTCCTTTTTCATTTCTTTTCCTCCTTCATATACGTGTCCAGGCTCTCAACTAATGCCCGGGCAGTGTCGATGTCTTCAAGGTTACAATCCACTTCCTCTATCTCAAGAGGAATCCGGAGATTTTTCTTCAATTCCTCTATAAAAACCTGGTCCTCTTCTGGGTCCAAGAGTGGGCTCCCTTCTCTTTCCAGTGAAGACCAGCCTCTCAGCGGGACCACCAGCTTTATGGGCCCCTTGGCCTTGTTTAGCTTCTCTGCATAGAGTTGGGCCCCTATGAGGAGTTCATCTCTGGGAAATCGGGCCATGGCCCTCATCTCATCGATCTCGAGAACCTTTCCCGTTGCAAGATACTTTTCCCTGTTGGTTCGCGTTATACCTGCACCTGTAATGTTTAAGCAGCAGGGGGCCCATACCTGTGGGATACCCCTTTCACCGGCGGCGTCAAGTCTTGCCATACCGGCGGACCGATTTCCTTTGAACCTTTCTTCGATAAGTCCGGCAGGAACAATCTCTATGACGCTGTCGAAGAACCCCTGAGATATCAGCCGATCCATGGCTCGATCACTGATACCCTGGGCATGAAAGGGATACACATGGTACCCCTTTTCCGTCAGGAACTGCTCCACATACATGGCGCATTGATCTGAAAACCCCAGTTGGGTAACGGCAACGGAAGGGTAGGGAAGCTTCAACGTCTTGTAATCATCGGCTTCATCCACCATCCCCGATATGGCCCCAGCCACCTGGGAGATAGCATTTTTGAGAAGGTCATTCATGCCCGCAACTTCCATAATGAGTTGCATGACAATTATATCATTGTCACCAAACCATTTTCCCACATAGGCAGGCATGGCCGCAGGCGTTGCAATGACCTTGGGAATTCCAAAGGGCAATCCGGACATCACCTGGGATCCAATTAAAGCCATCGTAACCCCACCTAAGACCACGATGCCATGAAGCTTATCTTGTGAAAGGAGATCCAAAGCCTTTTGCTGAGCACCGGCAGTCATCGCATTTGTGATGGTAAGCCTGTCTTTCGAGGCCCGAATCTCTTCTATATTCTTACCTGCCAAACCCGCAATTTCTTCAGGCGTGATGTCCGCCTGAAAAGCAGGACGACCTCCCATGCTGATATCCATGAGTATGGCCTTGTGCCCCCGGGATTCGATCCTCTCTTTAAGAAATCCCAACTGGTCACCTTTGGTGTTGACTGTTCCAATAATGACAATCTTTTTCTCCATGCTTATCCCCCTTTCCGAAATCCAGATAGCCCCGACATTACTATATGCCTAATCTTTACTACCCCTGAACAATCAATCAAAGTTGGTTGGGCGTTCTGGCTGCGCGAGGTTTCAATCCCTCTTATAGTTAAACATAACCGCTAAAAGTTTTGCTTTCTTCTTACCTAAACTTTTTCCTGTGTGGGGCACTGAGGAATCAAAATAGACACAGTCGCCTTCCTCCATGATGTATTTTTTTCCATCGTAGATTAACTCATGCCTGCCCTCCAGGACATACATAAATTCCTCGCCTTCATGTTGGAATATGGCTTCTTCGCCGAAGGCCGGCTCAATGATGAAAGGCTGCATATTCTTCCCTTGTTTGTCCACAGCTAACGCCTCATAGGCATACCCATACAACGACCCCTCGGCCAAGGTCCTTACCATATCAATAATCTTTCCCTGATTTTTCTTCGTGAATGACAATCGTTCGTCCTCTGATTTATTTAATCTTTCCCCTAACAAAAAAGCGGAGTCGACGCCTAAGGCCATAGCGATCCTGTTCAACGTGGAATAGGGAGGGGCTTTTTTAGATCTCTCGATCTTTGACAGGTATCCTTTTGTGAGACCCGTCAGATCCGCCAACTCTTGGAGGGTGAACTTTTTTTGTTTACGAAGTGTCTTGATATTTTCGGCGATTAGCTCTTCATGCATATCAATTCCCTCCTGAATAAGTGCTTAAAAAAATTATTAAATTTCATTTCACCGCTCTTTACTACTGTTCACAAAAAGATCATATGCCTCCTTTAACTTTGGCCATCAATTTCTTTTACGGCACAACGCTTTTCGCATAAGCTCTATGGAAGGTCCGTGAGGTGGGCAGTAAATGTTTTTGCCGTAGTAGGGACACAGAGGCTCAGAGCATTTAAGTCTTACCCTTTCGTCTATCTCTACCCAGTTGGCAGGAATAATTTCTGCTAAGGACGCACCAAGTTCAAGGGCCTTCTGCCTGAAATTTTCCAGGTCAAGTTCAAGCGTTTCGGAAGGCACTTGCAGTGATATTAACCGTGATGGCCCGGATTGATTTTTTGGCATGAGGTCCTCTTTCAAAGACAGGGCCTTACCTCTATTGTAAGTTATCAGCTTAGAGCCCCAGCCGGTAAACGGATGCTTTTGGGGGTTTCTTTGTCTCTATTTAGGCAACAAAGAGCATTTAGTGTTACTTCATTCTAAAGGATGGAAAACGATTAATTTGCGTTGATTAACACCGTTGGGTTCGTATAATATGCTGATATTACAGCGGCATCAGCCCAAAAGAATTGTTTTGGTGTGCACCGACAGAATTTCTCCCTCATATCTATAAATTGAATATCCTTTTGTTTCCTAACTGTCAACAAAAAAACAACCTGTAAAAATCAAGCTTTCGGCCCCTCGGTCTCATTATAGTGACACTTTCCAAAAACCCCTTTACTCACGATTTGAAATTACAGGCTAATGAAAGCCAGGAGCATATAGCAGGCATTCTCCCTAGCTACGATCTCCATTGGCTTTACCCTGCGTTTAAATTCCTTATTAAGGCGTTCAATGATGTTGGTTGTTCTCAATGAAATCCATTCTTCCTCAGGGCAAATGAAGAAGGTTAAACAGGCCTCTATAGATTTTTCCAGGCACTTGACAGCGGAGGGGAGATCTTGTTGCCATTTCTCTTCTTCCGCTGTTTTGCCCGAGCAAGCAAAAACCGGTTCATTTTTATTTAATGCGCCGTCCATCCCCCATCGGATACAAAAACCTGGCCCGTTGCGTAAGGTAAAAGCCCTTGAAGTTCATCTATTTGTCCTCGTCTTTTCATTGGAGTAAGGGCTAATATCCTCTTTTCCCTGAGATCCTGTTCTTCCCTTGTTTGAATTTTAGACCTATCTTTACTAATTGATGTGCCCGAATACCAAGACGGCGCAATGGCATTCACTCTGATACCATACTCGGCATATTCAACACCAGCCTGTCTCGTGAGGCCGACCACACCATGTTTTGATGCTACATAATTGACTCGCGGCATCAAATCAGGATCTAATCCCACAAGTCCCAGAACAGAGGAAAGATTAATAATGCTACCCCCATTCCCTTGCTTCAACATAACCTCTATTTCTTTTTGCATACACAGAAACACACCCGTCAAATTTACCAAAATTACTTTATTCCAGTCTTCAGGTTGCATTTCATGGAAACGTGCAGGTTTGGTGATAATCCCTGCATTGTTTACTGCAATATTGAGTTGACCG
>JAFDDR010000330.1 GCA_019310785.1 Deltaproteobacteria bacterium
AGAATTGGAAAAACGGAAGTTAGATATTGTTTTTAGAATCCTGGGTATGCGTGTGGATACCGTGGATCAGGAGATATTGCGTGCATATAAAGAAGCGGGATGCTGGATGATCGAATACGGTTTTGAAAGCGGAAGCCAGAAGATGCTCAACATAATCGACAAACGGGTTAGTGTTGAAGAAAACAGGCAGGTGGCCTTGTGGACAAATGAGGTGGGGATCTATACATCCCCGGCTTTGGTTTTGGGAATGCCCGGAGAAACACGGGACACGATTGGCGAATCCATAGCGTTTTTGGATTCATTGGGGTTGAGATTCAGACAATATCAGATGGCATATGCCATGCCCATACCGGGGGCTCCCCTTTATGAATATGCAAAACTGAGCGGAATTATTACTGATGAGGACGAATATCTCGAAATGATATCCGGGAAAACTACGGATCAGCCATACTGCAATTTAACGCAGGAGCCTGATGCGGTCTTAATGTCGTGGAAAGACCGAGTCAGGAGAGAAGTTGATTCCAGATTTTTTGCGAAAAAGCTGCACAGCCGGGCCCTGGGAAGATTGGCTGAAGTGGTTTTGGGGAAGCTTTATTCCATGAGGAATCTGTACAAGCAGGGGACCCTGTATCAGGGTTTGATGGATAAATGCAGGGCATTTGTAAAGCAGTGGCAAGCAAAGGCTGATAGGAGTGGAATAAATGCACTCCCCAATGCGAATGAAGGCATTCCAGGCATTGATGAGATTTTTGCTGACATTGATCAGACAAAGAGGAACAGGAATGCCTCGCTCAGGGAATACAACCGAAGTGTTGGAATGCCAATCAAAACGATGAGCACTGAAGGGTCCGCATGAAGGCTTTCAGGGCTTTGTTAAGTAAACGTTTCAAGGCGGATGGGAGAGCGACCATACCCGTTGGGACCGAAGCCCAAAGGGCACTGTCTTCTTTTTTGAGCGGAATAAATGACAAACAAATTGAACTTTCCAGCCGATCCGCGTGCCCTCTATGCGGGGCGGGTTCAGGGACAATCATCGGCGAGAAAGACAGGCTTGGTATTCCATGCCGTACGGTGGTGTGCGAAAAATGTAAGCTGGTGTTCAATGACTCATTTTTGGCAGAGTCGGCATCTGTCGCTTTTTATAAGAATTACTGGCGGCAGATCCAGTGGGGTGATGACCCTGAAAAGAATTTTGAACTTCGTACAGGGCCTGAGGCCTATTCATGGAAACGCTTAGCATACGTTGCCCTGAAGCTGCGGGATGGACTCAAGAAAATAGATGTAGTTGTTGAGCCTGGATGCGGTGATGGCTGTAACCTGCTGCCCTATCATCTTTTGGGCAAGAAGGTTATAGGATGTGACTATGATGAGGCAAGTCTTGAAGCCGGACGCCGAAGTGGGATTCGTCTTGTCAGGGGCGGCACAGAGGAATTGCTCAAATCCGAAATCAAGGCGGACCTGGTAATAATGTTTTAGAACATTTTATTGATGTGGACGCGGAATTGAGGCGGATCGAGGATATTTTGAGAGAAGGCGGATATGTCTATATCGAGGTCCCGGGAATCCGGAATTTGAACAGGCCGCGATCCCAGGTCCTTTCTGAAGATGGTTTCAGAAGCACCAATGATTTTTTGGGATACCTCCAGTTTCAACACAATTATCATTTTGAATTGCATACCCTGAAACGGTTTTTTGAAAGGCAGAGTTTCCAGTTCATTACCGGGGACGAATGGATTAGGGCGATTTTCAGATACGTGGGCAAGCCTGGGGCCTCTGTTGGCGCGGAAGACTACAGATCAAATTCAGATATCATGGATCACCTGAAGGCAGTCGAAAAGGATTATCAGAGCATAAAGAATAAGATCATTATTGGAGGTAAAACTGCCCTACCTCGGTTAAAGAACCTTATCTCTATTTGATATCAGATTGCCAGGCTACCCGCTATGATGAATACACTTGTAATGTTTGAATTCCTGAATGAGGTAAAAACCTTTTTCGCGAACAATGGGCGGCAGGCATTAAAACAGACACCTGAAAAAATCCGGCATCCCTTTTGTTACCAGCAGAGATTTCTTTGACCGGACATCCCATGAGAAGCTGCTTTTGAAATCAGATGAGGTTGTCCGGGCATTCAGAAGACCCATCTGCATCGAAGATGATATGAGGATTGAAGAAGGGTATAATAATGCACTCTTGTTTTATGTGCGCTGTTTTGTCCATTACATGTTATTTCTTGTTGAGGTGATAGATCGCTGTGTCGAGGATTTGAGCATAGATCAAATTATCGCCCCCGATTACGGACCCCCTTTCCGTTTGAAACCGCTTGTTGATCGCGAGTACGGCTATTTGGGTCAGATATCCCGACTGATTTGTCAGAATCGCGGTATCGCATTTAATCATTTTAATGTTGCCACCCAAAACAGAGTGCAAAGACCCAGCGCCCTTAAGACCTATGAATACTTTACGGGCATAGGGAAGAAGCTTATTTTTGGCTTAACCCTACGATCTCTGGAGCGAGGTTCCAGGGGAAAAACAGTTATTCTTTCATCAAGCAAGGATTATAATATGTCCTCGGTGATGGAGGAGTTGCATCGAATTGATGACAATATATTTGTCTGCTATCTGGCAAGCAGAAACAAATGGACGGATTTTAAAAAAACTTTGGCCAAGAAGTGGATAGGCAATCTTTTTACGCTCCCCGACCGAGTCCCTATGAGGAAAAAGGCTGCTTTTGAAAAAGGTCTTTTTAAGAACACTGATCTGCTTGAAAAGACCTGTCATGATCGATCAGATCTGCTCAAATATCGTGGTGTTGATTTCTCCGACCAGGTTTTCGAACGCATCCGTATTGGGTTACTGCCTTATTTGATAAAACTGTATGGCCAGACCGTTTTTTTGAATCGCCTGCTTTCCAGGTTGCGTCCAAAAATGATTCTCGCGCCACATTCCAGAGAAATTACTTATAACCTGGGTGAGCTGGCAAAGCACTACCGTATTCCGGCCATGCTAATATCTCACGGCTCACACATACCGCCGAAAAACGGGTATGAAAAAATTGAATGGAGTGAACACGGCCTTGGTCTCATAGATACCCATTACGACTATGTGGCCATTCAGACCCCATGGGCCGAAGCTTATCTGGATGGGATTGAAACCAGAAGTAAAGGCATTAAAACCGGTCCCCTGCTGTTTGGCAAACAGATCGACAGGAAAGAGCCGAAAGAGTTGCTTAGAAAGCGTTTTATACCGGGGCATGAAGATAATTTTGTCATTCTGAATGCCTCTACGCCAAAGACTCGCGAAGTCATACGGTTTTATATTTATGAAACCGTGGATGAATACATCTCCAATACCAATGACCTGATCGAGGCCGTGAATGAGATGGAAAACGCCTACCTGATTGTTCGTTTCAGACCTCTGCCGGATTTGAACGAGGACGATTTCGCAAGGCTTTTGCGGCCATCTGACTGTTACGGAATCTATTCCCATGGCGCGTTCGCGGAATACTTGCTTTTTTGCGATCTTCTTGTCAGCTATTCCTCTACTGCAATAGAAGAAGCTCTCCAGAATGAGATGCCGGTATTACAATACGATTCCCAGGGGAAATACTGCCACGTGCCAGCCACTCATCTGAAACCGGAAAGAGAGAATAGCCTTGATTCATGCTATTTTGCGGGTTCTAAAGAAGATCTTCCGTTGGCATTAGAATGGATTGCGCGTCACCATTATCAAAAAGCGGTACCCAGAAATATTTTCGACAGGCACAGATTTAAAGAAGATGAGGTGACGCCACTGAGTGAAGTGTACAGAAAATTTGCCTATTCGTCTTCACAAATGCAAATGCATTTTCAGGAG
>JAFDDR010000139.1 GCA_019310785.1 Deltaproteobacteria bacterium
ACCTGCCGGATCAATAATGGCCGAGCCACCCGTAAAGGTATTGCCCCCGCCTTCTCCAACCCGGTTTACCCCCACAACAAAGCACTGGCTCTCCACGGCCCGGGCCTGCAAAAGAATATCCCAGTGGGCCTGGCGCACGGCGGGCCAGGAGGCAATGATCAGGATGAGGCCGCACTCATCCACCAGTGCGCGGAAAAGCTCGGGAAAGCGAAGGTCATAGCACACAAGGCATGCGGCGCGAAACCCTTGAAGATCAAAGGGAACGGGCCTGTGGCCCGGTTGGTAGTGGGCGTCTTCACCCAGGATTGGGATCTGGTGGATTTTGGCATAAAGGGCAAGATCGTTTCCATGACGGTCCACGGCCAGGGATACGTTTTGCGGTCCAGCGTTCTCGTGCGCCAGCACAAAGCCTCCGACCACTGCCATTTCCAGTTCACGCGCCAGAGATCGAAGCAGCGCGGGCGTGGCGCCATTTAGGGGTTCGGGGGTTATGGAAGTGTCCATGGAAAACCCCGTGGAAAACATCTCTGGCAGGATCACGAGGTCCGCGCCGTTTTTTTTGGCCTGTGTGGCCAGATCGCGTGCCTTTACGTGGTTGGCGTGCCTGTCATGCCAGGCAATGTCCATCTGTATTGCTGCTACTTTCATTTGATCCACCTTTTGAGTCTCCTGATCCCCTCGTCCAGGGTCGCATCTTTTTTACAGAAACAGAAACGAACCAGCTCGCGGCCCTGGTGCCTGTTTTCCCAGAAACAGGAACAGGGGATGGCCGCGACACCCGCCTTTTCAGTAAGCATGCGGCAAAAGGCCACATCGTCATCAAAACCGAGGGATGTGATGTCTACCAGGAGGTAGTAGGTCCCTTCCGGAACATATACCTTGAAACCCAGGTCGTTAAGGGCATCACAAAGCCAGTCACGTCTGCGGGTATAGTCGGCAAGCAGTTGCGTGTAGTAGCTGTCCGGAAAGTCCATGGCAAAGGCCATGGCCTCCTGGAGTGCGGACTGGCCGCAAAATGTAATGAACTGGTGGCTCATACGCACTGCGCGGGAAAGCTCCTGGGCCGCGATCACATAACCCATCTTCCATCCGGTCATGGAAAAGGTCTTGGCCGTGGAAGAAATCACAAAGGCACGGTCCTTGAGTTCGGGGACGCTGAGCAGGGTCACATGCTCGCGGCCGTCATAGACTAAGTGCTCGTAGACTTCATCGCCTATGGCATAGGCATCATGTTTTGCGCACAGGTCGCCTATAAAGGCAAGTTCTTCCCGGGTGAACGCCTTGCAACAGGGATTTTGAGGATTATTGATAATTATCGCCTTAGTCTTTGGACCAAATGCATCGGTTAGTTTTTCACGGGGCAGCCTGAAATCCGGGCCTTCCAGGGAAACATAGCGGATACGGGCATGGGCCATGGTCGCCACGGGCGGATATGTATCGTAGTACGGTTCCAACAGTATGACCTCATCCCCAGTCTCTATAATTCCCAAAAGAGTGGCACATAATCCTTCGGTGGCGCCGAATGTGAAAGTCACCTCATTCTCAGCGTCAACTTCAACATCATAAAACCGTTTCATCTTTCGGGCTACTGCCTGGCGAAATTCCGGGATCCCCGGTGAATATGTGTACTGGTTCGGCCCTCGCAAAATGGCCTCGGCCGCCTTTGCCCTGATTTCTTCGGGCCCGTCAAAATCGGGAAAACCCTGGGAAAGGTTTATCGCTCCATGGGCATTTGCAAGTACACTCATCTCCGTGAAGATCGATGTACCGAACGGGCGAAGGGCCTCAACAACAACGTCCCTTCCCACATGATCCTGTTTTTTTTGCACAAAAAACCTCCTGACCTGATATTAGCATAGCTGCAAAAAGGCCCGCCAGAAGAACGGCGGACAAGTACAGAATACGCAAAAAAAATGGCTCTTAGTAATATCGGCAGTTCGTTCCTCAAGACATGATTTATAGTTATACTGTAGCTCTTTGCAAGGGTGAGGCATTTTTCAAGGCAATATCTAAACCTGGCGCATGAATGTGGCCGATTTTCAGGTTTCTGCGAAAATATGTCCCAAATACCAGGCAGTAGATGGAACGAACCCTGAAAATCAGGCCACTGCCAAAAAATGCAGCTAATGCGCTTTATGATGAAATAAGTCTTATCAGGTGCTGGAACGCAGTATAGGGAAGATGACTGAGCTGGTCAAGGTGACAATTGCAACAAATGCCGTTTAAGTTTTAAAAGCCAAAAGCACATTAGCTCACAACTTGACACACAAGTAGCTTTGTCACATACTGCGTTTACTCAAAATGCTATTAAGTAGTGCATGAACAAAAACCCCGCTTTTTGTCATTTCGATCGAAGGGAGAAACCTGGAAACTTAGTAGTTTCAACAGAATAGGATTTCTCGCAACGCTCGGAATGACAACTTTGTCTAGTTTTAGTTAAGACACTTATTACTAAGAGTAATAACGCTTTCCCGGTATCGAAAATCACAAAAAGAGGTTCTTCATATGAATCCAAAAGCGAAATGGGCAGTCTTGGTAATCTTGAGCTTTGTTTTTCTGATCTTCGCCGGTTTGAGGCCGTGGAGTTTTGCGCAGGAACAGGTCACTTTCAAACCCCTTTTTCCCGTTCAACCGGATCACGATTTTCCCGAGGCAGAGAGGACGTTTGAGGAAATCAAAAATCTGATCCTTAATCATTACTACAGCGATAGCATCACCCGGGAAGCGCTTTACTGGGCCGCGATTAAGGGAATGCTCCGGCAAATTTCCCCGCCGGACAACCCCGAACTTTCGAAAATCTGGACGCCCGAAGAATACGAGAGGGTACTCCTGTCTCTTAAGGGCACACTAATTGCCATAGGAATGAAGAGTTCGTTTGACCAACAGGAAGGGAGCCTGACCGTCACGGAAGTGTTGCCCGGTTCGCCGGCCGAGGCTGCCCTGAAACCGTTAGACCGGATACTGCGGATTAATTCCCAGCCATTGAAGGGGGAATCCCTTCGAGCAGTGAATGCTCTTCTTGAGGGCGAAGAGGGGACAGAGGTTACACTCACCGTGAACCGGGATATCGAGGTTTTCGATGTTATCATCAAACGACGAAAATTTGAGACGCAATCTCTGATAATTACCCGGCTTACCGATAACATTGCCTTAGTGGAAATTAAGGGCTTTACGTCAAATGTCTCCAGAAAACTTGGGGCCGAACTGGAAAAATTGAAAAATGAGGGATTCCGGGGGTTGATTATAGATTTTCGCAATAATTTAGGAGGCATTTTTTCGGAATCTCTTAGGGTTACGGAGCTGTTTTTGCCCGAGAACAAGGTTCTTTTGAGGACCGTGCAGCGGGAAACCGGGCTACAAAACTACATTTCCGGGAACAAAGAGCCGTTTACGTTTGAATTGGCGGTCCTGGTGAATTCACAAACCGCTTCTTCTGCTGAAATTGTGGCAGGTGCATTTCAAGATCACCAGAAAGCGGTCATTGTAGGCACTCGGACCTTTGGAAAAGCGGTCATTGAAAAAACGCATAAGCTTGGAAACGATTTTAGAGTGAAGTTTATTACTTCGGCTATGTATTCTCCAAAAGGGCGGACCTGGCAAGGCAAGGGCATTACCCCGGACTTTCTGGTAGAACAGGACGAGAAAACCTTAGCCGCCCTTTTGAAGATGCATCCCAAAAAACGATTTGCCAGGGATGTGGCCATGATAACAGCCTATAAACTCCTGACGCGCTGATTTTCTCGGGCCGGATCATTGCGTCCTGTCGGTAAAAAGATCTTTCTCGCCGGAAAACCCTACCTGCAGTCAAAATATTCAATAAGATACAATATAGTGCATTTGTATTGCTTTGTCCCTACTATATATGTACATTTATATTAATTACAATTAATTTATAAAAAAATGCTTGACAAATATCATTATGTATGTATGATTACCCATAACTTTACGTAAATAGATGATGAACTCCCAAAAAGTAAAGGCAACTCGGTTCTCTATCAGGTTATTCTTGAGCAGATGAGTGGTTGCGGGATGAACTGGATTGGATGTCTGGATGAGAAGGTAGGCAAAAAAGCTTCTCGGGTGCACGTGCATCTTTTCGCGGGGCATTTCCTAAACATTTTTGAAGAGGTTTGCACCCGAAAAAAACGGCATTTTGGGAAGCTTTCAATTATGTGGCCCTGTTGAACGGTTCACAATCAACCCAACCTTCAGTTCTGTTGCTGTTGATTTTTAACAATCTCAAAACCCAAAAAGACCCACAGATCGTTGTTTGATCTGTGGGTCTTTGTTTTTCTGCTTTACCAATAACCGGTTTTCTTATTTAATGTAGATACAACCGGTTCCCATTTTTATTTTCCATCGAAAACCTGGTCCTTTGGGCCAGTCGAAAATTCCCGCTGAGGTTTAGCGGGAGGTCAGAGCTATATGTCTCTGCCTTGGATTTTTGTGTCTAAAAATACAAATTACAAGCACCAAATTACAAATAAATCTCAAATTTCAATATTCAATGACCAAAACCGGATTACAAAACGAACGTCCAACATCGAACATCGAACTCCCAACGTCGAATTAGGGTACGCCTTTGGCGTTTCAATTTTACTAAAAAAACGGAGCGAAGCGACATCCACATTCGACGTTCGATGTTGAGCGTTCGATGTTCGACGTTCATCTTTTTCCTGTTTGTTATTTCGTATTTTGGTCATTGGAATTTGTTTGATATTTGGGATTTGATATTTGGAATTTCAATAAGTCAATAAAACTCCAACAATGCAAATCCCCTCTGGGGATAACCAAAGCCTGGTCCTCTGGGCCAGGATTTTTACTTAAATATCTAAAATGTCTTATAAGGAGGATTTTTATTGTGAGTGATGAAGAGAAAAAGAAGAGGACACAGGAAACGGCAAAAAAACTCTTTGGCAGGGGTGTGAGGATGGATCCCCCCTATTTATTGTGGAAGGCGTTTGACAGGGATCTGGCCAATGATTTTTCCATGTTTATTACCGGAAACCTCTATTCCCGCTCGGTTCTCACCTTGCCCGAAAGACAATTGGTTGCGTGCGCCATGTTGGCAGCCATCCGAGCAGGTGATGAATTAAGGCTCCATGTAAATGCGGCCCTGAATGTGGGCTGCGATCCGGGAAAACTTGCAGAGGTCTTTTTCCAGGTGGCCACATATGCTGGTATGCCCGCTGTCAATGAAGCGCTTGGGGTCTTTCGGGAGGTGCTTAAAGGGCGGGGAGAATGGCCGATTGGAAAATAAAGACCTCCAGGCAGGTCAGTCATCTTGAAGCAAATGACCCTGATGTTTGACATTGGCTCAAATCTTTAATAATGTGGTATTGAAGGATACGGAGCTTCCCGAAGACCTTTTCTCGGGGCTCGAATATCTGATGATTTTCGAAATAAAATGAAACAGGCGCCTTCCAAAAGAGAACTTTGGGATATGTTGGGAGAATAAATTTGACTGAAGAGATCGAAAGACGCAAAAATCCCCGACGCGAAGTCAAATGGCCCGTTACCGTATTGACTGAAAATGGTACAATAGAAGGAGAGACAAGAGATCTTGCTGTTGACGGTATATCAATCTTTTGCGTGGAACCTTTGCGCATGAATCAGGTTTTACGCATGGGCGTTATGCCCCCCGAGCACCAGATGATAGAATTTACCGGCAAGGTGATCTGGTCGGATCTATACGGTATTGGTGATGATGATTCTGCCTATGGTATGGGCGTCTGCTTTGTAGAGATTTCTGATGAAGACCTTCATGCCTTGCAAAGACTCTTTCGTTGATATACAAGCGATTTTCCCTATTTATTTCCCTCCTTTTGTTTCTGCCTCCGGTCCCCCTCCCTGCCCGTAGGTCATACAGGCCGTAGGCTGGGCCAGACGAAAATCCTGCTGAGTTTCCCGAACTGAAAACGGGTTTGGAATGCAAGGATGAAAAAAGGCCGTTTCCATCCGGGAACCAACAGGGGATTTTACCTTGCCATATATCTGGTTCAGGTTCTGGGACTACTCCTCTAACTCTGCACCGACCGTTTCGCCCCACCACTTTTGTTCAACGGATTTTTTTCCTGTTTCTTTGGTGGGGTTTTTGTAACCAAACCAACTGAACAACATGTGGTCCGTGTTGTTGTACATTGTATCGTGTTTCCAAAATTCGGAACGTTCTGCCGCTGTTCCGCATCCTGAAAGAAAAAATCCCGCAATCAACAATAAAAACAATTTTTTCATGATGTGATAACCTCCTTAATTTGTTTAGTGTTTATGAACATCTATAACCTATGTGAATTTTACCCGGTAAACTTGACAAACTCGTAAAAAGTCGAAAAGTTCTCTTTTCCATCATTCCCCGCACAAAGCAGCGGGATCTTCGACAGGCGAAAGCCGGAATCCAGTAAATTCAATGTGTTCTGGATGCCGGTCGCAGATCCCGTGATCAGCGGGGATCAAGTCCGGCATGACGATTTCGAGACTTTTTACGAGTTTATTAAATCTTAATGTTAATGAAAAACCCCATAAGAATCAAGAAAAGATTAATAAAATTTGGAATAAGAGCTGAGTCCTTCACGGAATCAAACAATTCAAGCCTTAAAAATCATTATCAGGTTGTCACGTACAGATAGATAGTCACGAGGCCTAAGTAGATAAGTAAACTCAAAATATCGTTCGAGGTTGTTACAAAGGGGCCCGTAGCAAGGGCCGGGTCTATATTCAATCTTTTCAGGGCTAATGGAACGGCAGCGCCGATAACACCCGAGTTTAACACAATCAGGACCATCGACAGGGCCACAATAGACCCCAGGGCGTAATCGGAAAGCCAGAAACTCACGATCAGCCCAAGAAGAATTCCGCATATTACACCATTAATCAGGGCCACTTTCATTTCCACCCACAACCGTTTTCCAATATTCATAAGGCTGATTTCGCCGGTGGCCAGTCCCCTTACGGCAATCGTGGCTGCCTGGGTACCCGTATTCCCGCCCAGGGCCATAATGACGGGAATGAAGAACGATAGTGCCAGGATCTTTTGGAGGGATGACTCAAACTGGTTAATGACTACCGCAGCGAGAACACCGCCGAAAAGCCCGGCAATCAGCCAGGGCAATCGGGCCCTGGATATTTTCAGGGGGGACTCTTCCGTAAACTCCTGATGGATGACGCCCGCCATAAGAGAAATGTCTTCATCCACCTCATCTTCTATCACATCGATGATATCATCATGGGTGATACGACCTACCAGGCGATTGTTACCGTCCACTACGGGTATGGTTACAAGGTCATACTTCTTGACTAAGTAAGCGACCTCTTCCTGATCTCTGTCCACATGCACTGAAATTACCTCAGGATTCATAATATTACCGATTTCTTGCTCAGGAGGCTCAAGAACAAGGTCTTTCATGGATATGACACCCACCAACCTTTCAAAATCATCTATGACCCAGAGATAATACAGGTTTTCCACTTCTTTCCTTTTTTCCCGAACCGTTTCAATTGCATCTAGTACCGTGGCATCCGACTTGATCGCCACGAACTCCAGGGCCATGATGCCGCCGGCCGTATCCTCGGGATAGGGAAGAAGCCTGCCCAATTCCTCGGAAACATCATCCGCAACTGCCTCGATGACCTCTCTCGCACGCTCGGCAGGCAGGTCCCCTACGAGGTCTGCCGCGTCATCGGAGTCAAGTTCCTCAACGATATCGGAGATTGCCTTGCTGTCAAGGCCCTTTAAAATACGCCCTTGAACCGGGGGTTCGATTTCTACTAAGACCTCACCGGCCCCTTCGGGCTCTAAGAATTTGAATATGAAGAGGCGTTCGTCAGGAGCCAGGTGTTCTATGAGATCTGCAAGATCCGCGGCCCTCATTTCGTCAACGAGTTTCTCTAATGCCTGACGGTTGTCCTGCTCGATAAACCCCCTGACTTCTTGAAGAAGCCTTTCATTGATTGTTTCAGTTTTGAAAGATGTCAAGATTGATATCCTTATCTGTTGATAACTATTTAATATCCCTGAGGGCTTTTTGAACAAATCGACCCGGGTCGGATATGCCTTTGGTCTGTCTCACGATCTCTTCTAAAGGAACTTCGGCTCTTGCAGCGCCTTTGTGACCACCGGCAGAACCGCCAAACCGGCCAAACAACTTCAGGGCCGTCTTTCCCGCATCGCCCCTGAAGCCGGCATTTCTTAGGATCACTATAAGCTTTTCATCGTATACCCCGGATACAATGCTCCATGTGGCTTCGGCGAGTTTCATGTGAAAATCCGCTATAATGACCAGTATATCCGGATTATCTATTTTTCCCATGTGAACAAAGGCAATGTCTCTTATGATCTTTAACCTGTCCATGGCCAACCGGTAACTGTCCAAGGTCTTTTTGGTCATCTCGGAAGACTCGATTTTCTTAATAATATTCATGTTGGTGAACCGGTAAAGATATCTGAAGGCATTAATATCGTTGGGTAGAGATTCCCTCACAAAATTGTCTGTGTCGGTCTTGATCCCATAAAAAAGTGCAGTGGCCAGCCTCGGGGCGGGTCTGATCCTGTTTGCCCTGAGATATTCTGTCATGATCGTTGAATTTGCACCGTAATCCTCTTTGATGTCCACAAAATGGGCCTTTGATGACTTAGCAACAGGGTGATGATCGATAATAATATCGAAGGGGTGATCCTTAAATTCCTCGTAATGCTGTGGCTGTGAATCCACAATGGCCCATTTAGTGATTCTTGAGGGCTTCAGATGCCGTATATGCCTCTGGTCAATCCTGAGAAATTTGATAAAAGCCAAATTATCGGCCCGCTGAATGTGATTGATATGGTAAATTTCCACTATTTTGACTTTGCGCCAAAAAACCCGCTTCAAAGCCACGGCACTCGCCATTGCATCAGGGTCGGCATTAATAAAAATGCCTACTGTGTCTTCAGGATCCACGACACTAAGTAGCCGTTTACATTTTTCCTTAGAGGTGATGGACTTGGGAAATGGGTGGTCCATCAGGGAATTCATAACAGGAATATCTCCTCATGCGTTAATTTTGCCTCAACAGTATAGCAAGGATATTCAAAATTCAATGGGAAATAATGTCCCGTTTCTATTCACCAGGGCCAGATTTTTTCAAGGAATTCAATGCTGGGCCGAAAATCCTCTTCCCTGTGAGGTTCAAGTGTGATTACAGGGGGATCTTTTCTCATGGCCCCTAACTGTTTGAATAACGCCTGAAAGTCAACGATGCCCATGCCCATAGCAAGGTGATCATCTTTTTCCCCGGAGTTATCGTGCAGGTGAAGTTGCCCGATGTATGGTCCGAGCGAATCTACCCATGTTTCAAGGGAGACATGGCCGAAAACGGCCTGATGGCCTGTATCCAGGCAAAACCCTATGCCCTGGTTTTCAAGTCTTTCAAAAAGAATGCGAATGTCGTTCGGTCCATGCTCATATACATTTTCCAACATCAATAATGAACCCTCAGCCCGCAAACCTTGACCGAGCCATGACCACATTTCAACACTATTTTTAACCCAAAAATCTTTAAAGTACCAGTATCTCTTGTCATCATAACCTGCATGACACACGACTGTTTTCGGTCTAAATATCGTAACCAGTTCAAGTATCTGTTTAAAACGCCTTCGGGTTACCATCCTTATGTGTGGGTCGGTTGAGCCGGGGGAGAGGTCCACGAAAGGGGCGTGAAGGGTGATAGTCAGACCGGCCTTGTGAAACCGATCTGCAATCACGCTGAAGTCTGAAACCGAGAAGCGGTCCAGGGCAGTGGCATCAAAACCGATTTCCGGATTCAGCCTTTGTTGGATGAAACGATCAAGATAGCCTTCTTTAAGCATAGTAAAGGGGATATTGATTTGGACCTTTTCTGTCAGTGAACTCGTCATTAAAACTCCCTCAAACCCTTGAGTTGAATTGACATTACATGTTTGTTGATATATCTTCGCTTACTCATTACTACTCTGGAATATTTTTCTCAAGATGTATAACCATGAAAAAGGCAATCCTCTCACCCTTGAGTTCCGCTTTTGTGATCCCGGGTCTCGGGCAGATAATTAACCGGCATCTGAAAAAAGGGGTGTGTATTCTTGCAGGCACTTTTGTTCTTTTTATTGCTGCCTTGATCAAGTTTTATCAAATACTCAGTGCCGCCCTGGAGGCCGAAAATATGAATCCTTCGGATGAATCCTTCGGACTCCGGATTAATCACGGACAGGCTCACGGTAGAAGATTTTTCTGGCTTATGGTATCTGCTCGCAGCGTTTGCCGTACTCTGGATTTGTTCAGTTCTGGATGCACATCTGACAGGCAAGAAAATTGATAGTAACCAAGGAGATCAGTTATGAGGGCCTACCTGATCGATGAGATCTACCCTTCGGACATGGAAAAGATCACCGGCTTTTTCAAAGAAAACGCCATGAAGTCCAATCTGGATAATCTCTTCTGGATCCGAATCCCTGACGATATTCTGAGTGAAACCCAGTTTGAGCATAATAACTGCAGACCCCATGTCTTTGCCGTGGAATTAGGCAAGGACTGGTTAAAGCTGGAATTATTTATTCGCAGTCTGAAAAATATGCAGTGTACATGCCCTGCCTACGCAACCCCGCAGCAAAAAGACTTCATCATAAATTTTGCCCACCACATGATAGATCAACTGGACATCAGGACATGAAAGGCCTTGCTGTCCTTTCCTGTTCCGGCCCATTATGCATTTGACTTCACAGGCATTATCTGACAAACTTTTACGTTATCAATTTTATCCGGAGGCATATATATGGATTACAAGCAAACTCTCAACCTTCCAAAAACCGAATTTCCCATGAAAGCCAATCTGGTCAAAAAGGAACCGGAGCTTCTTGAAAAATGGGATAAGATGGATTTATACCAGCTCATCCGCCGGTCTTCCGAAGGCCGGAAACGCTACATGCTGCATGACGGCCCCCCGTATGCCAACGGGAATATACATATGGGCACGGCCTTCAATAAGATATTAAAGGATATTATCATTAAGTCAAAGCAGATGGCAGGTTTTGACACGCCCTATGTGCCGGGCTGGGATTGCCACGGTCTTCCCATCGAGCATAAGGTGGACCAGGAACTTGGATCCCGGAAGATTGATATGACGCAGGTGGAAGTAAGGCAGCAATGCCGGCGCTATGCGGAGAAATACATAGACATCCAGAGAAACGAATTTAAGCGGCTTGGCGTCCTTGGAGAATGGGACAGGCCCTATTTGACCATGAATTACCCTTATGAAGCGACTATTGTCCGGGAGTTCGGGAAGTTTGCCCTGAACGGCAGTCTCTTCAGGAGCAAAAAGCCCATCTACTGGTGCATTTCATGCAAGACGGCCCTTGCCGAGGCAGAGGTTGAGTATGAAGAGCATACCTCCCCATCCATATTCGTGAAGTTCCCCATGGTCTCGGACCTAAGTGAATCCTATCCTGCCTTAAAAGGGAAACAAATATCCATCGTGATCTGGACCACAACCCCGTGGACCATTCCTGCCAATCTGGCCGTTGCCCTTCATCCTGATCTTACATATGTGGCCGTGGAAACCGAAAACCAGGGGGTCTTGATATTGGCAGAGGGGTTGCTGGATGTGTGCATGGACACCTTTGGCATCGGGTCTTATGAAGTAATCCAGGATTTCAAGGCTAAGGAACTCGAGAACCTTGAGGCAAAACATCCCCTGTATGACAGGACATCAGTGATCATTTTAGCGCCCTATGTGACATTGGAGGCGGGCACCGGCTGCGTACACACGGCCCCGGGCCATGGCCGGGAAGACTATGAAACCGGTCTGGAGTACAATCTGGATGCCTATTCACCTGTAGATGATTCGGGCCGGTTTACAGAGGATGTGGAATATTTTGCAGGTCAGCAGGTCTTTGAGGCAAACCGGGCCGTTAATGAAAAGCTTAAGGAGGTGGGTGCGCTTCTAAAGGTCGAGGATATAACCCACGAATACCCGCACTGCTGGCGCTGCAAAAAGCCCGTGATCTTCCGTTCCACTGAACAGTGGTTTATTTCCATGGAAAAAAACGGGCTCAGAAAGAAGGCCCTGGATGCCATTACCAGGGGGAAATGGATGCCTTCGTGGGGCCAGGACCGAATATACAATATGATTGCAAGCCGTCCTGACTGGTGCATCTCACGCCAGAGGTCATGGGGCGTGCCCATTACCGTGTTCTTTTGCGAGAACTGTAACCACCTGGTTATCA
>JAFDDR010000140.1 GCA_019310785.1 Deltaproteobacteria bacterium
GTCGTCGACGCATAGCTCGGGGCCGGAGCGGATCGCTACTCCTTTCTCCGTAGAGGACTTGGCTCTAAAGCCTCACCTCCTACTTCATGCCGGTTTTAACCGGCGCTTTCAGGATGTCCCCTTTTTCCCGACCAGGCACGGGCCTTCACATTGTTCCGCCTGTGGACAGACCCTCCCCGTTATGGCGGGGAGCAGATTTTTTTCCTTTACAAGCTTTACCGCGCCCTTGATATCACCCTTAGAGACTCTGTCCACAAAACCGCCGCAGTCAATCCCCACGGGGCACCCCCTCTTGCAGGGCCTTTTCTTGCAGTTGAGACAACGGTCGGCCTCATCCCTGGCCTGGTCCAGCGTGTATCCCAAAGGCACCTCCCGGAAGTCCTCCACACGTTCAAGGGGGGACCTCTCGGCTACGGGAATACGGTCGGGCCTCAGTGTCCTCTTTTTGGGTTTCTCGTCCAAGTACTTTCCTCCTATCAGTTTGCCTTCTCTGTCTGGTGTTCAAGAAACTTCTCGTAAGACCGCTTTTCATGCTCACGGTATGCGGTCAATCTCATTGTCAGGTCCTTAAAATCCACTTCATGCCCGTCGAATTCAGGACCATCAACGCAGGCGAATTTTGTTTTATCCCCCACTGAAACCCTGCACGCGCCGCACATTCCCGTTCCATCAACCATAATAGGGTTAAGGCTCACTAATGTCCTGACACCATAGGGCCTTGTCAATTCACTGACAGCGCGCATCATTGGTACGGGTCCGATGGCAACCACCTGATCAACCTCTCCCCTGTCCAGATATTCTTTGAGTGGCTCAGTAACCATTCCCGGGCGCTTGTATGAGCCGTCATCCGTTGTAATGACTATTTCATCTGACACGGCAGCGACTTCATGTTCCAGGACAAGCAGGTCTTTGGACCTGGCGCCCACGATTGCAAGAACCCTGTTTCCAGCATCCTTCATACCCTTGGCTATGGGATATGCCACCGCAGTCCCTATGCCTCCCCCCACGACCACTACCGTGCCGAATCGTTCAATCTCGGTAGGTTTTCCAAGAGGTCCTGCGAGATCCAGGATCTCATCACCCCTTTCCAATTGTGAAAGCATGTGAGTGGTTTTTCCCACTACTTGAAAAATGATGGTTATGGTCTCATCCCTTGGGTCGGAATCAACAATAGTAAGAGGAATGCGCTCCCCCCTGTCATCCACGCGAAGGATGACAAACTGGCCCGGCTTGCGCTTCTTGGCAATATCGGGTGCTGTGACCTTGAGCCTGACAATCTGAGGTGTCAGGACCTCTTTTTCCGTTATTCGCGGCATTCGATCCTCCTCTTTATTAACTCTGACCCACAATCAGGTCAGTGCTCAAATATCTTTCTCCCGTGTCGGGCAGGACCATAACGATCTGCTTATCCCGGTTTTCGGGGCGCCGAGCGATTTCAAGGGCTGCCCATGCGGCCGCGCCCGATGAGATGCCGCATAAGATTCCTTCCATCCTGGCCAGTTCTCGTGAGGTCTCAAATGCCTGCTCATTGGTAACGGCAATGATTTCGTCAATGATCTTGACGTTAAGCACTTCAGGTATGAAGCCGGCCCCGATACCCTGGATCTTGTGAGGGCCGCTTTGCCCTCCCGAAAGAACAGGTGAATCTGCCGGTTCCACTGCCACTGCCTTAAACGAAGGTTTCCTCTCCTTGATTACCTCTGACACGCCTGTAATGGTGCCACCGGTTCCCACTCCCGCCACCAGGATGTCTACCTCACCACCCGAATCATTCCAGATCTCCTCGGCCGTGGTCTTTCTGTGTATCTCAGGATTCGCCGGGTTTGAAAACTGGTTGGGCATATAAGCGTTGGAAATACTGTTCAGTATTTCATTGGCCTTGGCTATGGCACCTTTCATCCCTTCAGACCCCTGTGTCAGGATCAATTCCGCACCTAAGTGCTTAAGGAGTTTCCTTCTTTCCACGCTCATGGTCTCCGGCATGGTAAGAATGAGGCGATAGTTTCTTGCCGCGCAAACAAAGGCCAGGGCAAGGCCGGTGTTTCCGCTGGTGGGCTCCACAATGGTGGTGTCGGAGTTAATCAGGCCCCGGACCTCGGCCGCTTTAATCATGGCGATACCGATACGGTCTTTTACACTACCGAGGGGGTTCTGTGACTCCAGTTTTGCGTAAACAATTGCCCCGAGCCCCTCAGTCATACGGTTCAACCTTGTAAGTGGAGTCGAGCCAATAACCCCTGTCACATCTGTAAAAATCATTGTCATCCTTTTCACCCCCTTCATATTGCAGCAGATTTTTTGCCGTTTCCTGCGTATACCAGTTCAGGCCGCACACTCTTTGTGATCCACACGTTTCCACCAATGATAGACCTTGCCCCGATAACCGTGTCCCCACCCAATATGGATTTGACTTTCATGAGCTACTTCCTTTCCCTATCAGAAAAATACCATACGTAGCTCGCAGGTTGGGCAGGAATTCAACGATATTTCCTCTTTTTTCATGATGATCCGTGTTAATCGCCACTTCTCTCAGTATAGAGAAGCCCGTTTCCCTTGAAAATCTTCGGAAGTCTTTCAGGGCAATGACGCGAATATTCGGGGTGTCGTGCCAATCATAGGGGAGCTGTTTTGTAATGGGGGCACGGCCGATTGTCAGGAGTTGCACGCGAACTCTCCAATGACTGAAATTGGGGAAACTGACGACGCCTTTTTTGCCGATGCGCAGCATGGAGCGGACAAGTTCCCCCGGCTCATATATCTGCTGGAGGGTCTGGCTCAGGATGACGTAGTCAAATGCGTCATCCGGGTAGTCAAGCACCTCTTCATTGATATCCCCTTGAAGTACGGTCAGGCCTTTTTCAATACACTTGGCCACCTTGTCCTCGTTGAGTTCTATCCCTGTGCACCTCACCCGCTTGTTTTTTTTGAGGAAGTGCAGCAGCTCTCCCTCTCCGCAACCCAAGCCTAAGACTTTAGACCCGGGCTCGATCCAGGAGGCTATTACCTGAAGGTCAAATCGTATCTGGCTAACTCTCTGTTTCATTGTAGACACGTTCTAAAAAGCCTTTCACAATGTCGGTTAATCGTTCATTAGGCAACAGAAAGGCATCATGGCCCCAGTCGGCTTCGATTTCGCAGAAGCTTATATCAAGCCCGTTTTTCTTCATGGCCTTCACCATGGCCTTGGACTGATACGTGGGATATAGCCAATCTGAGGTAAAGGAGACCACCAGGAACTTTGCCATGGCCCTGGAAAATGCCTTAACAAGAGAGCCGGAATCATATCGTCTCGTCAGATCGAAGTAGTCTGCCGCCTTTGTAATATAGAGGAAGGAATTGGCGTCAAATCTCTCCACGAATTTCGAGCCCTGGTATCTAAGATAGCTTTCCACCTGGAAGTCCGCATCGAAGTTGAATGAAAAATCACTCCTGTCCTGGAGGCGACGCCCGAATTTGTGCCGCATGGATTCGTCCGACAAATAGGTTATGTGACCGATCATGCGGGCCACGGCCAGACCCAGGTCAGGTTTCGCGCCGTTATAATAGTCGCCCTTGTTCCAATTGGGATCCGCCATGATGGCCTGCCTTGCCACTTCATTAAAGGCTATGGTCAGGGCGGAATGTTTTGGTGTGGTTGCCAGCGGGATAGCCGAAACCACCATTTCAGGATATCTCAGGCACCATTCCAGGACCTGCAAGCCTCCAATGGAGCCGCCCACGACCGAGAGTATCCTCTTTATGCCAAGCTGGTCCATTAATGCCTTTTGGGCCGTGACCATATCCCCTATGGTGACAACCGGGAAATCAAGCCCAAACGGTTTTCCGGTCTTCGGATTGATTGAACCGGGGCCGGTGGAACCCATACAACCGCCTAAGATATTGGAACAGACCACGAAGTATTTATTGGTATCAATCCCCTTTCCCGGGCCCACCATTATGTCCCACCAGCCTGGCCTGGGATCATCTTCACTGTAATAACCTGCCACATGGGAATCCCCGGACAGGGCATGAAGGATGAGAATTGCATTACTCTTCTCATGGTTCAGATTGCCATAAGTCTCGTATGCAAGTGTCAAAGGCCCAAGCCCGGACCCGCTCTCCATGCACATCTCGTTGGGAGGTTCCGCGAATGTGAAAACCTTCTTTTCCACGACCCCGACGGAAACACCGCTTTTGTCATGCTCCATGTAGGCACTCATTTTTGGATTGACGATTTTCGATTGAAGATTGAAGATTTAACCACTCAACCTATAATTCAGTTTCGACCCTTTGGCTCACTCAATACTGTCCAGTGCATGACCAAGATCCTCATAGATATCCTCAACCGATTCTATGCCCACGGATAACCGGATGAGGTCGGGCGTGATACCGCCTTCTCGTTGCTGTTCCCCGGAAAGCTGAGAATGGGTGGTGCTTGCAGGGTGAATGGCCAGACTCTTTGCATCACCTACATTCGCCAGATGGGATATGAGTCTCAAGTTGTTTATGAATTTTTCACCCGATTCTCTGCCCCCTTTAATGCCGAAAACCACCATGCCTCCAAAACCATTTTCAAATTGTTGCGATGCCATTTCATAGGCGGGATCTTCTTTAAGGCCCGGATACCTTACCCATTCTATGGAGGAGTGATCCTTCAGATATTGTGCGACTTTCATGGCGTTGTCACAATGTCGTTGCATCCTGAGGGCAAGCGTTTCAATCCCTTGCAGAAACATCCAGGCATTATCAGGGCTTATGCAGGCGCCAAGATTTCTCAGGGGCACCAGTCTCATCCGCGTAATAAATGCAAGGTCATTTAACTCTCCGAGATCATGGGCATACCGCAGGCCATGATATGAGGCATCCGGTTCATTAAAAAGGCGGAACTTTTTATCCGTCCAATCAAACGCGCCTTTATCAACAACGATGCCACCAATTCCGGTTCCATGACCTCCCAGCCATTTGGTCAGGGAATGTATTACTATATCCGCGCCATGTTCCAGGGGTCTGAAAAGGTACGGCGTGGTAAATGTGGAATCAACCACCAAAGGAATGTGATGTTTATGGGCTATCTTTGAAATTTCTCTTATGTTTGCCACATCAAGCACCGGGTTGCCAATTACTTCGGTAAACAGCATTCTGGTATGTTCATTGATCTCCTTTTCCAAATCATCCGCATCCGGCGAGTTCGCAAATCTCACCTTTATGCCGAGTTCAGGCAGGATAGCCTCAAACATGGTATAAGTGCCGCCATACAGGTTACCGGCAGACACTACTTCATCGCCATGGCCGCATATGTTGATCACCGAATAAAAAATGGCTGCTGTTCCCGATGCAAGGGCCAGCGCTGCGGCACCACTCTCAAGTGCTGCCATTCGTTTTTCAAGCACATCATGAGTGGGATTCATCATGCGAGTGTAAATGTTTCCAGGCTCCTTAAGAGCAAAGAGATCCGCAGCATGTTCGGTATTATTGAAAACATACGAACTTGTCCTGTAAAGAGGGACTCCTCTTGAATTTGTTTCGTCTATCTCTGCTCCCGCATGCAGGGCCAGTGTGTCGAATCTATACTTACTTGACATGACTTATTCTCCTTTAGAATCGCCTCATATTAATCATGGCTGAGAGCCCTCCCCCTTTATGGCACTAAATGGTAACACTTTAGCTCTTTCAAAAAGACTTTTTTGACAGGATTTACAGGATGTTCATGATAAAAAACATCTAAACCCATCCTGTTGATCCTAATCTAAATCCTTTGCTTTGCGTTTGATTTCAGCTTTCCGTTCAACGAAACCTGTTCCTGACAGGTTCAGGAATTGATAAATGAATTCCCCGCAGCAGAGCATCGAGGAATTCTTTTGATTAAACCTAAAGGCAGAAACCATAACCCATTAGGTTGCAAATTAATTTTCTCAGTTAATTCTTCATATTTCGATCATACGCCTGTCTCAGGCCCGCCCTGGTCCGATTTGCCTGAAATACGCTGTTAGTACTGTATTATTTCGGGGGCATTATTTATGCAATTCAAACCATTTCAAGTCAGGTCTGGGCCAGGGTTGTGATTTTTCTATGATTTACAGGATAACTAAGGTGAATTTTAACTTTGTTTGTTCCCTCGAAACTGAATCTTGTTTATCCTGTTATCCTGTCAGATTTTTTTCAAGACGTTAACATGTTACAATTAATGAAGAAAAAACCTCGCAAGTCCTGCATATCTCCATCTTTTTCCGCCAGTCCTTTTGAGCCGAACCCTCGCAGATAGTGCCGTTAATAAACCAGCAAAGATCTCCTACTTGAAACTCCCAGGCCGGACATCGGGTCTTACGCTCAAAAGTGCACTTTTTCGTAACCCAGCAAGGCTTTTGTCCCCCATCGGCCGCCCTCATCCTGGAAAGCAGGAAATAGAGCTGTCTCTCCACATGAACAGGGATTGTGCGCCATCCCTGCTCGTAACTGTGAATGGCCTTTATGGAGGTCCCAAGTAACTGGGCCATCTGTTTCTGAGTCCTATTCAGTTTTTTGCGGAAGGATATGAACTCTTTACTGTCCACAATTTCCTCTAAAAAAGCCTGGCATTAATACCACAATGTGGTATTTAGAATGCCACATGGTGGAGAACGCTGTCAAGAAAAAAATGCTCTGTCATGTCGAAACTTCCTTTTTTTATTTAGTTTATTAAGAGTGTCCTTCTTTATTCATCCTTTCCCGTATTGGAACAGTTAAACAAAACAGATCGGCAAAGATAGAAATTATTTTATCATTGCCGATCTATTTCAATTTTAGTTAAATCAGCAAACAATTGTTGACAATATATTTTTGCTGATCTATGATTAATCCATGTTTTTTGGAAGAAAATATGAATTAAGCATTTTAAAAGATGCTATTTCTTCAAACCGTGCCGAACTTGGAATACTTTACGGGCGACGTCGCATTGGAAAAAGCTCCTTATTAATAAAAGCGGCGTCACGAAAAGGAGATTTATATTTTGAGGCGCTTCAAAATGTTTCTTTAAAAAAGCAGCTTGATCATTTTTTACATCAACTGGCTCAACAAACAAAAACACCCCGAAGTCTTGCCGGAGACTGGCGCGAAGTTTTTGATATTCTGACATATCACATAAAAACAAATCGCCATTACGTTGTCTTTGATGAATTCCCCTGGATGGCTTCGGGGAGAAGTGAACTTGTGTCCCTTTTAAAATATTATTGGGATAATCACTGGAAAAAGAATCCTAACTTAACACTGGTTATATGTGGATCAATTGCCAGTTTCATGCTGAAACATATTGTTCATTCAAAAGCGCTGCACAATAGAAAGACATTTGAAATCAAGCTGCCGCCGCTGCCTGCCTCAGAAGCCAGGATGTTTTTTAAAAACCTTCGTTCAGATTTTGAAATAGTTAGGTTTTTAATGGTTTTCGGCGGAATCCCAAAATATATGGAGCAAATGGACCCGCGTATGTCATTTTTCGATAACGTGGACAGATTATGTTTTCAAAAGAATGGTTTCTTTGTGAATGAATTTGAAACCATATTTAAAGAGCAGTTTAAGGTAGTCAAGAATTATGAGCGGATAGTGAAAGTTCTCTCTCAAAGGAGTTCCTCAAAAGAAGAGCTTGGAAAGCATTTAACGATCCCTTCAGGAGGTGGGCTTACCAGCTATATTAATAATCTGGAACAGGCCGATTTTATAAAAGTGTTCACACCAAAAGTGCCGTTTGGCGCAAGCGGAGAAAAAACAAAAAAACTGGTTTTATGGGATGAATGGTTACGATTTTATTTTAATTACATTGAACCGAACAGAAATATTATTGAACTTAATACTGAGCCGGGGTTGTTTGATAAAGTTGCAGGACAAAGCCTGAGCAATTATTTCGGGCTGGCTTTTAAAAAATTGTGTATGAAAAATTTACTGAATATTTTTAAGAATATCGGTTACGATATACATCAAATTATCGGGTTCGGGCCATTTTTCAGACAGCGAAAAAGAAATAAAAGTCATGATGAAGGTTTGCAGGTAGACATTTTAGTCCATAGAAAAGGGCAGGTGTTAACATTAATTGAGTGTAAATATTCGACAAGACCAATCAGCTCATCAATAATTCCTGAAATACAACGGAAAATAAAATTTCTTAAAGCTCCTCGTCATTATACCATAGAGCGGATTCTTATTTCAGGCGGAGAAGTTACAGCAGACCTTCAGAAAAGTGATTATTTCCATCATATAGTTGATTGGAAAGCGTCCTGATCGACTGGCGGGAACAACAGACCGCGGGAATTCGAAAGAAACGCCCTGATATTGACGAAAAAGAGCTGGGACCGGAACACCTTTCCAACCTTGAAATGGGTTATATGTACGATGAGCTTCTGCATTGAGAAAATCCGGCCGCTTCTCCTGCCTCCACCTGAAAAACCAGGAAAAAAGATTTACCCCGTTAAATCTATGTTACCACCACAAGCGGGAGTGCATTATCAACATGGATCTACCACTTTGAACCTACCTCATGTTATTAATTTCATTTAACTGGGGTTGGTTTTGAGGTCAAGGAAAGCCGTGCCGGTTATGGAAAGAGGACAAGCGAACGCAGGGAAATTATTTGATATAACCCCTTTAAAGGATTACTAAAAACACACACCGTATGTTTTCCAACCGGACAAACCATGGGAGGTGAGTCCTATTGAAGAAAAAGCCGGTATCGAGCAAGACAACAGCCTGCCTTTTTTCCGCGCACCCTCAACAAGAATTTTTATCCACACCTATTCCGTATCGAAATCCTATGAAAAGCCAGCGAGGCCCCTTAAACTCAGATTATCAATTTCCACAACCCGTAACATGTAATTTGATCATTGAAAACAGGGTACACGAATGAACACAATAATCCGGTCGGATGGTGGACAAATCAGAGTTGAATCAAAAGAAAATCAGAGAACAATATTTACGATAACTTTGCCTTGTGATATATTAGCCACAGATTCGTACGGAAATAAGCAGGCTTTTGACACACAACCAGCTTTCTGGCATAATCAAGCGAAAAAAATCAAGGTTTTGTCATTTGGAGTGAAAGGAGGAATGATTATATGAGCCTTGTAGAATTTGAAATTCCGAATGAAACCCACTTGGCGTTAAAGGTTTCCCCAGAATTGCTCGGCAAAGAGCTGCGTATGCTTGCTGCTGTTAAGCTCTATGAACTGGGTCGATTATCTTCGGGTGCTGCCGCTGAATTGGCTGGAGTTCCTCGCGTTATTTTCCTCAGCAAACTGGCTGATTATGGAGTGGATACGTTTCGGCTGACGGAAGATCAACTGAAACAGGAGGCCAGTCTTGCCTGAAATTATTTGCGACACCTCGCCGATTCAATACCTTCATCAGATTGGTCATATAAATTTATTGCCCAACTTGGCAGAAAAAATCATTTTACCTCCTGCTGTTGT
>JAFDDR010000141.1 GCA_019310785.1 Deltaproteobacteria bacterium
ATGTCCGGGACAGGACAGCCAATTCTGGAAGCCGGGTGCTATTTTTGAGGTAAAATGCCCCAAATGCGGGAATGAAGTGGAGTTTTTCAAGGATGATCCTACCCGCAAATGCCCAAAATGCGGCCACCGCTTCCTCAATCCCAACCTGGATTTCGGCTGTGCCTCTTACTGTCCATATGCCGAGCAGTGCATAGGGAACCTTCCGCCCGAGCTCCTTGCCCAGAAAGAAGACCTCTTAAAGGATAGGGCTGCCATTGAGATGAAGCGGTATTTCAAACAGGATTTCAAGAGGGTCGGACATGCCATCCGAGTGGCCAGATATGCCGAGCAGATCGGGAGGGAGGAAGGCGGCAATTTAGCCGTTATCCTGTGCGCTGCATATCTTCATGACATCGGGATAAAGGAGGCCGAGCGAAAACACGACAGCACTGCCGCTAAGTACCAGGAGGAGGAAGGTCCGCCCATAGCAAGGGAAATCCTGAACAGGCTCGGGGCAAAGGAAGAGTTGATCGACGAGGTCTGTGATATAGTCGGTCATCACCATCATCCAAGGCAGGAAGAGACTGTAAATTTCAAGAGCCTCTATGACTCTGATCTGATTACGAACTTAGAACAAAAGCACAAAAAAAGCCCGATTGATCCTGAGAAGTTGAAAGGTATTGTCGGGAAATCTTTTTTGACCGAAAGCGGCAGAAATCTGGCTAAGAAAGTGCTGTTATAACAGGACACGGATAAACGCAGATAAACACAGATTTACTTAAATATATGTGCTCAACATCTTGAGGACAAAACCCTTACTGCCTCTGCATATTGAGTACTTACTTGGAAACCGACTTGATTGAATAGGTATTTCTTTTTTTGAATCCTGAAAATCTGCGTTAATCTGTGTCCAATTAAAATTTAAAAGGGAAAACACCATGAAAATAATGCGAAAAATAATCAAAATCGACGAAGAACTCTGCGACGGGTGCGGCCAGTGCGTGCCCGGGTGCGCCGAAGGGGCCATCGAGATAATAGACGGCAAGGCCCGGCTCGTGTCCGAAAGTTACTGTGACGGTTTAGGGGCCTGCTTAGGCGAATGCCCCAACGGGGCCATCACCATAGAGGAGCGGAAAGCAGATGATTTTGATGAGGAAGCCGTAGAGGCATACCTGAAAGAGAAGCCTGAAAAACCGGTTGATGTTCCTCTAGCCTGCGCCTGTCCCTCCACCCAGGTTCAGACCTTTATTCCGAAAGCTTCGGAACAGGACTGGGTCGCCGACGGTTTACAGCCCGGAGCAGGATCAACCCTTTCGCACTGGCCGGTCCAGATAAACCTCGTGCCGCCCATTGCTCCCTTTCTTAAAGGGGCTGATCTTTTGATTGCGGCAGACTGTACACCATTGGCCTACCCCAATTTCCACCGGGATTTTCTCAAGGGCAAGGTGGTCATGATCGGGTGCCCGAAATTTGATGATGTTGAAGAATACATCCTGAAGTTCACGAAAATATTCAAGGTCGCAGGTATCAAGAGCATCACGGCCCTCATAATGGAAGTGCCCTGCTGCTCGGGTCTCCCCATGATCGTCAAAAGAGCAATGGATGCTGCAGGGAAAGATATCCCTATGGAAGAGATAGTTATCAGTACGAGGGGTGACATCTTAAAAAGAGAACAAAAAGTTGCCGCCTGAACGCCTGACCCCTCTTGACTTCGTATATATACTGCTTAAATTAGAACCAAGCGCGAAAAGGAAGTACTTCCACCGGATACCATATTAAACATGAGGAGGTGGACAAAATGACGAGGATGTTAGGCTTGATTCCAAAAGCATTTCCGTTTGTACCCGAAAGAGGTTTTTTTGATCGCTTTTTTGAAGGCTGGGATTATCCGGCACTTCTCGATGAGGAGAGAACCTGGGTGCCTGCTTTCGATATTTCCGAAAATGAAAAAGAATATATCTTAACAGCAGAACTACCCGGTGTTGACGCCAAAGATCTTGACATAACCCTCTCTGAGGGTATTCTGACCGTCAAAGGGGAGAAGAAGCAGGAAAAGGAAGACAACGGCGAGAATTATCACCGGATTGAAAGAACCTATGGATCGTTCCAGCGAAGCTTTCATCTTCCTGAAAAGGTCCAAACGGACAAGGTGGATGCTGCTTATAAAGACGGTATCCTTAAACTCACACTTAAGAAGGACGAGAAAAGCGAAGTCAAGAAAATAACTGTCAACTGAATTGAAACGGATTTTGTGGTTTAAACCCTAATTTTATGGGGCATCGCCGAAAAAGAAATACCCATGCGGCGATGCCCCTTTTTTGTGCCATTGCTAACTCATTGGCACGCCATTCATACGGAATGATAAAAAATATGTATCATCTCAATATTTGATGAACTCGTAAAAAGTCGTCACCCCGGTCCCGCACATTGTGCGGGATAAACTGCAACCGGGGTCCAGATCAGTCATAAATGTCTGAAAACACTGAATTTCCCGCTGGTTTGTGCGGGGAATGACGGAAAATGGTGTTTTTTGACTTTTTACGAGATTGTCAATATTTGGGGAATTCGAATTTATTGGGATATCTCTTGAATAGCGATCGGCTTCCGTCGAGGCATGCGGATCTCTTTTCAAAAAGCTCCGCATGCCCCGCCATTATGGACTACCGCCGCTAAATATTGAGCTGATACAAAAATATTGATTTTTCTGCAATAATCATCATAAAATTGCTTTACAATTTTATTAAACGTCCGGCACTCAGCATACTCTGAGTGCCGGATTCCCCAAAAAAGGATTGTCCATATATTCAAGTGACATGAAAAGGATGCTAATAAAAGTGACTGGCCAATGACAGGTAAAAGGGAACATCTATCTTACATAAAGAACCTGGAAGATATCCTCGACAACCTAACAGATGGGATCATAGCCCATGACAGGAAAAGGCGTATCCTCTTTTTCAACCGGGCCGCTGAAAGAATAACCGGTCACAGCAGGGAAGATGTCCTCGGAAAGGACTGTCACGTGGCATTTGGCGGGCCTTTTTGCGGTGGCCACTGCTCCTTCCGGCAAGGCCCTCCCGATTTCTTAGACCATCTTTATTACCCTCTCAACATACTTACTAAGGAAGGCCAACCCCGGCGGCTGGAAATGAGCGTAAGCGGAATGAACGATGACAGGGGAGGGTTCGTGGGAATTATTGCCTCCTTTAGCGATGTAACGGATCTGATGGCCCTGAAAATACAGGTCGGGGACCTTACGGGCTTTGCCGGGATCATAGGCAGGGACCCTAAGATGCTTCAGATCTATAGACAGATACGGGACATGGCTACCAATGACTATCCGGTCCACATAAGCGGTGATACAGGAACGGGAAAGGAGTTGGTGGCGGCGGCCATCCACAATGAAAGCCGGAGGGGAGGAATGCCTTTCGTCCCCATTAACTGCGGGGCCCTCCCGGAAGGAGTTCTTGAGAGCGAGCTTTTCGGCCATGTGAAGGGTGCCTTTACCGGGGCCGTGCGGGATAAGAAGGGCCGGTTTGAATTAGCGAATCACGGCACCTTGTTGTTAGATGAGGTGGCTGATCTGCCTAAATTAGTACAGGCAAAACTCCTCCGGGTCCTTCAGGAAGGGACATTTGAGCCGGTAGGGAGCGAGAAGACCGTTTCCGTGGACGTGCGCATTATCAGCGCCACCAACCGGAACCTGAAACGCGCAGTGAAAAGGAGAGATTTTCGCGATGACCTATACTACCGTATCAATGTCGTTCCCATTCACCTGCCTCCATTAAAGAAGCGAAAAAATGACATCCCCCTCTTAGTCGAGCACTTCCTCAGTAAGTCCGTGGAAGAAGGTCGGGACTCTCAGGGTCTTTCCAAAGAGGCCCTTGCGATCATGACCGGCTACCCCTGGCCGGGCAACGTCAGGGAGCTTCAGAGTGCCATCCGCTTCGCCCTTGTAAAGGCAAAAGGTCGAATCATTCAACCTGATAACCTTCCGATGGAACTGCAAAAAAGGAAAAACCCTCGATCCCGTAAGCTTGACCCGGAAAGCGTAAAGACCGCATTGACCCGCAGCGGAGGAAACAAGGCCAAGGCCGCCAGGATTCTTGGCGTTGGCCGTGCCAGCCTGTATCGCTTTTTATCGGAGTTTCCGGATTTATCATGAGATACTCTTGATTCCCAATCCCTATTGGATAAAAAAACTATGAATCTTCTTTCAGAACAGCCTTGGCGATTTCCAGATTGTATGCCTCATTCGGTTTGAAATCCTTCTCGCGATCATACATGGCTTCAGCTTGTTTTATTGCTTCATATGGTATCCAGCCATGTTCGTCCCATAGCTCGGGGGCATCGGAGTTCCAAAGCCTGAAAAAAACCTCGTTGCCTTCTTCCTGAACATACATTCGGACTTTCTTTTCTTGTGGAAAGGGATAATAATATTTTCCCAGGTCATCTTTCATATGTTTTTCTCCTTATCATTCTCTTCTAACCCATTTATACCAGGTTTTCAAATCGTTCTGGATGCAATGTCCCTGCTTTAAGGTATTATTTAAGGATTGTCACGATTTTAATTTCCCGTTCCTGACGGAATTTGTCCCATGTCAACGGGCTGACCCCATTTCTACGTTAGCGGATTTCCCGAATGTCTCATGAAACAACTATGTCTCAAAACATTTCATGAGACACATCGCGTCCTATCTCAACCGTGCATCTCTAAGATTATCTTTTGGCGAACTCATTTCAACAGGACCTAACCAGTCAAGATTCAAAGTAAATTTCCATATGCCTCCCTAATTTTTTGCGATTTTCCATCCTTATTATATTTCAGTCAGGTCTCAACTCATCAATTCAGTCCCTTTTTGATTGTTATAAAATATACGTAATATCACCATGTTATATGTCAGGCTCTCTAATTGAGACACTTCTGCCTCATATTCATCCCCCAAACATCTCATAGGTCGCAATTCATCAGCAGCTAACTTAGGATGTAACCTTTTAATTTTAATGGGTTTTTCAATTGCCGTTCTTCAGAATCGGCTTTTGGCACGTATCTTGATATTATTAAAAACCGATATATCAAATTCTTTCGGGGGGATTCCACGGATGAAAGCATGCGATAAAACTATCAGGGAAACGCTCGATCTTGCAGACAACATGCTGGATCTTGCGGACAGGGGTGACGCAGTGCGTGAAGACAGTGGATGTGGCGTACTTTATGGTGTTTTAAGGGATTCCGCATTCAGGATCAAACAGCTTGCCGAAAATGAAAGAGAGGTTCATATAAAGAAAGGGTGGTGGAAGTAAAATCGCTGTTGCAATTTTATGAAATGCGGCCTTGCCGCCTGTTAAAAAACTTATAGGAGGAAGATGAAATGGCGGTTTTCAAGTGCACGGAGTGCGGTCACGAGAAAGAAGCAAGATGCAAACCTCAAAAGTGCCCCAAGTGTGAGGGGAAGAAGACTTTTGAGAAAAAAGAAGCGAAATAAAATCGTTAACGATAAATCAAAGGAGAATTGATGCGATGACTAAGACAGAACAAAATCTCTTGGATGCGTTTGCGGGGGAATCACAGGCAAATAGAAAATACCTGGCATTTGCAAAGCAGGCCGACAAAGAGGGTCACGCCCAGGCCGCCAAACTTTTCAGAGCGGCAGCAGAAGCTGAGACCATTCATGCCCACGCTCATTTAAAAACACTGGGCGGTATCAACAGCACGACCGAGAATTTGAAGGAGGCAATCGCCGGTGAGACCCATGAATACAAGGACATGTATCCGGCTATGATTGAAACTGCCAAAGAAGAGGGGAATAAATCAGCAGAAAGGTCTTTCACGTTTGCCAATTCGGTTGAAAAAATCCATGCAGATCTTTACCAGAATGCCTTGGACAACCTGGATAATCCAGGGGACGTGGACTGCTATTACGTGTGCTCGGTATGCGGATATACCTGCGAAAATGAACCCCCTGACGTCTGTCCGGTCTGCGGTGCCAAACCCAAGGCTTTTATGAAGGTGGAATAATAGTTTCATCCCTGAACCCCGAAGGCTTGAGGCTGAAAGGAGAATGAAAATGGCAGAACCAGAACAGATGTACCAGTGCCAGACTACAAATTGTGGATATATTTATAATCCGGATAAGGGAGACCGAAAGGGGAAAATCCCAAAAGGGACCCTTTTTGAGGATCTTCCTGACGACTGGAAATGCCCGGTCTGCGGGGCAACCAAGAAATCATTCAGGCCCCTTGCAGGACCCGGATCGGTATTGGCGGAAGGGAGTTGAGATTATGGCGGCGATGAAATTGAGAAAGGTGCATTTATATCAATGCCCCTGTGGGTATTGTTATGAACCTGAAAAGGGGTGTAAGGAGATCGGCTGTGCGCCCGGAACCCCTTTTGAGGAGCTTCCGGATCAGTTGACATGTCCCAGGTGCCAGAGGGCAAAAGTCCATTTTCGTGAAAAGAAATATTCCGTTCAAGAGAATTGAATACAGGAGTTTTGTTTTAGGCGTTAGGCGTGGAATAATGGTTTATTGCAGGGCTGGTGTAAAAAGGAAAACTGCAAAATATTTTTGACATGATGCTCATACTACCGTACTACATTAGTGGGGTAAAACAATTTTTGATCAAGGAGGTATTTAGAAATGGAATTAACAGGAAGTCAAACAGAAAAAAATTTACTGACGGCGTTTGCAGGTGAATCACAGGCACGAAACCGTTACACCTATTTTGCGAGCCAGGCAAAAAAGGAAGGTTTCGTTCAAATGTCCTTGATATTTGGAGAAACGGCCAACCAGGAAAAAGAACATGCCAAGAGACTCTTCAAGTTCTTAGAAGGCGGAGAGGTGGAGGTGACAGCGGCATTTCCTGCCGGCGTGATAGGAACAACTCTGGAAAACCTCAGGGCATCTGCTGCCGGAGAGAACTTTGAGTATACCGAGATGTACCCTGGTTTCGCAAAGACGGCCAGGGATGAAGGCTTCAATGATATTGCCGTTGTTTTTGAATCAATAGCAGTGGCAGAGAAGCAGCACGAAAAGCGTTATAACGATCTGGCTGCAAATATTGAAGCAGGCAGCGTCTTCAAGAGGGATACGGAGGTTATGTGGCGTTGCACAAACTGCGGGTATATTCACCTCGGTAAAGATGCCCCGGAAACATGTCCCGCATGTACGCATCCGCAGGCCTATTTTGAGTTATTAGGTGAGAATTACTAATTATCCAGGTACTACATTTTGGACACAGATGGACACAGATTATAAAGATCTAAAAAGTTTTATCTGTGTATATGTGCCTGCCCCGTTAAATGTTTGTTGGCTTTATTTAACCGGGGTGAAAATCTGTGTCCTATTAAAAAAAAGGAGGAATTAAAATGGCAGAAAGACTCGAAGTTTACAAGTGTGAAGTGTGTGGCAACATTGTTGAGGTGTTGTTCGGAGCCAAGGGAGAATTAACTTGTTGCGGAAAGCCGATGGTTCTGCAAAAGGAGAACACTGTGGATGCGGCTAAGGAGAAACATGTGCCAGTAATTGAAAAAACCGCCGATGGCATTAAGGTCAAGGTCGGGGATGTTGCCCATCCCATGGAGGAAAAGCATTACATCCAATGGATTGAGCTTGTTGCCGACGGAAAGGCATACCGTCAGTTTCTTAATTCCGGAGATGCCCCTGAAGCAGCTTTTAACATCCAGGCCGATCAGGTGACGGCACGAGAGTACTGTTCGCTTCATGGCCTGTGGAAAGGATAGAGGTAAAAAATGGGAAAAGTGCTCGTCGTTTATGCGACAAGAAAAGGTTCAACAAGGAATATAGCGGAATTGATCGCTGAAGGAATCAGGATTGACGGTGGTGAAGCGGAAGTTAATAATGTCACCGAAGTCAAAAAAGACGAAGATCTTGCGGGTTATGACGGTTATGTGTTAGGATCTGCTACTTACCATGGAGAGATGATGCAGGGCATGAAAACCATGCTCTTCTTAGCTGAAAAAGCCGGTCTTAAAGGTAAGGTGGGTGGCTCTTTCGGCGCCTTTGGATGGAGCGGCGAAGCACCCGGCCGCATCTTTGACACCATGGATCACATCCTTGAGATGGACATGGTTGGCGGGCCGTTAATGCTTAAGTCCGCCGCATTGGGAGGCGGGACGCAGATGGCCCAGGAAAGGAAATAGGCAAGAAATTAGTATAAAATTTTGTTCCTTAATCTTAGATTTAAACAGGAGGTAAATGATGACAACACCACAGCATTGCCCCGGATGGGAACAGTTCAAGGACTTAAAGGCTTTTACATGTAAGTGTCCCAATTGTGGAAAAGAGAAAGAAATCTTTTCAGACGAGTTTAACAAGTCACACATCTGTTCCGGATGTGGAGAAGAGATTGATTTCACCCAGTGCACTTTGGAAGCCGGCACTTAGGCCCGCCATAGTCCCATTTAGATAGAAGATACCCTTTTCCCCTGTTTAAAGAAGGGTATGAAGAGTTCTCCCGAATACTCCTTGAGAAACGAAGGCACGAGTTCAAATAGATCAGGGCCTTGTGGAGAAGGAATTTGGGAGGAAAAGGGGAGGTTCGTACTCAAAATCGGGCTGACGTCCGATCAGGAAGCAGTCAGAGGTCAGCCTTCAACAAGGAGCGGAAACATGCTGCAAATCGA
>JAFDDR010000142.1 GCA_019310785.1 Deltaproteobacteria bacterium
CGGCAGGGTCAGGGAGATGTTTAAAAAGGGCGACATAGACATGGTGACCTTTACCAGTTCCTCCACGGTCACGAACTTTGTAGAAATGTTCAAGGAAGATGCACAAGAGTTACAAAAATGGATGGCCCGTGTAACTATCGCCTGTATCGGTCCGATCACGTCTAAGACCGCCGAGGAGAACGGTTTCCTTGTAAGCCTTGTCCCCCCCCAATACACAATCGAATCCCTCACGGCTAATATTATGCAGCATTTTTCATCCCACTGACCTCAAAAGCCTGCCAGATAACTGGGCAAATCTGACCCACCCATTCTTTGAACACCTGTCTTAAAACTTTCGTTTTTTCCCGTAATGTTGTTTAAATCAACTTGGGCTGGAGAATTAGCTATGGCGAAAAATGGAGACGTCAGCCTCCTAATCACCATCCCTGTTTGCGGTTTTCGGAAGGGATACGCCAGGGAATACCTCGAAAGTGAGGAACTCCCGCCACCTTCAACGGTTTACGGTTTCCTTCTTTCTCTGGTAGGTGAAGAGGACAGGTACAAATATATCGGCACGCATATTGCCCTTGCTTTTTTAAAAAAGCCGGAAAAGTCAATCCTTCTTCGAACAGCCTGGAGAATAAAGAATAAGACTTTGCCGCTCGGAGTCGGAAATAATCGCAGCCCCGATTACCAGGAGATCTTAACGGGTTTGACTTTGGCAGTTTGGGTTAAAAAGGGTGGACTTGGGGGAAGGATAAAGGCTGTTCAAGCAAACCCTGAACGGGTTAAAAGATATGGGGGGGCTGAGCTTGGGTGAAAGCAGTATGGGTAGATCACGTTGGCTCCAAAGGAACGGTCTGGCGGCAATTCAGGATGGAGGAAGGCATCCTCGAAACACCGCCTGAAGATGATGAAAGGTGGATAACGATTGAGAAAACAGGAGAAAAAATATGAACATTGAAACCAGGGCCAATGAAAAGCGTTGAAAAGGGTGAAAAGGGGACAGGCAAATAATGATCAATAAGGCTACTGTTCCCTATTCCTGTGTTGAGTCAGATAGCAACTTAAGAAGATAATTATTAGCTATATACCTTACTGGATCCAACTGTCATCTGCCTTCATAGAAGATGGCGATTAAGATTATTCTCTTAAACGCTTTTTCATTTTTGGAGAAGAATTAAGGGATCTGGAATTCATTTGACAATATTAAAGGGGAATAGTAGAATGTAAGTCAAAATAAATATAAAAGGGGAATTAAAAATGCCGGTATCAGTTTTAACCAGGAAGTGGCAAACCACCATTCCAAAAGATGTACGGAATTTTTTGGGTCTTAAACCGCATGATAGGATATTTTATCTGATTGAGGGTGAAAGGGTCGTTTTAAAACCTCTTAAGGGAAATATCCTTGATCTCAGGGGAAGCGTGGCCACTAAAGAGAAACCAATTGATTTCAAAAAGCTCAGAGACAATACCAGGAAAAAGGTTGCCCGGAGGATTGTTGAGGAGGAGAAATGAAATTTCTTGATACTAATATATTCATCAGGTTCCTGACCGATGATGTTCCGGAAAAAGCGGATGCCTGTGAGGATATTTTTAAGAAGGCCGTTGCAAAACAGGAGACCCTTTTTACGACGGATCTGGTCATTGCCGAAATTGTCTGGGTCCTGGAATCATTTTATGAATTACCAAAGAATGAAGTTCAAGATAAGGTGGAAAAAATCCTGAACACCCCCAATTTGACCTGTCCTCACAAAGACCTGATCCTGAGCGCCCTGATTTTATATAACGAAAAGAACATCGATTACATAGACGCCTACAATGCATTAATCCTGAAAGAGAATGGTATAGAAGAAGTCTATTCATATGATAAGCACTATGATAGGATTAACTGGCTTACCAGACTGGAGCCTTAGGATATTGAAAGTAAGCGGGAGCGGGACGGTATGACTCTTGTCTTCAAGGAAGTCCGTGCCCAGGTTTGTTCCAATCGTGGGGAAGAGTATGTGGATGAGGAAATTGCTTCCAGATTGCTAAAAACTGCAGGGCAAAGTATGAGAATAAATTGGCACAGAATGATCTAATAAAATACAAACTCGAGAGAAAGGGTACTGAAAAAGGGGTTGGATGGTTTGCATGCGTCCCCGAGAAAGAAATCGATTTTGAAAAAGGCCTTGAATACAGCCGGACCCACCCTAACGACCAGTTCATGCACAAGCATATCCTGGACATGGTTGCGACGATGGAACCGGAGAAACTGGAACTACTTATTCAAAAGGGGCAGGAAAAGGGCGACCTGCATCTGCTCGCCTTTATGTATGAGACGTGTGTTCTCCACGTCAGGTTCCAACACCTGAAAAAGGCATTCGAGTCCATTGATATTGATAGGCTGGCTCAATGCTCTCCCCTTATATACATCCCCTGGTCTTTGGAAACAAACAAAACCGAAAATTTCTGGTGGCTTCAGCGATTTTCCAGAAATGCCCACCTGCTCGAGACCCTCCCATCTCCGGAAAAGGCTGAATTCCCTATGCCCTTTACCATGGAAGAAATCAATCAATGGGAAGAGAGTGTTGTATCAATTACTGCAATTGCATCGCCCAATAAAAGGACAAAAACAGTAACAAAAGAGACTGTACCAAGAGAAGCGGCCAAAAAGGCTATAAAAAAATTAGAGAGCCTCGGTATACTTACTGGATGGGAAACCAGGCCGGACGCCACGCTCAGCCCCTATGCCGTTGAAAGACCGTGGAACCTGAACGTAATGGTTAAGAACGGCAAAAACCACTGGCAGTTGACCGGCGCCCAGACGAGCTATGGCAGGGGCCTGAACATACATCAGGGCCGTATATCATGCGTCATGGAGTCGGCGGAACGATATTCGTCATTTGCGAGTTTTGATTCGAGCCGTGCACTTGGATACAAAAAAGACCATTCCCTTATAAAGGCGAGATACGAAGACCTGCTAAAAGAGGACTCAGCGGTCTTGAACCCCAATGATATTTGTCTTGAGTTACCATACGGAAATCAGGAACTGAACTGGGTTATGGGTGAGCAGGTGAGTGAACATGGGGCACACCCGATTTATGTGCCTGCCCAAATGGTCTTCCTGTTTTCAAATCTGGACGAAATCAGCCTGACAAGCGGTCTTCCCTCAAACGGCCTTGCGGCCGGCAACACCATTGAAGGGGCAAAACTCGGCGCCCTCCTGGAGGTGATTGAACGGGATGCGGAAAGAGTCGTTCCCTATTCCGGTGACAGGTGTTTCCTTATGGAAGCGGAAGATCCAAAGGTGAACGGCATTATCGAGGGCTGCATGCAGAAGGGCATCCAGATCCGTTTATTGGATATTACCCCGGAGTTTGGTGTCCCCTGTTACCGGGCCTTTATACAGGGTCCCGGGGGAGTGATCCTCAAGGGGACAGGCGCCAATCTTGACGGAAAGAGCGCGGCCGTGGCCGCAATGACCGAAATCCCCTATCCCTACCCTTACTGGTTCGGGTCCATGCCCGCGCCCGAGGGCATGAATACCTTAGAATATGAGGGCCTTCCGGACTACTCCTCCGGTGATTCGGCAAAGGACCTGCATCTCATAGAAAAGCTCCTGATCATGAACGGTTATAAGCCCATATATGTAGACCTGACAAGAAAGGATCTAAATATACCGGTAGTTAAGGCCCTTGTCCCCGGCCTGGAGATAATGACTGTCGTGGATCGGTTTTCACCTTTGAGCATTCGGCAGTTCGGGCATTATCTGAAAGCCTGCAAATAGCCTTCCTTTATATTCCATCGAAAACCGGGTCCTCTGGGTCAGGTCAGATCTAGACGGCTCTGTCTTGGATTTTTGTGTCTAAAAATACAAATTACAAGCACCAAATTACAAATAAATCTCAAATTTCAATATTCAATGACCAAAACCTTCCAGGACAGGACCTTGTTTGGATTTTCGAATTTTGGTCATTGGAATTTGTTTGATATTTGGGATTTGATGTTTGGAATTTCAATAAGGCAATAAAACTCCAACAAAACAAATCCCCTCTGGGAATAACCAAAGCCTGGTCCTCTGGGTCAGGATTTTTACATTACACCTGCTCAAACACTGTGGCAGTGTTTTTCGAGATAGGATTGAACTTTAGAGAAGACTTCCGACACCTTTTTGGATGGCAGCAGGGTGTCCCGAATAATCTTCAGGTAGGCCCGCTCCAAAACGAGATGGAATGTCCGCGGGAAATTCACGTCAAATATCCAGCCCATTTGAAGCAATTTGAAATCATTGAGCGTCCTGAGACAATCTACCCGCACGAGACGACCCGCCATGATGTCCTCGTAAACCCTTTCGGAAATGTCCGGTGTGTCAGGCAAATCGAGCTCTATTGTCTCATTGCGGGTCCCGTTTTTTTGAGTGTAATAATCGGTTACAACGCGCCAGATGTCCAATTTATCGGCATCTCGAAGTAACCTCGAAAAATACAGACACCTGTTTGTTTCATTTTCAGGGAGCACTGCGCGGTTGTGATAGGAGACGGTCCGCAGGATCAGGTCACTGGTTGGCGGTTCAAGTCGCTCCAGGACACGGTTTTCGCGCAACACCCCTACGCCCAAAACGGCATGGTCTTCTGATACAAGGTCCCGGTAAGTACCGTAGCGTGCGTACTGTTCAAATCGACCGATATCGTGAAAAAGGGCGGTCGCTTCTGCGAGGCAAAGGTCTTCACCCTTCAGCCCTAAGCTTTTTCCCACATCAAGGATCTCGGCGCAGACCCTCCTGGTGTGATCCACCTTCAGCTCAATATTTCTCCTGTGGTTTGAGTCGCCGGATAGAAAGGTTTCCACGTAATCTGAAAACCAGTCCTTCAGGTCCGGCAGGATATCTTGACAAGTCATATGCGTTTCTTCCGGTTATTATTTTTGCAACATTAGTATTGTTGAACTCGTAAAAAGCCCGAATTCATGTTTCTGGCGCTCATAACCAACTGATATTACGGCACGTTAATAACATTTTTTGTGTATTTTGCGCTTGTCGCGGCATAGCCTTTAGGCGGCTATATCAGTCTTTAATGTCCTTTTGCGCCCTTCGGGATTTCTATGGTGAAACACCGATTGTATCTATACTCCATTGCGACAAAGAAAAAAAGTCCTTATCAAAACCACTGCAACCTCACTCCTGTTCCCGCAAAAGGCCTGCAACTTTTGAAAAAACTCATAATCAATTTTATCTTGATTGCTTTGAAATTTCCTTTTTTTAGATAGCGGCGTGGCCGCGTTTCATAAAATCGCGAAAGCGATTTTATAACTTGACCATTTTATCCTGCTTGTTATAATTTAAGTGTTGGATAATTAAAGAAAATTTTTAATATTAGCTTTATTTTGTCTGGTATGCTCAATATATAAGTTTGATAACCTCGCAAAAAGTCGTCACCCCGGTCCCGCACATTGTGCGGGATAAACTGCAACCGGGGTCCAGGTCAGCCATAACTCTCTGAAAACACTGAATTTCCCGCTGGTTTGTGCGGGGAATGACGAAAAAGGGAATTTTTCGACTTTTTACGAGTCCATCAAGTTTAAAAATGATGAAAATATATTATCCCAAACGTATGGAAGACATACCACATGAAAGGCAGGAAGAATTAGAAAAGGACCTTGTCCATTTCCTTAAATTCTCTCCTTGCGAGAGGCTTCGCTATGTTGAAAAGGAATGGCGGGCCTTTCAGGACTATATCAGGAGATTTGGAGTAACATGGAACCGGAAGTCGAATTAGATTTCTTTGATATCGTCAAAGACTTTAACCGTATGGGAGTAAAACACCTCATTATTGGGCGGAGAGCGGTTGTCTTGTATGGTGCGCCTGTATTGACCGCGGATTATGACTTCTGGATTGATTCAGGCGATAAGACTAAGGTACTTACATATTTTGTGAACAAAGGATGCGATCTCTCTGATTCGGGAGATAGCAGAAAACCTATAATTCAGGTCTATGCCGGGCTTACGAAAATTGACCTTTTTTTCCACAAAACCGTTACAAATCTTGAAGGTGAGCTGCTTGAATTCGTTTCATGTTATGAAAACGCAACTGTTAAGGAAGACCCTGAAGAGGATGTTTTTTTTCGTATTCCCTCTATTGATGACCTGATCAGGACAAAGAAGATTAGGAAGGAAAATGTTAAGGACTTACAGGATATTGAGTATCTTCTAAAGGCAAAGACAATGAAGAAGACGTGATCGGTTCTTAAAAATAATGATAGCGCTTCAGTTTATAACCGGGCGATAGTACTTGTTCCATCTATTCAATCTACTATGCCTGACCTTTTGCCGCTTTTTCAAGGCGGTATCTCTTTTCGCTCTTACGACACATCTCCCAGATAATGCACTGTGACCGGAACTTGCAGTAGGTACAGGGATCGGTACATGCCTCGCAGTTCTCAAGGCATTCCCGGCAGTAACCGATCTCCATCTTCTGGCATTTTATATATGATTCACGATCAGGATGGTTTCTGCAATTCATATTTAACCTCAATCCCGTCCGCAGATTACACAGATTATTTAAACATCTTTACCCTGTAAAATCTGCACCCGTGACAACGAACCGTGTTTCACCTGGGAATCCAATCATCAATCGACAATCATCAATCATCAATCCCTCGGACCCATCTTGACTTCATAATCAGGAAAACAAGGGCTGTCAAGAGATATAGCATCATAAAGCACAGGTGGGATATATCTATAAAAAGCGTAAAGCCTGGTGAAAAGACCACGTCAGGAAGGTTTTTGAAGACCCTGAAAATCCCTGTTATAACGACCCCTCCCAGAAGTGCAATACGCACATAGGCCGAAGATGTCAGACGGAATTCCTTCCTGCCTGAAAAGATGTAATCTATTATGACATACGCAATAAGTGCCAGGAGAAAAATCGCGCCAATATAATGAATGTAGTGCGTCAGATAAAAATCGGCTGACCAGCCCATCCCTGGAATATCAGAAACATAGTAGCGTTTGAAAATGGGCATCTGCCCGAATCCGGTAAATGCCATCACAGTGAACGTCAAGATGTATAGCCACCGAAGGGCTTTCTTGCCACCGGATAATTCGTAAGTGTTAATGGGTTTCATTTTCCCTTCTCCTCTGGATCACTGATATCTTTTGTGGATTTATAGAATTTACCCACTGCCGCGGCAATCCCGGCAACGGGTGCAATTACCATGGCCTTTGCCAGGTTGTCGGCATGGGCCATGGAATCCTTTACAGGTTTAAGGTGCGGTTTTCCGGGACCCTTTTCTATCCCCTTGTTCAAGTCCTTGAAAGGCACCGGAGAGACATAGATCGTGTTGGTCCCGCCGTTTTCCTTTTCACCATAGATATAGCCGTTTATTTCTTTCGCTATGGCATGGGCCTCCTTGACAATCTCATCCCTGGGACCAATCTTCTGGACATGCTCCGGACATATTTCGATACATGCAGGCAGTTTTCCCTGTTCAATCCTGTCATAGCAGCGGTCACACTTGTACATGACCCCGTTTCCGGCAAGGGACGGCAGGATATCTAAGTACAACCCGACACCCGTCTGCCGCTCCGGGATATGCCATGGGCATACCTTTTTGCATTTCGATCCCCCGAGGCAGGTGTCCGAATCAATCAGTGTGATACCGTTTTTCAATTTACGCGCCGCACCCCAGGGACAGAGATCAGCGCATGGCGGGTTCTGGCAATGCATACAGCGACGGGGAAAAGTGAATGTCTCTTCTTCGCCATTTAAGGTCACCGTAGATTCCTGGATAAATAGCCAATTATAGGGAGTCAGCCGGTCCATAACATCCCGCTTGTCAGACCAGTCAAATACCTTGACCCTGTTCGGATACATCTTTGGAAAGGGTTTTTCGGGTTCGGGATATTTGTGCCCGTTGACCTCCTGGCAGGCCTCGACACATGCCTCGCACCCGATGCATTTTCTTATGTCAATAAGTGTGGCCAACTCCTCTTTGGCAGCGCCCTTTACGGTAGCGGGAAGCGGAAGAGAGGATGCAGCTATACCTGCGGCCGCAGCCAGGCTACCTTTAATGAATGATCTTCGTGAGATTTTTTC
>JAFDDR010000331.1 GCA_019310785.1 Deltaproteobacteria bacterium
ACGAGATATTCAGCTTCGGATAAGAGTTGGGACGGGTTCCTAAGGACGATTATGCCCTGAGAGGGAAGGGGAGAAAAACGAAAAGGATTTGAAAAATCCATATCCTGAGTAACTAAGGCCCGCTTTTCATGGAGGCATAATGAATAGATATGCTCATCTGGTGCACCGGAAAGCTTTTCTTGGTAAACTGTGTGAACATCATGACCGGCTTCGTAAAAAAGAGTTGACAGACGCACATCCAAACACTCGTCAAGCTTGAATTTCATGCGGACTCTCAGAAACTAAAGGTACATATCGGTCATGGGTAAGCTCAGCGGCATAGGCAAGGGCAGCTCTGATGTCTTCTTTTGTAAGTGACGGATAAGCTGCAAGAGTTTCATCCTCGCTGACGCCGGCGGCAATGTTGTCAACGATCAGTGAAACCCATACTCTGGTGCCCCTGATACAGGGCTTACCGAAGCAGACCTTTGGATCAATTGAGATCCGCTTAAAAAGTTCTTCTTTAATCATTATCGCCCCCTTTTCGGAATCGGTAACAAGTCCCGGAAATTATACACATTCCTTATGATCTAATCAAGGTGCTTTTTCCCCTCCCCCCTCATCCTCTTTTCTCATTCAAACAAAACATGTCCGGATTGGCCATCATGGCTCCCATCATCTTCCCGATTTCATCACAGCATGTAAGTGAATCCTCTGCCTGTTTGTCGTCCAGATATCCACAGGCCGCGGCTGTGTTGATCCAATGTTTGGTCTCAGCCAGTTCCCCGTTTGCACAACAATTCCATAACCTCTATTTTAAAGGCAAAATAAATATATTATCATGTTCATCCCGTAAATCCTGTCCAAATGATTTACCCAAAACAGTAATCTGCGTAATCCGTGGATGGTAAAGGGGGTTAGGTTGCGGCTAATTTCTGGAGGGTACCGATCAAGGTCCTTCTGAGATGCTCGACACGGCGCAGGGTGTAATGGCTGATGGAGTCGCGTTTGAGGTCTTTGATAAGCCACAAGGTTCCATAGGTTTTGTTTTCTTCGGCAAGCAAAGGCAGTTCGAGTTTTAAAAGACTTTCCCCGGTAACATCATTTACACTATCAAACCCTTCTCGCGCCCAAACCCACTTCTCTTGTTCTCTCTTTTCGGTTTGCCCTTCCTTGAGCCTTGAGCCATGAGCCATGAGCCCTATGTCTTTAATATTCATCTCCGCCATATCAAACTTTAGCCTGTCCAGGGCTTTGCACACATTCAGCCATGCCTCATTCACATCCGCAGATCGACTAATCTCAAGTTGAAGATTCAGAAAGCTCCGCCTTTCGTGGGTTATGCCTACTTCGTCTGTAACATCTTTTAGCCACCCGAAAATCTTGTCCATGGCAAAATATTCGAAATACCCTAATTTGCGGAGACCTAAGATAATTGCCGCACCCAAAAGGAGCAGGATCAGGGCCGCACGCTCGTCTTTGGCATGTACCATGATGATCGCTATTAGTCCCGTGGCAATCGTGATCCCGTATATGGTCAATACAGCCAGGCGCTGTGAAAAGCCTAATTTCAAAAGCCTGTGATGAAGATGCTCGCCGTCCGGACTGAACATTCTCCGGCCTAACAGAAAACGGCGAAGCGGTGACCAGACAGTATCCAGAATAGGAACCCCCAGGGCGATAATGGGTATTAGAATGGCCACAGCGGCCTGACCCTTAACAGACCCCATAATACAAAGGGCGGCCAGCATATAACCTAAAAAATAACTCCCGCAATCACCCAAAAAAACAGACGCAGGATTGAAGTTGTAACGCAGGAAACCAAGCGTTGCTCCGCCCAAGGCAGCAAAACCCATTGCAACAAGGTACCTTTCACCGGTCATGGAAAGCACCAAAAGGACCACTGACACGAAAAAGGTCACACCAGCGGCCAGCCCATCCAGACCGTCAGTGAGATTGACCGCATTAATAATCAAAATAAACCATAAAACCGTTGCCGGTATGGAGAACCACCCTAAATCCAATGCCCCGCCAAAGGGATTAGACAACACGCCTATCTGGATGCCACCAAGATATGCAATCAGGGCTGCGATTGTCTGGATTAAAAACTTGATCCTCGGTCTCAGTGGCTTAATATCATCCCACAGTCCCAGCCCGAACACCAATAAACCCCCAATAATAAAAGCCATCATCTGTTTGTCCAAGAGAAGAAGATCGAGTATATCAGTCGAGTAAAACAGGGAGAGGAGAAAAGGCAGGAAAAAGGCGAATATAATCGCTACGCCTCCGATCCGGGGTATAGGGGCGGTATGAACCTTCCTGTCTGACGGCATGTCCACAACGTCTAATTTTTCGGCAACCCTCGCCACAAGCGGAGTCAATACCAAGGCAAAAAACAGGGCAAGGCAGAATATGGCAATAATCGTTGTCATGTATCTTATGTCAGGATCAAGTAAAGCCTATAAATCCTGTCTAAAGTAATTTTATTAATACATCCAGAATTCTTTCCGAAGCTTTTCCGTCCCAATATTGAGGGATCCGACCTTTTTTGACATTCCCTTTCTTAAATGATTCATAAGCAGACATGATTTCAGAATATGTCGTTCCTACTAATGTATTGGTGCCCTCTTCTATTGTTACCGGCCTTTCTGTATTCTCGCGGATTGTGAAACATGGAACGCCCAAAGCAGTTGTCTCTTCCTGCAAACCGCCGCTATCTGTAAGAACCAGGGAAGCATCCTTCCAAAGACTCAGGAAATTAAGG
>JAFDDR010000332.1 GCA_019310785.1 Deltaproteobacteria bacterium
GGGTGCTACCTCGGATGTGGGTAAGGACTATGCCCTTGGTATGTCCGAGGCATTCCATTACCTGAATGACGCAGGCGGCGTCAACGGAAAAAAAATAAAATACACATGGTTTGATTATGGTTACCGTATCCCGGAGGCCCTTACCAAATATAAACTTCTAAAAAGGATGAAAGTCCTTGCCATCATGGGATGGGGTACCGGAGATACCGAGGCCCTTTCACCTACTGTAAATAAGGACAAACTACCCTATGTGTCGGCATCCTATTCCGCCCATTTGACAAGACCGGTGAACTGGACAGGCAAAGATGGAAAAAAACACATAGGCACGGCCTATAACCTTTTCTTTTCTTCGGACTATTCCACAAATGCGAGGGCATGTCTGACGGCCTGGTTTGACAAGAAGTGGCCTAAGAATGCGGATTACGGGAAAAGGAAACCCCGTCTTGCATGTTCCTATATGTTTCCTTCTCCTTATGCCAGCGCTCCTATCAAGGCTATAAAGGATCAAGCCACGATGTTGGGTTTTGAGGTTGGCCCGGATCAGGACGTGAGTCTCTTTGCCATTGATACAAAGAGCCAGATCATGGCCCTTAAAAAATTTAATCCTGATATCATATGGCACGGGAACACCACCATGTCTGTTTCCGCAACTATCAGGGATTCGTATGCCCTCGGGTTGAAGGCCGCCCATATTGTAAATAACTGGGGCTTTGATGAAAACCTCCCGCGTCTTGCAGGAGACGCCATGAAGGCCAAAGATGCCGTGCTCGTAATGGGCGCCACGCCAATCAAGTTCTTTGGCCAACCATCCGACAACATGGATCATGTTGTCAAGTATGCCAAGAAATATAATCCCGGCATTCCGGCTAACAAGCGTTTGAATAGAACACCACAGGCATGGGGTGATGCCCTGGTCCTCTGGGAAGCCATGAAGAGGGCGGATAAGGCAGGAGATCTGACCGGTCCGGGCATAATGAAAAAGGGCTTTGAAACCATGAAGAACTTCCATATCGGCTTAACAGGGCGGCAACAGGCTGCCTGGTACAGGAATATAAAAACGGCAAGTTCCAGGAAGTGGAATTTGTAGATTTGAAGGCCAGGTGGCCGAAGAAATGGGCCTCTGAATGGCACGGATGGTAATCTACCGCTCCATCCTGGTATTTTAGATTTCAGAATTCGGGTTTTGAAAATTGGAGGTTGGGCCTTTGGAAGCAGCAGAAAGCATCTTGAAGGTTAATAATATTGAGGTCAAGTACCATGAGGTAATCCTTGTGCTCAAGGGTGTCTCCATCGAGGTGCCGAGAGGTGGAATAGTTGCACTCTTAGGCGCCAACGGGGCAGGCAAGAGCACAACCCTGAAGTCCATTTCCGGGCTACTCAAGGTTGAGGTCGGAGAGGTTACGGACGGGGCCATTGAGTTTGAAGGTGTGAGGATCCACAAAAAGACCGCGGTCGAGATTGCCAAGATGGGTATTATCCAGGTCATCGAAGGCCGCAGGGTCTTCGAGCATCTCACTGTTGAGGAGAATCTCAAGGTGGGGGCCCATTTGAGAAAGACAGGGTCTGTCAAGGACGGCCTGGAATTAGTCTACCGTTACTTCCCCCGGCTTAGGGAAAAAAGGAGTGAAGTCGCAGGATTTGTGAGCGGCGGAGAACAGCAAATGGCGGTAGTCGGCAGGGCCTTGATGACAGAGCCGAAATTAGTGCTGCTTGATGAACCTTCCATGGGCCTGGCTCCGATGTTAATCCACGAAATCTTTAATATCCTCATTAAGCTCAATAAAGAGGAGCGGATTTCGATCCTTTTAGTTGAGCAAAACGTGAAGCTGGCCCTGAATGTGGCCCCATATGCTTATGTAATGGAAACAGGGCGTATTGTCATGGATGATACGTCTGAAAAACTGAAGGAAAATGAAGATATCAAGGACTTTTACCTCGGCATGAGTGAAAAAGGAAAAACCAAGAGTTTTGCCGATGTAAAGCATTACAAGAGACGAAAGAGGTGGTTAACTTAATAAAATCACAAAACGATTTTGTAAATGGAGGTTCTACTATGAAGAAAAAACTGGTTTTGATGACAGTACTCCTTTTCGGCCTGGCTGTAGTCTTTGCGTCCTGTGCCGGTATGCAGGCCAAACCTACCGAGGCCAATTTCAAAAGCCCGAAAATTACCTTAGAATCCTTTGAGGTGCCCCAGTTTGACGGGTACTACTATTATAGCGGGAAGATAAAGCCTACCAAGGGCAAGGCAGGGAATCATGGTGCGCCTCTGCCCATGAGCTTTGTGTTTAACGTCAATAATCCTAATCCCTACCCGGTCCTCTCAGAGGGCGTAAAGTTTACGGTTGGTTTTGAGGGGTTCGATCTTGTGACTTATAATAATGAAGATTCCATCTGGATCCCCGCAGGCAAGACAACCCAGATAAGGGCCACGACCCTGATCACGACCCGTTCCGCCCTGCTGAGCCTGCTGGTTACCGGCGGCTATAAACTGAAGGCCAAGGGCATGAACCCCTGGCAGGCCATGGAGAAATGGTGGGCCGGTGTTTCCGGTTACGCGACCCCGATAAAGGTCCATGAGGGCGCTTTCATCTTCAAGGCAGATGGCGTCACAAAGGTGCTCCCTTTTAGTGCAACGTTTCCTTAATTCAGTTAATAGCACAATATCTTAAATCTCACCCCCACCCAAATCCTCCCCCTTCAAGGGTGAGGGCAGGGTGAGGGTGCTATTTTTTCTAAGCGACAAAGTCGCGTCTTATAAAATCATCGAATAGCATGAGATGATTTTATTGTGAGGTT
>JAFDDR010000143.1 GCA_019310785.1 Deltaproteobacteria bacterium
TTGAACCTAAATCTTGAGTTAAAAACGCACCCTTTTGTCCAAAATATTACCCTAAAATGAGCTAAAATTTTCGAGGTCTGCAATAAAACAAAGGTTTTCGTTTGGCATGAAGCTGTTTAATAATCACAAAACCTTCAAGGTCCTGGCAGTTTGCTGGATGGCCATTATTTTCTGGCTGTCTTCAATACCGGACCTGCCCTCTCCATCCCTTTTTAGTGCCCAAGACAAACTTGCGCATGTCCTGGTTTTTGGTGTTTTAGGTTTTCTTTTCACCCGTTCATTCAGTCCTCGGGATGAGACTTTACCCTTCACGCGAGTCCTGCTAATCACCTTGATGGTGGCAGCATACGGAGGATTTGACGAGGCGCATCAACTGTTTGTGCCGGGTAGAGAAGCGAGTCTGGGAGACCTAACAGCAGATATGGTAGGTGGTTTTGTTGCAGGCATTTTCTTCTGGAAGAGATAGCCTAAATGTAACTTGGGTTGCCAGGTTCACGGTTCACGGTTATTTACGAGTTCATCAAATTTGACCGGTGATTTTTTTTGACATCTTGGGCCGGTTCTGTAAAACTCCAACTTTTAGGAATTTCTTTTTTAGTTATACTTTAGCCCTTTGCAAGGGTGAGGCATTTTTCAAGGCAATATCTATTCAAAGGCCACAGGCGCATGGCTCAGGGTCAAGGGCAAATGGCAGGGGAATTGTACGTTTTTATCTTCTCCTTATGCCTTATGGTTTTTGCCTTTATGCAAACACCTCACCCTTGCAGTGAAGTTGCAATATTACTCAATTTTTCGAACAGCTAAAATATTTCCTTATTTATTAAATAGCGGCGTAGCCGCGTTTCATAAAATCGCGGAGCGATTTTATTACTTGAGTCTATGTTAATGATCAGAAAACTGGGTGCCGCAACACTGAGGAATTTGCGAAGAATGGGTATTATGGGCCTGTTCTTGTTCAAGACCTTTTTTTACACCGTCGTTACACCCATCAAGTTCTCACGGGTGCTTAAGCAGATTCATTTTATAGGTTTTCAATCCACTGTGGTGATCATGCTTACCGGGTGTTTCGCCGGCATGGTCTTGAGCTTTCAGGCGTACAACAGCCTGCGACAATTCGGATCAGGTGCCTTTTTGGGCCCTGCCGTGGGGCTTGCCCTTATCAAGGAGCTGGGGCCCGTGTTTTCCGCTTTTGTGATCACGGGAATGGCAGGTTCTGCCATTACCGCTGAAATCGGCATTATGCGCATCAGTGAGCAGGTAGATGCCCTGGAACTAATGGGGCTCAACCCATATCGTTACCTTGTGGTGCCGAACTTTTTGGCGATGATATGATCGGGGTAAAACTCTTAGGCGTAAGTGCCGGTGTCTATTTCGGGGAGATGGCCGCATATGTGGACATGGCAGATGTCATGGAAGGAATTTACAAATCCCTGAGCTTCGGTATCATAATTGTCTGGGTTTGTTGTTTCAAGGGGTATTACACGGGAATATTTACCGGGTTCGGCGCTGAGGGTGTCAGCAAGGCAACCATTCAGGCGGTTGTCATGTCCTTCGTGTTGATCCTTGTATGGGATTATTTTATGACCTCGGTGCTGTTTTAGGGAATGCAATGATCAGTATTGATGATCTCCACAAATCTTTTGACGGAAACGAAGTCTTGAGGGGCATCTCTTTGGAGATCAAAAAGGGAGAAGTCTTTGCTCTGATCGGGGGAAGCGGTTGCGGCAAGAGTGTGCTTCTGAAACATGTAGTCGGGCTGATGAAACCGGATAGCGGCAGTGTAACGGTGGATGGCAAGGATATGAGCGTCCTCAGGGGCGGGGCATTGACCGGTTTGAGGGAACGGTTAGGTTTTCTCTTTCAGGGGGGGGCACTGTTCGATTCCATGACCGTGTTCGAGAATGTTGCCTTTCCCCTGAGAGAAAAGACAAAATTGAGCAATCAACTCGTGCGGGAAAGGGTGTTCAGAGAGATTGAGAATGTGGGCCTGTCAGGCTCGGAATACAAGTATCCTTCTCAGATCAGCGGGGGAATGGTCAAACGCGCGGCCCTTGCCAGGTCCCTGGTCATGGATCCCGAGATTATGCTCTTTGATGAGCCCACAACCGGGCTGGACCCGGTGATGGGGAATGCTATCTTGAGCCTTATAGATGACTGTCACAAGCGGCTTTCGTTTACCGCAATAATAGTGACCCACGAGATACCGGGGGTGTTTGACATTGTTGAAAGGGTGGCCATGATCCACGAGGGAATTATCTTAGCCGAGGGAACACCACAAGAGTTCATGTCCTTTACCGAGCCTGTGGTCCGTGCTTTTGTTGGCTGAGATTAATTGAAGATTGACGAATGTTTATTGACTATTGAAAAAGACGCGGTTCTTATGCTTGGGCAGGCAGGCAAATTAACATCAATGGTTCATCACATAGGAGGCATGAAAAGAAGATAAAATCGTCAATTTTCAATAAACCAGAGATAATTGAGCGCTTAAACTATTAACGCGAGGGATTGCCGTTGAAAACATGGTAATCATCAATGTTCAATCGACAATCGTCATTCTTACTGGTGGGGTATAACAAATGAAAAAATTTGATATTGAGTTAGCCGTTGGTTTGTTTATGGTTGTCGGGATGATCTGCTTAGGTTATTTGACCATAAAGATGGGAAAGATGGAGATCTTAGGTGAAAAAGGATATGAGCTTCAAGCGGTTTTCGCCAACAGCGGCGGATTGAAGAACGGTTCTCCTGTTGTTATTGCAGGGGTGGAAGTGGGGCGCGTAAAACAAATAGTTTTGGATGATTATGAGGCTAAGGTGGTAATGAACCTGCCGGTGGATGTGAAAATCCAGGAGGACGCCATCGCTTCCATCAAGACCAAGGGGTTAATCGGGGAGAAGTATATTGAAATATCGGCCGGCGGGTCTGAGAAGATCCTTGATCCCGGGGATCTTATTCGAGAGACTGAACCTGCCGTGGACCTTGAGCAGTTGATTTCAAATTATGTGTTTGGAAAATTATAATTGAGATAGCCGCAAAAAGGCGCCGTTCGACAGGCTCACGGCCTTGAGCAAAGCCGAAAGGCAAGATACGAAAAATAAAAAATGACTTTCAGTAATATTAGGTGGTTATAAGCATCAAAAATTCGATTTCCGACTTTTTACGAGTCCATCATAATTGATTGTTGATTCACTATTGACGGTTGGTAAAAATTAAGTTAGCTTAAAGTTTCTAACAATTTGAGCCGATAATTCCTTCATATCCGTTGTAAGGCCTTAATTGGCAATTATAGGAGGCTGTCCGAAAATAGACTTCTACTGCGATCGGCTGCAAATTCTGATGGCTGCGAAAACGTCCTCAACGTAGGCTACTGCTACGCATACTGCCGTTTTGGCCTTGTCGCCTTGCCCTCAAAACTTTCGCTCGATCTCGCTACAAAGCCATTCTCGGACAGCCTCTTAGTCAACGGATCACCAAAAAAATCATCAATCGAGAACCGCAAAACGCGCGGATTAAGGAGCATATTGTGTCAATATATCTTTTGAGGGGAAGCCTTTTCTTTTTTCTGACCCTTGTCATGATTCCCCCGTCATTAGCCGGACAGCCTTTGGAACAGATTAGGGAAACAACGGACAAAATTATTTCTATAGTAAGTGATCCGGCATTGAAGTCCCCTGAAAAGGCTAAAGAGAGAAAGCGGTTGATCCGCCAGGCCGTGGATGAACGGTTTGATTGGGAGGAGATGTCTCGCCGAAGTCTTGCAAGGCACTGGAAGAAAAGGACTGAAGAGGAAAAAAAGGAATTTGTATATCTTTTCGGAAAGTTACTGGAACGTACATACTTGGAACAAGTCGAGAACTATTCCGGGGAAGAGGTCCTGTATATAAGCGAAACTATTGATGAAAAGGGTTTTGGTGATGTCAGGATAAAAATCATTACCAGGCAGGAAACGGAGATTCCGGTCAGGTACAAGGTCAAAAAAAATGGAGATGGGTGGTATGTCTATGATATATCCGTCGAGGGTCGCAGTCTCATTAACAATTACCGAAAGCAGTTCCAGAGGATGTCTTACAAGAAGCTCATAAGGCAATTGAAGGCCAAGGTTGCTCAGGAGTGAAAGCGGTTTATTTTAAATATGTCAAGTGTGCAGTTGGTCGAAAAGGAGTCAATCAACGTGAGAAAGATTTTTATGGCATTTGTTTGCTCTGTTCTGTGGTTAATCCAGCCCGCCGTACCCTCTTTTGCCCAACCCCCTGTCGTTTTGTCCGACTTTAAGGCCACCTCTTTTGAAGGGCAGACGAAAAGGTTCGGACAGTTTTACTTAGTCCCTGATGTAGATGTGACATCTGACGGGTTCGGGGGGTATTTTTACAGCTACAAGGACAAACGGGGAAACAAGACCATCACAAACAGTATCGATTCCCTTCCCGAGGGGCTCCTAATGGCCGGGAAGCCGGTTCAAGTCGCTTCTAATGATGCTGCTACAGGAATGCCTTCAAGGGTTGCTGAGTCGCAAACCTCCCAACACGAGGTCTCTGTGCCTTCGGCGCATGACGAATCAGGGGAATTTGAAAAGGAAATCTACGATCCTATTGAGCCGGTTAATCGGGCATTCTTTCATTTCAATGACAGGCTGTACTTCTGGGTCCTTAAACCGGTCGCTACCGGTTATAAAAAAGTCTTTCCCGAGCCTCTGAGGGTCAGTGTTCGCAACTTTTTCCACAATATTTTCATGCCTGTTCGCGCGGTAAATTGTCTTTTGCAGGGTAAAATCAAAGGTTTTGGCACAGAGATAACACGCTTTGTGGTAAATTCAACCATGGGCGTATGCGGGTTTGGCGATGCGGCAAAAACGGCTTTTAACATTGAAAAGCGGGATGAGGATTTTGGCCAGACACTCGGATTTTACGGCCTGGGGCCCGGAATATATATCAACTGGCCTATCTTAGGCCCTTCCAGTATTCGGGGCACGGTAGGTATCGTGGGAGACGGGTTTCTCAATCCCGTAAACTATGTGAACCCCTTTAAATACTGCATTGCGATCAAGGGTTACGACCAGATCAACAAGACCTCTCTCAGTCTCGGACAGTATGAAGCCCTAAAAAAGGCCGCTTTTGATCCCTATATTTCACTCAGGGAGGCTTACTATGAAAACCGCTGTTACAAGATCCGGGAGTAATGAGTCACATATACCAAACACAAAAACGATCAGGACTAATCAAGATTGCAGGCCGCGAATTCATTCATATTTAACATGAACATTGAGTACTAATAGAAGTCGATTCCATCCAATTCATGAAGTCCGGAAATTAGGGCGAAATATTAGCCTTTGCCAATATACCTGACATCTATTACCGGTGTCGCGTCAGACATCCCTTTTTACAAGCCCATCAAATTTGATAACTTTACGGAAAAACCCAAGGAGGCTGTCCGAGAATGGCTTCGGAGCGAGATCGAGCGAAAGTTTTGAGGGCAAGGGACAAGACGCAGCCATCGTAATTTGCAGCCGATCGCAGTAGAAGTCTATTCTCGGACAGCTTCCTGGCATCCGATGCAACATCAGTTTTTAGCTGTACCCCTGAGCTTCCCTTTTATCAGTTCAAGGAGAGGATAGATTTATGAACGTATCAAATATCATCAAGCGTCATGTGGCTGAACATCCTGAAAAGACAGCGATTATTTTTGGTGAACGTCGTATCTCCTATTCCGAATTGGATTGCCTGATTAATAAGGCCGCGGATGGACTGCTTAAAATGGGATTGAAACGGGGAGAAGTGCTTTCTATTTTCCTGCCCAGCGTTCCTGAGCTGATCATCGGCTACTTGGGGACTGTTCGGGCGGGAATTACCGTGAACGTGGTCAACGCCATGCTTCGGGAGCAGGAAGTAGGCTACATACTCAAGGATTGCCAAACCCGTGCGGTCATTGTCGACAATACGCGACTTCCCATTATCGAGTCGGTAAGGCCGGATCTGGATTCGTTGGAAAGGATTATTGTGCATGGAGATTCGGTCGGGAATAAATATCCCAAATTCGAATCTGTGATGGTGCAGGGAGATGACAAATTCGAGCCGGAAGCGACCAAGGGGAGCGACCTGTGCCATTTGATGTACACCTCGGGTACTACCGGCTGGCCAAAAGGTGTAATGGCAACCCACCTCAATATATGGCACAACTGCACGGAATTCGGTAAAGTCCATTTTAATCCGGAAGACACCATCATGGTGGCAACACCCATCTTTCACTGCTGGGGGCTGATTAACGGCACCTTTGGAATGCTCTCAAGGGGCGGGATCGTGATCACGGTTGAACGTTTTTATCCGGAACAGACATTGGGCGATATTGAACGGCTGAAACCGACGGTCTTTCAAGGGGTCCCTCCCATGTATAATCTTTTTCTGAAACAGCCGGATCTTAATGAAAGGAGTATTTCGTCGGTGGTCTTTTGCCTGTCGGCAGCCACCAAGATGCCTGAAAACCTGATCCGTCAGATAGAGGGGGTGTTGAAGTGGCGTTATGCAGAGGCATGGGGGCTCACCGAGTCTTCGTGTGTGGGCACTACCGCACATTATACTGAAACCAGGATCGGCTCCTGTGGTAAGGGCATGGACGATGCCGAGATTAAGGTTATAAATGACGAGGGCAATACCTTGCCCCCCGGTGAACAGGGAGAACTGTGCGTAAAGGGTACTTGTGTTACAAATGGTTACCTCAACAAACCGGAGGCCACAGCCGAGGTTTTCGATTCGAGGGGCTGGTTCCGTGCGGGTGACATTGCTTACATGGATGAGGAAGGTTACGCCTACATTGTTGACCGGAAAAAGGACATGATCAACGTGGGCGGGGAAAAGGTATTTCCTTCGGAAGTGGAAGACATGATGCTTGTCCATCCCAAGATAAAAGACCTTGTCATTGTGGGCATCCAGGACGAACTTAAGGGCGAAGCGCCAAAGGCCTTTATTCAGCTTATTGAGGGCGAGACAACTACTTTGGAGGAGATCAGGGAATTTTGTAAACCAAGAATGGCCCCTTACAAGGTACCCGTTGCAGTGGAATTCGTTGAAGAGGTCCCCCGCTCCGCGGCCGGGAAGGCCCTCAGACGCCTGCTGAGGGATAAGGAGTAAATATTTGCCTATGGCACAAGTCACTCCCTATCTGTTTAATGTATAGGACGATGTCCGAGAATAGGCTTCTGCTACGACTGGCTGTAAATACCGAGGATCTGCGTTGGCAAACCCAAAACGCCCTCAATGTAGGCTACTGCTACGTCTCCGGTCGTTTCGGGCTTGCCGCCTTGCCCTCAAAATTTTCGCTCGGTCTCGCGACGAAGCCATTCTCGGACAGCCTCATAGGGGCCGTTACCCACACACTCTCCCCTAATGAGGAAGGGGGTAAGGAAATAACGCCTGATTTTGCTATTAACCCGCATAAGGATAATAACTCTGGGCCACGTCCAAACGTGCCAGATGGTTGCCACCCAACCACAATTGGATAATCTTGCTGTCCCGCAGGTATTTCTCCACATGGTATTCACGAACATATCCGTATGAACCCATAAGATCCATGGCCCTGTTACAGACCATCTCCGTCACGTCGCAGGCATGTACCTTGGCCGCACTGGCCCTGGCCAGAAGGTAATCGTCGCCGGGATTGCCGAATTTCTTCCGGTTATTGAACATGGCCGCCACGGAAAGATAAAACAGACGGGCCGATTCTATGCCAATGGCCATATCGGCAATTATGGCTGCCTGCAGCGAATGGTTGCGTACCGGTTTTCCTCCATAAGACCGGGTTCCGGTGTATTCCGTTACAATTTCCAGCACGGCCTGGGCATTTCCTATGGCCATGGGCGCGCTCGTGAGCCTGCCCCAACTGACGTTACTCTTGAAAAGCTTCCAGTCAACCCCCGGGCCTGCTGCCCTGTATTCCTTGGGTACCCTTACATTGTCAAAGTAAATGGCCGCGTTTACGTCCGTGACCTTCATTCCCATTTTGTCTTCGGGCTTGCCGAAGGAAAGGCCGGGCGTATCCTTGGGAACGTAGATAAGGGCAAGCCCTTCTTCTTTCTGACTTGGGTCGGTCGTGCAGATAACGCAGTAGAGGTCGGCCACGCTGGCCCCGCTGGGCCACATCTTTTCGCCGTTAATGACCCATTCATCGCCTTCCAACCTGGCCCTGGTTCGAATCGTGAGGCCATGTTCGGCGCCATCCTCGATGTTGCACCCGCCTGCAGGCTCGGTAATGGCCAGACAGCCGCAGCGGGGCGTGTCATCGCAGAACATGGGGATAAATTTGTCCATGACTATCGTATTCCTGCCTCCCATGGCCGCTGCAAAACACCAGGGTATAATCAGGGCGTGAAGTGAAAGTCCGCTATCACCCCGGGCGATCTCCTCGGAAATGGCACAGATAGTGGCTGCCGACCGTATTTCCAGACCACCATATCTTTTGGAAAAACCCCGCTTCTGAATGCCTAACTTGACAAGTCCCGCATATGCCTTTTCAAATGCGGCATGGTCCTCGTCCATCTGCATTCGAATCGGCATAATCTCTTTATCCACGTATTTTCGAATTGTGGTCAATAATAGCTGGTCTTCCTCTGTTGTGATAAAGTCACCGTACCTTTTCATCTGAACCGCCTCCCTTCTTACTAAAGTTGTTTCTTATTTTTATATGGTTGAAATAATTATCAAATATAACCATTTACGGTGCGAAGCCTATCTTTCTTTCAGAAATTTTTCCCTGTCCTCCATAAAGTCCTTGTAAATCCGATAGTATTCGGTCTCCTCATAATCTACCTGCTTTAAAGGGATATGATTGAAACTGTAAATTATTGCTTTGGGAAAGGCCATGAGAATCGGGGAGTGGGTTGCTATTATAAATTGGGCATGGCCGGCGTTGCTCATATCTCCGATCACCCTTAACAACCCCAACTGGCTTTTTGGCGAAAGGGCAGTTTCAGGTTCGTCTAAGAGATAGAGACCTTTGATCCGGTAACGGGCCTTAAAAAATGACATGAGGGACTGACCGTGGGATTGGGTTATTAAGGATTTTCCCCCGAAATATTTAAGGACGCTTCGGTCGGAAGCCGCCCATTCGTCAACGTATCGTGAAAAATCCCCGAATATCGCGGATGAAAAAAATGATCCCGGTACATTATTCCATTCCACCGAGATATACTTATAGAGGTCTTCCTCGTATGGATTCATTTCGACTCGTCTTGCTTGATTACTTTTCCATATATGGATACCACATTTGTGAGCAATGGCTTCCAGCAGGGTGGATTTCCCTGTCCCGTTTTCACCTATGAAAAAAGTCACTAATGAAGAGAACTCGATACGTTGGCTTTGATGAAAGGTTGTTAGGTTAAAGGGATAATATTTTTTAGTCGGGTATTTTTCAGGGTAAAATGTAGTTCTATTTAGATGCACGACAACAGCTCCTTAAATGTTTTTCTCAATAGGGCAGTTTTGGCTATATAATTGCGTTGTTATTTTTTGCATCAGTTGGATTTACACATCCCATATCTTGCAATATATCAATCCTTTCTATAGTCTTCTCAGCAACTTGTCGCTCTTTGGTGAAGTAACGTTTCATGCGCTCAATAAGTTGTCTTTGTCTTTTCTTGTCACCCGCATAATAATCATGTTCCAAAAATCGCCTTATCCGGGCCAGATTAGATTCCACTTCTTCCGGAATTCTTTCTCCATCATGACGAACCGCATCCTCCGGGCATACATCATGACAGACCCCACATCGTATGCAGTTGTCTTCGTCTAAAAAAGCAATGTCGTCCTCCATTGAAATAGCACCAACATAGCATTCATCAATACACGTACCGCAACCTGTACACATTTCATTATTTACCCAAGGCATCTTAATCTGTTCCTTATGATAATCTTTGTTGTTCTCCCAATTAGTTGGGAGAAAGGGTCCAGGATTCAAGGGGCCAAAGGTTTTCCTTCTGCACTAAAAACCATTCTCAGCGACGATTTCGAGGAGAACAGGAAAAATATCCATGATATTTACTATCCCGACTATTTTGTCTTTCCGCACTACCATGGGCTGCCTGATATGTTCTTTAAACATTATATATATGGCCTTGCTAATGGTGTCATCTTCTTCTAATAACGGATGAATAGGTGACATAACTTCTTTAACCTTCTTTTGGGACTCCTGTTTGACCAAGTCAGGAAAGGAAGTATGAAGCCATTTGAAACGTTCCTGCATGTCACTTACCTGTTCAGCTACTTCCAGTGCCCGTGAAGAGAGAACCGAGTAATATGCTCTTGAATGTTCCGGTTTCTTGGCAGGTTCAGGAACCAGGCCCCTTATCAGGTCAAACACGGAAAGCTTGCCGATGATTTTCTTGGCTGCATCCTTAACGAGAAGCGTCTTGTGATAATTGCCAGGCATGCCGGAATCAATCTTACGATAGTTTTTTTTCAACATTTTTATGGCATCAGCAAGACATGCCTCGGAATCGATCGTATCGTACTCCTCAATTGTGGACATAATGTCCTGAACACTTTTGTCTTCACCCATTCTAAATATCCCCCTTCAATTGAAATTTATAGTTTTAATAAAATTGTGGCATCTAAACAGGTTCAAAGTGCCAGGTTCACGCTTCAATGGTTCTTTTTTGAAGAGTGGACTGTTAAATTCAGGTTTTTCCTGAACCGGTTGAATGGTCTTAGCCTGGACAATGGTTCATGGCTCTGGCTTGAAACCGTGAACCCTGAACCTTGAACCTGACAACCCGGGTAGTTACAAATGCCATTAGACATATTTCCAATATATTATTTTTTACCGAATCTCAAGGTGTTTTTTAATGCAGAATATGCCGCTCCTAACAGGGCGGCCCTGTCACTGAGGATGACCCGAACGGGAATGTTTTCCAGCAGATCTTTGAACCTGCCTTTATTTACAAACGCCTTCATGAAGGTCCCTTCTTTCAATTTGGGCAGTATTTGGGGGGGAATGCCGCCTCCCAAATAGAGACCTCCGGTAGTCAATGCGGTTAAGGTAAGACTACCGGAAACAGACCCCAGTATGGAGAGGAACATGTCCAGAGTCTTTACGCACAGGGCCTGTTTTTGATTAATTGCAGTTTCCGTGATTGCCCTTGCAGGATCCGTCTCCTTAATTTTTCTTTTCAGCCAGGCAGGTTCGCTGTAACGTCCCGTGTCTTTCAGCCATGAATAGATATTGATCAGACCGGGGCCTGACAAAAGCCTCTCTATACTCACGTGACCAAAGCGCCGGTGAAGGTATTCCCATAACCGGGCCTCTGCGTTCGAGTTGGGGGCAAAATCCACATGCCCTCCCTCGGAAGATACAGGAACGTACTGCCCGTTTTGAAAGATAAGAAGTGCCTTTCCCAATCCTGTTCCCGGGGCTATAAGACCGATATTTTTTTCTTTTCGAGCCCTGATCTTGTTCAGGGAAAAGAACTCGTTGTTTTTCAGGAGGGGAATAGCAAGGGCCATAGCGGTCAGATCATTTATCAAGCGCACGTGTTTCCATCTGAAGCGCCTTTTTATTCGAGCTTCGGACACATTCCAGGGAAGGTTTGTGGTTTTGCATTGTCCGTTAACCACGGGACCGGCAATACCAAAACAGGCGCCG
>JAFDDR010000144.1 GCA_019310785.1 Deltaproteobacteria bacterium
ACTGCACTTTCAAGCCCGTCAATGGTCAGCTCGAACATGGGAAAGATTTCGCGGATCATGCTGACCGTGCGGGTGTAGGGCCACTCATCGGCCATTTTAGGATTCAACCAGACTGAGCGGGAAAAAGTCTCGGCAATGAACCTGAGCCTTTCATGGCTGGGCTTCATGCTCCTTTCTTCGATATGGATAGAGCCGTCAGTGGCCATGAGTTCATATGGCGCCATGCTTGCGTCGCCCACTATGATAAACCGGGTCTCTGGATCAAGTCGGACTAAATCATCTATCTTGAAAGGCTTTCTGAACCTGGGAGGATCCTCCCAGATATTATCATAAATGGTGTTGTGAAAGAAAAAGGTCTTCAACTCTTTGAACTGGGCCCTTGTATAATTGAAAACGGTCTGGACAATATCGATGTAAGGGTCCATGGACCAACCGCCGTTGTCGATAGCTAAGATAACCTTCAGGCGATCTCTCAGGCTCCTGTCAAAGATGATTTCTATCTCTCCCGCGTTTTTCATGGTCTGGTAAATGGTCTCATCAATATTGACCTCGTCTTTGGGACCCACTGGAACCAGGTTCCTCAACCTTTTCATGGCCTCTCCGATTTGTGCCTGTGTGAGGGGCCCTTCCTGGGAGTAATCGCGATACCTTCTATCCATGGCCACTTTGACCGCGGACTTGTTTCTCGACATGCCTCCGACCCTCATGCCGCCCGGATGGTAGCCTGAGTGTCCCACAGGGGATGTGCCCCCGGTCCCTATCCACTTGCTTCCCCCATGGTGTTCCCCGTCCTGCTCCTTCAGGCGGTCAAGAAAATATTGCAGCAATTCTTCAGGGCTCAATTTTTTCAGGGTTTCTTCATCAATGCCTAAGGCATCGGCCATTTCCTTGGGGTTTTTGAGCCATTCTTCGAGCATGGCGCGGGCTACTTCGGTTAACTCAAACTCCTCCGGTTCCTTGAGTTCGGCCCCTTCAAAATGGTGCGCAAAGACCTGGTCGTAGAGATCAAAATATCTCTCGCTCTTGACAAGGATCGAACGGGCGACCGTGTAGAAATCATCAATGGAAAGGATCAGCCCCATACCCAGGGCCTTTTGAAGCCTGAGGAAAGATGTGGGGGATACGGGAATGCCCACCTGTCTTAAAAGATAGAAGAATTTTGTAAACATAATTGGTCAGTTGTGGTTGTGTCCCTATCTTTATATTCTCATGCGCGAAACAGAGTTCCGGGCAACGGCGTAGTCGGGGCTCTTTTTGAAGAGGACACCTAAATATGGGATATCTCCCTTGACTAAGTCTTTGACTTTGAAATCCGGGTCGGCCTTAAGGGCGCGAAGCCAGTTGATCAATTCTCTCGTTGCCGGCTTTTTCTCAATGCCCCTGAATTCCCTCATGCGATAAAAGGCATTGACCGTATGATCCAGCAGGTCTTTGCTGATGTCCGTAAAATGGACACGTATGATCTCTCTCATCATGTCGGGCTCGGGAAATGCAATGTGATGGAAATTACAGCGGCCTAAGAACGGATCGGACAGGTCCTTTTTGGCATTGGAGGTGATAACAATGACTGGTCTGCATTTAGCGCTAATGGTTTTATCTATCTCGATGATATCGAATTCCATCTGGTCCAGCACGTCTAACATGTCGTCCTGGAAATCCGTGTCGGCCTTGTCGATTTCATCAATCAGCAAAACCACCCTTTCATCGGAAACAAAGGACTGGCCTATTTTGCCCATCTTGATATAGTCTTCGATGTTGCTTATGTCCCTTGTAGAATCTCCAAAGCGGCTGTCATTGAGGCGGGTGAGGGTATCGTACTGGTAAAGAGCCTCCACGAGCTTCATGCTGGATTTTACGTTCAGCACAATGAGCCTCATGTTGAGGGAATCTGCAATGGCATGGGCCAGCATGGTTTTGCCGGTTCCCGGTTCCCCTTTGAGCAGCAGGGGCATTTCCAGGGCCATGGTTATATTGACGATTTTGGCTAATTCCTCATCTAAGATGTATTTGGAAGCGCCTGCAAATTTTGTGTTCGGACCTTCTTGTGACATATCTTCCGACATATTCTTACTCCTTGAAAAAAATGGAATTTTTTTATTAGTGACGTGAAACATCAGTATCCTTGTCGCCCAGTTGCATATAAGATCATAATCTAATCACTTTCATGTGAGGGTCAAGATAGTAACGTCAACAATTATTACAGCAAGATAAAATTAGCAGGGGAGAAGCCCATGCCATTAGCCTTTGAATCCATCAGCCACGGGACCATTGCGTTCGGGTTTTTTAATATCGATTCGGACATGCTCCTCCTGGACCGGTATTTTTTGTTTGCCACTGAATTCGGTGAATACATTTCAAGCATGGCCAAAAACGATAAGGATGGGGCCTGCGAAACGTCCTGGCAGGTCTATTACATTGCCGATCCTGAAGATATCGGGGACCTGATGGGCGCCATTCATGCCGTCCGTCACACAGGCTTCATCGGTAAGACATACCGGCGTTTCCCGTTCCCTTTAAATCCTGAAGATTTCAAGCAGAAACCGGAGGGCTACAGGAACAGGGAAATCGTGGAGTCTATGATCGAAAAATACGCCGAGGCTTGCCCGATCCCCGTGATAACCGACAAAAACGCACAGGAAATAAGTATCGGGGCCTACAGGTTCACCAGGGCCGTATTCCACCAATTGCTCAACTATGTCTGGCGCGGGGGCTATCCGCGATGGAAAGATGAGGTCAGACCAGGTTATGTAATGGCCATGAAGCAGGCAGCGGAGCAGAGTGGAAACAGTTTATTCGCAGGCATTGTTTTTGAGTAAGTGATCAATAGGAGCTATCATGTAAGGGGTCTCCCGCCATGCGGGATTGATGAACTTTTTACGAGTCCATCAAATATTGAGCAAATACATGGAAAAAATGTTCAGTTAAATTATATTTAAATAATTCATAATAATGTTAAATGGGTTGACAGATTATCAATCAAGATAGTAAGTTATAGAGGCCAAAGATTCATAGACGATTTTCCTGCTACAAAAATTTCTGAATATTCAGGAAACGCTGAAAAACCCGCTGAAAGTGAAACCGGAACAGGAGTAAGACATGGAGAAAGAAAGGATTCAAAAAAGACTTCATAAGATTTTGGATATTTCACCGACCTTGAAAGAAAACATGCTTTCGCTCGACCCAATCGAAACCAAGAGAGAGAAAATCAGGGCTTTTTTGTCTGACATGCTGGTGGCCACGTTTGAGGACAATCCCTTGATCCCGCCTTTAGAATGGATAATGACCAGGGAGGCCACAACTGTATTCAGAAATATCCTATCCAAAAGAAATGAGCGGTTAGCAGGTTACAGCTTTCTTGAGTACATTAATGACCTTTTACATAAGGGGGATCTAAGAGGCATTAAAACGCCTGCTTCAGGCTTTTTTGCGGAACTCGAGCATCTTTTAAAGGGCATTATGGGAAAAACAGGTATTTATTCCGACAAAATCCCTGCCTTCCTGAAGCATGAAGGACAGAAGGCCGCCAGGCTGAGGTCCGCAGACCTGTCAAGAATGAACAGGACGGCACAAAAATTTCTGGATCGCTATCCATGCGGGCTTGATAAAAAGATTATTCGCAAACGTAGTGTCAACAAGGCAAGGATATTAAAACATTTCGGCGCCACGGAATTCGAATGGGATGACTGGAAATGGCATACAAGACACATCATAAGGGGTGTGAAAACCCTGAGTTCACTCATCAAACTGACGGACGAAGAGTACCAGGCAGTAAAGCTTGCCAGGGAATACAGGATTCCATTCGGCATCACGCCATATTATCTGTCGCTTATGGATTATGAGCCTAACCGTGAAAAGGACTATGCGGTGCGTGCACAGGTGATCCCGTCCCTTCACTACGTGGAGAAACTGAAAGAACTCAGAGAACGCTCAGAGTATTCAATGGATTTTATGCTCGAGAGGGATACCTCTCCCATTGAAGGGATTACCAGGCGATATCCCGGTATTGTGATCCTCAAGCCGGTTTTAACCTGTCCCCAGATATGTGTATATTGCCAGCGAAACTGGGAGATAGAAGATGTTTACTCATCAAATGCCGCCATATCAAAGGACAAGCTCGAAAAGGCGCTTAAATGGATAGAAGAGACACCTGAAATCCACGAAGTCCTGATCACGGGTGGCGACCCGCTGATCTTATCCAATGCAAAAATCGAAAACATAATGTACAGGCTTTCACGCATGAAACACGTGGAAAGAATCAGGATCGGGACACGCACGCCGGTGACGCTTCCCCAGCGGATAACCGATTCTTTTGTGCGTGATATCAATCACTTCCATAATCCCGGAAAGAGAGAGGTTATAATCATCACACATGTGGAACATCCTTATGAGATTACGCCTCAAATGTTGGAAGCGGTACAGAAGTTCCGCCGATACGGCATGGATGTCTATAACCAACTCGTTTACACGTTCTATAATTCACGAAAATTTGAGGCCGCGGCCCTGCGTAACAAGCTTCGGCTGGCAGGTGTCACACCTTACTACACATTCAACACCAAGGGAAAGGAAGAAACGGACGACTACCGGGTGCCGATTGCGAGATTGCTCCAGGAGCAGCATGAAGAGGCCCGGCTCCAGCCAGGAACCGTGCGCACGGACGAAATCGTCTTCAACGTCCCCGGGCTCGGCAAAAATTACCTGCGTGCTGTCCAGCACCACGATGTAATTTCCATATTGCCAAATGGCCGGAGGGTCTATGAATTCCACCCTTGGGAGAAGAAACTCTTTTTGGCGGATACCTTTATACACACGGACGTGTCGATTTATGACTATCTCAAGAGACTAAAAGAGACAGGCGAGGACACGGCTCACTACAAAACCATCTGGTATTATTATTAAAAAAATGCGGGCAATAAGAAGTGAAGGCTGTCAGGCTGGTTGCAGCAACATTGCTTTACTGCATTTTTACAGGTGCATTGTTGAGAAGGCCCGAAGCGGGATTAACAGGAATTAGAGTCAGTTCTTTGACAGCATCCATAAGGGTCTGAATGCTGAAAGGTTTTGGTATAGTGAAATCAAATCCGTTACCATTCATGAGCCATGGAGTTCCTGACATGGCAATAATTGGCGTATGCGGTTTGTCGGAGCTTCGAATGCATCGCGCTACTTCAATGCCGTCAATGTCAGGCATGCGTATATCCGTTATCACTAAATCAAACGACTCTGCCTCAAACATCCGGAGGCCTTCCTTGCCCTCCGATGCGGTCTCCACATTGTACCCGTATATCGTTAAAGCCTTCCGAAGCATGTCTGCAATCATTTTTTCATCGTCAATCACCAGGACATTGTTCATACCTGAACTCCATATTTGAAGAATTTCATTTCCCTGACCCTATACACTGTTCAGCAGGGATTGTCAACAAAATAATGTATGTATCAATCGAACAAATACTATATATGGGGTTTATATCGCTTGAAAGCTAAGAGGGCTAAGTCCTTTTCGGTGGTAATACCAGTGTCAGGCCATTTCAGGAAGCTGAACTTCGATATCGCTTTCGACAACTTTCAAACGGATCTTCGAACGCAATGACAAGTCGCCCGTAAATTCAAGTATACTTATTACAAAAAGGCTTTTAGGGCTGTCAAGGGTAAATGTGATAAGGCCTGACATTGAGTTTATTACAAAAGCATGTTATTTTTCTTTGTATAAGTCGTGGCCAAATCCCATATTCGGAGTTTGAAGTGAACCCGATGAGAAAAACAATCAAGAAGGTCCGAAACACCATTTCCAGGTATGACATGATCAGCCACGGGGATCGCGTGGTCGCTGCCGTTTCCGGTGGGCCGGATTCTGTTTGTCTGTTGGACATTCTCTATCAACTTAAGGATGATTTGGGCATAGAGCTTGTGGTGGCCCATCTTGACCACGGGCTCAGGCCGGATGAAGACGAGGCTGAGACCCGGTTCGTTGAATCTTTAGCAGACTCGCTTCAGCTTCCCTTTGAGACAAAAAATGCAGGCCGAAACATAGCGCAGCGGGAGGCTTCCTTAGAGGAAAGGGCCAGACATGCCAGGTACCAGTTCCTTGAGGAAACGTTACAGAAGTTTTCGGCCCGGAAAATCGCCGTGGGCCATAATCTTAACGACCAGGCCGAGACTGTCCTGATGAGACTTATAAGGGGGAGTGGCCCGTCGGGATTAGCTGGAATTCCGCCTTTGAGGGATGAAAAGATAATCAGGCCCCTGATCGAGGTGTCCCGTAATGAGATAGAGTCCTACCTTGAAGATAGAGGACTCAAATATGTGACGGATGCTTCCAATCTTGAACCCCGTTTTTTGAGGAACAGGATCCGTCTAAAACTTCTCCCCCTGCTCCAGGAATACCAGCCGCAAATAGTGAATCTCTTGGGGCAAACCGCCGGGATCATGCGAAAGGACGAGGAATGCCTGGAGGAGATGGCTAAGGCCTGGGTTAAAGGGCAGGATGAAACCGGAGAAAGCCGGGAACTCCGGTTCCATTTGTCCTCTTTTGAAAAACTCCCGGAGGCATTGAAAAACCGTGTCATTCGATACGCCTTGAGAGAGACAGGTGGGAGTTTGCGCCGGGTTGGCCTTAGGCACATAGAAGCCGTCAGGAGATTAGCAGCATCTGAAAAGCCGCAGGCAATGGCAAATCTTCCCAACAATGTAAACGTCAGGAAGGATTATGATACGCTTGTCTTTGACTTGGTGAAGGAAACTGAAGCGCAAGGCTTTTGCTGTTTTTTGGATGGACCCGGCACATTTGACCTGGATGCTTTAGGGTGTGCCATTTCGTTGGAGGAAATGGAACCCGGCGCATTAGCGGAAATAAATGCCTCCCCGTGGACGGCATTTTTGACTGCTGAAAAACTCACCTATCCCTTGATGATCCGAAATTTTCTGTCCGGTGACAGGTTTGTCCCCCTTGGCATGAGCGGGCATAAGAAGCTCAAGGATTTTTTTATTGACCTCAAGCTTTCTTCCAGGGCCAGGGCGCAAATACCCATTTTGACTCACAGCAATAGGATCGTTTGGGTTTGCGGACTCAGAATCGATGATCGTTTCAAGGTGACCAAGGATACTAAAAAGGTATTGAAGGTAACTTTTAGTACAGACCACGAAAACTATAGCTGATTTTGGGGTAGTATTTTAGACAAAAGGGTGCGTTTCTAACTCAAGATTTGGGTTCAAGGTTCAGGGTTCACCGTTCAGGGGTTAAAACCTTTAAACCGTTGAACCTTGAACCTCTGAACCCAGACCGACCTGATATCCGATTTTTGAACAAAGTCTTAAAAATTATGGTGATTGCAGTCACTAAATAAATAGTTTTTTCAAGGTCTGCATAAGTGACTTTTGATTCCTTTTTTATATGGAGGCTTGATTATCCCTTTCTCGGTAATAATGGCCGAGACATATGAGGCGGGGGTGATATCAAAGGCGGGATTAAGGACACGGACTCCTGAAGGCCCGATCTCACGTTTCCCAAACCGGTGGATTTCTTCGGGGCCCCTTTCTTCCACCGGGATCATATCGCCGTTTTTGATAGTGGGATCAATAGTGGATATGGGCGCTGCAACGTAAAAAGGAATCCTGTTGGCTTTAGCCAATACTGCTACCTGGTATGTCCCGATTTTATTAGCCACGTCCCCGTTTGCGGCAATCCTGTCGGCACCCGTGATCACAAGATCAATCCTTTTCCGCCGCATCAGGGACCCTGCAGCGTTATCCGCAATCACGGAAACAGGGATCCCGTCTTCCATCAATTCAAAGGCCGTCAGCCGGAGACCCTGGAGCCATGGCCTGGTCTCATCCGCGATGACATTGATTTGCTTTCCATTTTCATGGGCCGCCCGGATTACGCCTAAGGCCGTTCCGTAACCCCCGGTGGCTAATGAACCTGCATTGCAGTGGGTCAGGATGGTTGATCCTTTCGGGACAAGGTCCTGTCCGTGCTTTCCCATGCGCCGAGGGCCGATTGAATCTTCATCACCGGCAGTTCGGCCAGCTTTTCCGCTAAGCGGGTCATTCTTTCAACTGCCCATCTCAGGTTTACGGCAGTGGGACGGGCCAAGAGCATTTCATGAGCAATCTTTTCAAATTTTTTCATGAAGGGAGTGTAAGATTTTGAACGTATGGATCGCGCCCCCAAGGCCAGGCCCATGGCCGCTGCCACGCCGATGGCCGGGGCACCGCGGATTACCATCACTTGAATGCCCCTGATAACGTCCCTGTATCCCCTGCAGGTAAACCATTCTATCCTGCCGGGTATTTTTCTCTGGTCAATCATGCGGACATGATTGTTGTGCCATTCGATGGTGGGAATCATAAAATACCCTCAATCAACCAATCCTCTCCACCCAACCGTGCGTGTCTTCTTTTGCCGTGTATTGTATGGCAACGATTTCATCGTAGAGTCTCTGGGAAAGCTCCCCCATTTTTCCGCCGGCCACAATATGGTCTTCCCCTTTATAGGTAATCTGCCCCACAGGCGATATAACCGCCGCGGTCCCCGTGCCGAATGCCTCCTTCAAACTTCCGCTCTTGGCTGCCTCAATAACTTCATCAATAGTAAGGTTCCTTTCCGATATCTTTACGTCCCAATCCTTCAGGATATGAATGACCGAATCCCTTGTGATGCCCGGTAGGATGCTGCCGGTAAGCGGCGCGGTGATCACTTCATCGTCAATGACAAAGACCATGTTCATGGTGCCCACTTCTTCAACGTATTTCCGCTCTGCCGCATCCAGCCATAAGACCTGTGTGAAGCCCTTTTCTTTGGCCTCTTCAGCGGCTAACAGGCTGGCTGCATAGTTTCCCGCTGTCTTGGCCTCGCCGGTTCCGCCTATGGCGGCCCGGATATATTTGTCCTCCACGTAGATCTTTACAGGGTTGAGGCCTTCCTTGTAGTAGGGCCCCACCGGTCCGATAATGATGTAGAACAGATATGTATTGGAAGGGCGTACCCCTAAATGTGGCTCGGTAGCAATCATGGTCGGTCTGATATAAAGGGATGTGCCTTCACTCCTGGGCACCCATTCCTGATCCAGAAGGATGAGTTTCTTCAAACCTTCCATTACAAGGTCTACATCCACCTCTGGCATACAGAGCCTTACTGCGGAGCGATTCATCCTCTTGAAGTTTTCCTTCGCACGAAAAAGGTAAAGGCCCCCGTCCTTTCCCCTGTAACCCTTGAGTCCCTCAAAAATCTCCTGTCCGTAATGCAGGCCCATTGCCGCGGGGGGTCAATGGACAGATTGCCATATGGTTCGATGCGGGGATTGAGCCACCTTTTTCCCGACTCAAAGTCCATTGCGAACATGTGGTCCGTAAAAATGCTCCCGAATCCTAATTGGGATTCGTCAACCGGTTTTTGTTTCAACCGGCCCGCTTCAGCCTGCACAACTTTAATATCCATGATCCTCTCCTTTTCTTGATTCTCAAAATTGTCCCTCTCATAGCACAATTGATTTTCAAATA
>JAFDDR010000333.1:0-822 GCA_019310785.1 Deltaproteobacteria bacterium
CATCCCTTACGCCCATATCCCTGGCTATTTTGAGGCATTCAAATCGGTCCTGTTATGAGGCATATGAGTCATAATTGAGGCATTCCCCTCGCTTTAACATAGAAGGTGCCGCGACGTTCACCGTGGCGTTCTAAAATGCCTTTCTTTACCATGTCTTCCATGTCACGTGTCGCAGTCTGTCGGCTAATGTCCGTCAGTTCCTGATACTTAGAGCTTGTGAGCCGCCCTTCCGACCTTAGACAAGCAATTCCCAAAAGTTGTCTCTCATTTAAATTAAAACCTGCCAATATTACATCTGTTAGCCAATCCCTCCAAAGCGTTACCATAAACTGGTTTCCCCGCTGTTCAAAGTCGGGTTCAGGTGAGCCGGTCTCCCGGCACAGCCGGATCATATCCAGGGTGCCGGTGCCAGCCTTTTCGATATAGTGGGCCAGGAAAAGAGGATCGGCAATCAAGGGGTTCCTGGGAATGGAGGAATGAGGGGTTCGAAGCCATTCCGGTGTCAACCCGGAAGGCAACTCCCCAGGATTCCAGACCTCGACACGATCGGAAAAGACCATAACCTGAGTCCCGGCGTTGCTGGAATAATCCCGATGGGCTATGGCATTAACGGCTGCTTCGGCTATAACGTCACGAGGTATTTCGTATTGAACAGGCGCCTCCCCGCCCTTTGCCCTTGTTCCGACGGAACGAACCAGTTTGGACATCACAAAATCCAAGGCATTGTCAACCTGATCAAAGAGCGTCCCTTTATAGATTTGATAGGAGGGGATCGGTTTTTGAACCTGCGTGCCATGAAAGTGAAGGCATTTTATCTCGGAT
>JAFDDR010000333.1:855-2764 GCA_019310785.1 Deltaproteobacteria bacterium
ACCTGAAAAGAGAAGCAGGGCCGCATTTTTGGGCTTTCCCTTTTCCAACAAATTGAGATGTTCAAGCACCTCCTTTGCCGGGGTTCCTGCCTTTAAGGGAAATTTGCGTTCTTGCCTTGCACGTTTAAAAACCAGCCGATAACATCTTTGGATATGTTGCGAAGGGAAGCCCCGGTCTGGGAGGAGGCATCAAAGGGCGTGACGGGCAGGACACCGTTTTGACTCATGAAATCAATAAGGCTGGCATACAAGTCGGAGATCAGGTCTGATATGGCATCAAACCGTCTTCTGATTAGCTGATTGCCGGCTTTTCGAATTAGCGCGCGCATCTTTTTGTGCCGGCCAGTGTCTTTTTGGCCTTTGATAAAGATAAGCCGGTACTTGCCTTTTTCCGTGGCCCTGTCAAATTCATGCTCTGTGGGAGAAACCCCGGCCGCATCTTCGTGACCATAATCATTTCCGAAAAGCCCGATATAGATATCGCAACGATCGACTTCGCTCAGGTAGGCCTCATCCGACTGCTGGTCGCGCGCCGGCAGGTCTTCAAAAAGGAAAACATCCGAAATAAACAGCTTTAGCAGAGGATCATTCAGGATGTAATCCTTTATGGCACGGCGTTCTTCCTGGAGCTCCTTCTGAACGCTGCTGACGAAAATCTCAAATCGCTTCATTTCTTTTCACGTAATAAACAGGGTCAGGACTTGAATTATCAGGTCTCCAGTTAATTCATGTTTTTGGTTACCGAATTATATTATTTCTTCTATTGGGACGCGGGCTTTTGCCCGGGATAAAGAATTTCCCTCAAAATTCTGTTCACATCAATTCCCCTTCCTTGAGCTTCTACAACCAAATCAATTGTTTCCCATTTTCTACAAAGTGATTTGTGTTTATTTGTTCTATAAAGATGAATTAAGCCAAAAGTAGTGAAAATGTCAAATAAAAATGCTCCACCAGACAAAAGAGACCTTCGAGGTCCCCGAGGATTTCAGCCTGGAGGAGTTCATAAGGCCAAGCTTTGGGGTCTTCCAGTGAGAGCCCCTGATGGTCAAGACATGGTTCGATTCGGATGTTGCCGGATACATAAAAGAGAAAATCTGGCACGAGAGCCAAGAGATAGAGCAACAGAACGATGGTTCGATTATTTTCGAGGCCGAGGTAGCCGGCACTGAGGAAATCAAGTTCTGGATTATGAGGTGGGGTGCAAGCGTCCTGGTCTTAAAACCGGAATCCCTCAGAGACAAAATCCTAAGAGAGACTGAAGTAATGCTTGAGAGATAAAAGGGAGAAATCCTCAGACTGGAGAAGATATGATACTGGATGAGAGAAAGGTGATTGTGTAGAGGGTCCCAAAAAAAGATGGGGTCAGGTAGCGCAGTCCGAGGTGTCTCCTGCGAGTTTTGAAAGGGCGTGATCCAAAGCGGGTAATACCACTGAGAGATTCTCCTCGGCACCCCTTGGACTGCCGGGAAGATTGATGATGAGACTGGTCTTTCTGACTCCGACTATTGCCCGGGAGATCATGGCATGAGGCGTTTTCTTGAGGCTTGCCGCGCGCATGGCCTCTGCCATGCCCGGGACCTCGTAGTTAATTATGCCCTGCATGGCCTGCGGTGTTACATCCGTGGGGCTGAGGCCGGTGCCACCGGACGTGAGGATCAAAGACAGGCCGTCTTTGTCAACCCATGAAGAAAGCCTGTCCGCAATCTGACGCCGGTCATCGGGGACGATCTCCTTCTTGAGAACGGAATATCCCTTCTCCTCTATGATCCTGACAAGGATGTCGCCGCTCTCATCATTTCTCAAACCCCGAGACCCCTTATCGCTGATGGTCAGAATGCCGACGCTTGTTTTATTACCCATCCTGCTCCTGCTCTATTCTTCCATTGAAAACCTGGTCCTCTGGGCCCGG
>JAFDDR010000145.1 GCA_019310785.1 Deltaproteobacteria bacterium
ATAAATGGAAACCATCCTGATCGTAGATGACGAAAAGAACTATCTGGTTGTTCTTGAAGCCCTGTTAGGCCCGGAGGGATATGAAATCGTTACAACCGATAATGCCTCCGATGCCCTCCGTTCAGTGCGCGAGTCAGACCTGGATCTTGTCATCACCGATATGAAGATGCCCGGCATGAGCGGGATGGAGCTCTTAGAAGAGTGTAAGAAAATAAGACCAGAACTTCCGGTTATCATGATGACGGCTTACGGGACAATCGAAATGGCTGTCGAGGCCATGAAAAAGCATGCATATGATTACATTACCAAGCCTTTTAATAATGATGAATTAAAGCTGATCATAAAAAAGGGACTTGAAAATTATCGTCTCACCAAAGAAAACCGCCGCCTCAGCGAGGCCCTTTCGGACCGCTACAAGTACGGTAATATCATCGGCAAGAGCAAGTCCATGCTCAGGATTTACGATTTGATCGGCAAAGTGGCACAATCCAGGGCATCTGTCTTTATAACAGGCCCTTCAGGTACCGGAAAAGAACTCATTGCCAAGGCCATCCATTACAACAGCCCAAGGAAAGACCGCCCCTTCATTTCCATAAATTGCGGCGCTTTAACCGAAACCCTGCTTGAAAGCGAGCTTTTTGGCCATGAAAAGGGTGCCTTTACAGGGGCGGTCGCCATGAAAAAGGGACGATTTGAAGTGGCTGACGGCGGCACGCTTTTTCTTGATGAGGTAGGTGACATGCCTGCGCCGCTGCAGGTCAAGCTCCTGAGGGTGCTGCAGGAGATGGAATTTGAAAGAGTAGGAGGAACCAGGATCATCAAGGTTGATGTCCGGATATTATCGGCCTCCAACAGAAACATCAAGGAGGACGTTGCCAACAATCTCTTCAGGGAAGACCTCTTTTACCGGCTCAATGTGATGGATATTAAGGTTCCGCCCTTGCGTGAACGGGTTGACGACATTCCATTGCTTGTAAAGCATTTTATTGAGAAATACAGAGGGGACAAAGGGAAAAACAAGATCGAACTGCGCCCGGAGGCGTGGAAGGCCCTTTACACCTATACGTGGCCAGGAAACGTGAGGGAACTGGAAAATGTCATAGAAAGGGCCGTGGTCCTCAATCCGGGAGGAATCATTGTGCCTGAGGACTTGCCCGGAGAGGTTGCAGGGGCCGAAGCCGAATTCGACGTGGAAAGGTTTGTACCACCCAATATGCCCCTGCCTACCGCATTAGAGCAAATTGAAGAGAAGTTGATAAAAAGGGCCCTGGCCCAGAGCAACAACGTCCAGGCCCATGCGGCAAAGATGTTAGGAATTACAAAAAGCCTGATCCAGCACAAGATGAAAAAGTACAAAATCATGGTTTAAGGGTTAAAATTTTTGTACTCATATTTTTGTAATGATTTAAAATGGTTATGCGATATATGCTTTATCCGTTCATTTCCCGGTACAAATTATTGTACTTTGAGGGCTTGAATCTAAAAACAGGAAGGAGTTGTTTTTGTGAGAAAAACTTTGAAAAAACAAGTAGTTATCCGCCAATTATGCCAGGACATCTGTTTTGGCAAGCATTTTGCATCAATATGTATGCAACAAACAACAATTACTCTTTCCTCCTAAAAAAAACAGCCACTCCTTGAGCAAGAGCGGCTGTTTTTTTTTGCACTTAGTATCCCAATCGGTTGAGGGCCTTTGGATCTTTAGTCCAGTTCTTCTCTACCCGCACCTTTAAATCAAGAAAGACCCGCATACTGAACATTTTCTCCAATTCCAGCCTGGCTGAACGGCCTATGGCTTTGACCATACGGCCTTTCTGCCCAATAAGGATCCCTTTCTGGGATTCTGTCTCCACGTGAATCCGGGCTGCAATAGAGAGGAGGTTTCTGTCCGGTATTTCCTCTATTTTGTCCACTGTAACTGCCGATGAATAAGGTAATTCCTGTCTCATATGAAAATAGATTTTTTCCCGGATAATCTCAGAAACCAAAAATGCCTCTGTCCGGTCCGTGTTCATGTCCTCCGGGAAAAATCGGGGGCCGGGCTTCAACCTCGATTTCAGTTCCTCAAGAAGAGTGCCCACCCCGTCACCTTTGAGGGCAGAAACAGGGATAATAGCGTCAAAAGGATGTGTTTGTCTCAAATTATCGATAAAAGGCAATAACTGTTCTTTCGGAAACATATCAATCTTATTGATGACCAGCATACATGGTTTTTTTATCTTTTTAAGATTAACCGCCACGGATGGAATCTCAGGATCATCGGGACGTTGCATTTCTATGACGAGCAATACCAGATCCACTTCCTGAGGGGTCGCGAGCGCGGATTCGACCATGCTTTCGTGAAGGGCGGATTTGGTTTTGTGGATGCCCGGCGTATCCATAAAAACCATTTGAAACCCATCCCCGTGATAAATCCCGGTGATACGGTTCCGGGTTGTCTGGGGTCTGGAGGATACAATGGCCAGTTTCGTTCCCATGATGCGGTTCAAAAGTGTGGACTTGCCCACGTTGGGGGGGCCTATGATGGCGATAAAACCCGACAAGAAACTCATATGTTTTCGATCCTTACACACCCGGGAGCAATAGAGTCATCCGGTTCGACCCCGACAACCTTTGCGCCGGTCCTCTGCTCAATCCACCTTATACCCTGATTTTTATATCCCCTGACAAGGTTGACCTCCCTTTTTGGGGCATGAATCCTGATCAATGACACCTTTCCCTGCCCGGGCAAAAAGGATGCTATTTTTTTCAGATGTATACCCGATCGCACTAAGAATCCGAAAGCGGTATGCCAGGGCCCTGCCACAATCTGGCCGTCTTCCAAAAGGGTAGGTGAGGTCATAAGCCCGATTCGAATGACCGGAATACCTTCTGACTCCAATCGCATACAACCCTCCATGCATATTTCTACGGCCTCTTCAAGGCTCAAGGGCGAATATCTCCCTTCGCTGTACCAGCGGACAAGTTCTGTGCCCCGAATAACTAAAGCAGGGTAGAGCCTGACCATGTCCGGATGTAAACGTATGACCTTTGTGATGGTTGAGTGAAAGCACTCATTGGAATCCCCTGGCAGGCCGGGCATGAGCTGGATCCCTACCCTGAACCCATACTCTTTCAGTGCCTGAACGCCTTTTACCGTATCCCCGGCAGTGTGGCCCCGGTTAGAGAGGGAGAGCACCCGGTCGTCCATGGATTGGGCGCCTAACTCCACGGTGAAGACCCCATAAGCTTTCATGAGGTCCAGGCGCTCCTTATCAAGTGCATCCGGCCGCGTAGAGACCCGAATAGATTGAAACAATCCCCGTCTTATATAGGGCGCCACCGCCCCTAAAAGCGCTTTCATCCGCTCCTTTGAAAGCCGTGTAAAAGTGCCGCCGAAAAAGGCAACCTCCGGCCTTCTGCGTGGATCAAAGTCTCTTGAACGGACAGCCGTGTCAAGGATCTTTTCCACATGCCTTCCGTTGACCGGGAATTTATGTTGTGAGGTTATTCTTTCCTGCTCGCAAAAGACGCACCGGTGTGGACATCCCATGTTGGGAATAAAGACGGGTACAATCAGGGGCTTCAATTTCCCTTCAGACAAATAAAAGCCTCCTTGGCCGCCTCTTGTTCGGCCTCCTTCTTACTCTTTCCCTTTCCTTCGGCAAGGGTCTCTCCATTCAGGGTCAGTGCCACTTTAAAGGTTTTATCATGGGCAGGACCGACCTCTTCTACTAAATGATATTTAGGGAGGGTCTTGTAAATCTTCTGTGTATATTCCTGGAAAATGCTCTTATAATCATAGATCATCTCCAGGGTGCCGACCTTTTCAAGTAACGGCGAAAACAATTTGCCAATCACCTCCAGGGCTGTGTCAAACCCTGCATCGAGATACAGGGCGCCGATCAGGGCTTCCATTGTATTTGCAAGGATGGAAGGCTTTTCCCTCCCGCTGCTATGTTCCTCTCCTTTGCCTAAGAGCAGATATGCCCCTAATCTCAGCATCAGCGCAATCTGGTACAGACCGGCCTCATCCACCACCATGGCCCTGAATTTTGAAAGGTCGCCTTCTTCAGCATCCTCAAAGCGATTCATAAGGAGATGGCTGATCGCCAGGTCAAGCACGGCATCCCCTAAGAATTCGAGACGCTCGTTATCTTTCAAATTTGAATCATCCTGTTCATTTACATAAGAGGCATGTCGAAATGCCTGCGAGAGCAATTCGGGATTGGTAAAGTTATGTCCCAGTTTGTTGCTTAATTCCTCAAGCCTTGTATTTTGTCTAATCAAATCCATCATTCAGATATTTCACTCCGGGAAAACAAGTAATTGAAAAAGCAAAATAACCTCCGTCCAGGGACATTTATCTTATAAAACCTGCCATCCTTTTGCAAGTCAAGAAATCCTTACAACAAGGTGGCCTTCCAATAATTTACTTGACTTATTATACTCAATTTACTATAAATATAACTTTTTTTGCAGGAAGGTTATCATGAGCAAGACAATTATTTTGAAAGAAAATGAAATTTCTGACAACATCGAAGGGATGGCGGGTCAGATAGTAGAGAACAATAGTCCCATGGAAGATGTAGTTCTTGTGGGTATCAGGACCGGCGGCGCTTTTGTGGCCGCTCGCCTGCGAGAGGCTATCGGCGGTCTGGATGTGCCTGTGCCACCCATAGGTATTCTCGATATTACCCTGTATCGCGATGATTGGACAAGAATCGGCCCTACTCCGGTCGTTGGAAAAACTGAATTGCCATTCTCCGTGGACGATAAGACGGTTGTCTTAGTAGATGATGTCCTATTTACGGGAAGAACCGTCAGAGCTGCAATGGATGCCCTTATGGACTATGGCCGCCCAAAAAGGATTGAGCTGGCCATTCTCGTGGACAGGGGAGACGGTTGCAGGGAATTGCCCATCATGGCCAATTACGTAGGGGGTGTGTGGGATACTGCCCCGGACGAGACCATTAACGTCTACCTCAAGGAGGAGGGCTTTGATGATCATGCGGTCATTGAGTTAAAAAGAGCGGCCTGATCATGCGCCCCAAGAAGAAATCAAAGAAGAAAAAACCGGCCCCGCCATCTCTTCCGGTCCCGGAAGAAGCCCTTGTAATATCCCTGCTTCAAGATTTAGAAGATTCTGATCCTGCCCGGATTGTGGAAAAACTTCCTGACTCACGCCTTGCCCGAATCCTTGTAGAGCGCCTGCCCCTGAACGACGAATCCACCATGCATTTGCTTACCGCCATACATGCGCGTTTTCAAGACAAACAGGTGCACAAGGCCATCAAACGGGTACTGTTCAAGCTTGCAAAAAAAGGAGTTGAGGTCGAGGGGTTTCATACGGAAAAGGACAGCGCCCCTGCCGTTTTTATGCCGGCTGAAAGGGAAAAACCCGTCGCCCATCTCGGGCCGATTGACTCAAACGGGTTCCGTGCTGTTTTGATTGAATTGCACAGGGCCATGAAAGGCGTTGATTTGGGAGTGGGTCTTATCTCGGATGAGCATGGTATCCAGCAGTTTCTCTTTGCCAACTTCAGCAAGAAACGCACAAAACAGATGAAGGAAGACCTGTCCCGGGATATCGGCCCCTTAGTGGGGACCTCTTTATCCCATGCCGCCACTGTACTCGAAAAGGCATACACACGCCACACGGAGATTCATTCGAACCCTCCCGCCGAATACCTTGAACTCAGGCCGTGGTTACTGGAAAACGTTTCTCTCCTTGACCGACCTATAATATATGATTCAGTGCCCGAGGATTCGGTTCCTGAGGGGGCTGTAATCGGATCTCAACTTGAAAAGTTATTCCAACACAGCTTATTTGAATCCTGGGTCGATGACTTTGAAAGCCTTAAGCCGTTCATGGAAGATATCTTGAAACTGGACGACAGTCCCATACTTCTCAATGATGCCCAAAAAGCAGACCGGGCAGGGGAAATCAAGAAAAAGGGCATTGAAGAGCTCTTTCCCACCCCTAAACGGGCCTTGCTAAAGAACAGGTTAGAGGAAATGGCCTATCTGTTTTTTAAACTTGGAGACGAAGAATCTGCTCGCCTTGCCTTAGCCACTGCCTTAACCGCGGAGCAGGAGGACACGGTCCTTAAGCCCAACCCGCTTATTGAATTCCTTTTTGAGCGCAGCCTCAATTTCTATATGGACTCGGCAAAAATGGCTGCCGAAGAAGCAGACACAAAGGATGATGCCTCATCAGGCATAATCCTTCCATGAAACCTGAAGGAATGATTTCGAATAGGAGGCAGTTATGCCCAAAACCATTAGCGTAAAGACCGGTTCAAGGATTGAGATGGTGGATATCACCTCTTCCGTGCAAAAGGAGGTCTCAACGGCAGGCATTGCCGACGGGATTTGTGTGGTCTATGTGCCACATACCACGGCAGGCGTGACTATCAATGAGGGGGCTGACCCGGCTGTTTGCACGGACATCATTCGAAAACTAAATGAACTCGTGCCTCCAAACGACGGGTACCGCCACATGGAAGGAAATTCGGACAGCCATATCAAGACATCATTGATAGGGAGTTCGGTCATGGTGATCGTTGAAAATGGCCGTCTGGTCTTAGGGACCTGGCAAAAGATCTTTTTCTGTGAATTCGACGGCCCGAGATCGCGGAAGGTATATTTCAGGGCGGGCTAAACAAGGGTTACCGATTCCGGGTCCATCCCGATTTTCCCAAGCCAATCCTGTACAGCCTGATAAAGCAGGCCATAATAAGCTTCCGACCCTCCCAGGCCCCTCCTGCCGAAAAAGTAATTTATCTCAAGAAAAAGAGGTTCAGGGTTATCCTCTGACAGGGGAAACACAAAATCGACGGCCGCCAGATTGATTCCGGTTTTATCGGAAAGCAGGAGGGCCTGAACTTTCCCTTTTTCTTGAAGATCAGGCTGCCAGTCACGATCGATAATTGCACCCCTGCTGATAGTGGTTATCTCCTGCCCCGGTTTACGGGGTCGTTTCCAGTAGGTGATGCCCTGCCTCCCGATAATCACCGCCCTGAGTACGTTTCCTTCAGACGGAATAAATTCCTGGGTAACAAAACCGGGCAGGCCCGAACTTTCCCGAAGGGCAAGGTAATCCAATGCCTTTTCCAGGGAGGGCATATCTTTTACAAGAAATACCCCGTCCGCCTCGTGGCTTTTATCGTCCTTTATGAAAAAAGGCAGGTCATGGGGAAAGGCGTTTGAAGCCGGGTACGCTTTTTTGAATTCATCGACCGTCCGCCAGCGCAAAGTATCGGGATGCAAAAATCCGAAATCTTTGAACTGGAGGCTCTGCCCCGTTTTTCCCGGATATTTGAAACGCATTTCATAGGAAGGGAATACGGACGCACCGGAAACCGAACAGGCATTATATATCTCCTGCGGACACGTCTGTGGCAGGATAATGGCCTTTGCATTCCGAATCAGTTGGAGGTCGGCGGAATCAAGACGCCTGTCCCCGAGGATTACCTGAACGTCCGTATCAAAACATGGATGAAAAGAAAGAATCATATGATATCACCTTTCCTCAGATCTCTATAGCCGTCATGCTAAAGACATTCGAAGCGGAATACGAAATAAATCACAAATAGCAAATCACAAACAAATTCCAATGACCAAAATTCGAAAATACAAACAATGATTTGTCATGGAAGGTTTTGGTCATTGAATATTGGAATTTGAGATTTATTTGTAATTTGGTGCTTGTGATTTGGGATTTAAACCCCCAAATTATCATATCTCAGTTGTGAATTAGCTTAGCCTGAAGAATATGCCCTACCCCTCTCGGTTCCGCAGGAGATGGGATTTTTTTGCGAGGAACCCGTTCAAATGCCAACCATTAAGCTCTCCACAATAATTGAGTGCATGTTTGACTTTGAGCCCTAAAGTGACTAATATATATTATC
>JAFDDR010000146.1 GCA_019310785.1 Deltaproteobacteria bacterium
TTCAAAACGTCCGGAAGCGAAGTTCCGAGTGGGGAGCCCACCAGCCTCATTTATGATATTTATGAGTATGTCTGTGCCGTAATTTGTCAGTCCCTGGCTTGTGACGGGATGGTCTGCTAAGGCCTTGGCAAAGCTTTTTGCGGCCTCCTTGAACGCGTCTTTATCTGCCAGGGGGGCCGCCTCGCCTTCCGAGGGATCAATGATGATTGCTTTAAGCCCCTTGGAACCCATCACCGCTCCCAGACCCCCGCGGCCTGCATGACGTGTGGGCCGAAGTTCCTGATCCGTAAAGGCCACACTCGCAGCCGGTAATTTCCATTCACCGGCCTTGCCGATGCTCACAAATCCCACTTTTTCGCCAAACTCATTTTTCAGTTTATCTACGCTGCCATAGTTACCCATGCCCTTGAGATCATCCGCAGGGGATAACTCGAACTTGTCTTTTCCCACAAATAGCTTATAGAGCTTTCCGTCCTGGGGAAAACCCTCAACAACAATCGCTGCAACCCCAAGCCTGGCGAGATATCCGCCGGCCTGCCCCCCTGAATTGGCCTCCTTGATGCCCCCGGTTAACGGGCTTTTGCCTCCTACCGAGATACGGCCGGAGTTGGCACAGTTGGTCCCTCCCAACAGGCCCGGGGCAAAGACCAGTTTGTTGTTTGGCCCTATCGCCGAACAGGTCGGGTCAACTTCCCCGGAGATAATCGCAGAGGTCAAACCTCTTCCCCCGAGACCCTGATAGGCTTCAGAGACATCTTCGCTTTTGACCGAAAGGTCAGACATGTTGACTCTTATAATCTTGAACATAGCACCCTCCTTTCATAATTGTGAGTAAATAAGATTTTGATGGTTTCGTAAAAGTGATGGACTCGTAAAAAATCCCATTTCCCTCCCCCCAATCCTCTCCCTTCCCCCGCACTATGTGCGGGGGAAGGGAGAGGGGGCTTTTGACTTTTTAGGAGTTTATTAAAATTTTTAACTATTCAAATATTTCACAAAAATATCAGGATATCAAGCAAATTTTATATAAAAATCAACAATATAAGTCAATTTTGACATAAGGCCAAACGGATTATCGCATTGACATTACATCGCATCTGCAACATAATTCAAGCGTTCGGTCCGGTCTCAAACCATTGGATCCCATTGGAGTTTCCAGGTACAAAGCAAATGCCATTGAAAATCTTTCTCAGTTCGACTCTGCGAAAATATGTTCCCGGCTACGATCCTACCAAGGGGGTGAATTTTGTTATGGACGGGAAAAGAACCGTGACGGATATTTGTAAACAAATGAACATTCCCGCCGATAAAATCAAAATCATTATGGTAAACGGGAAGAGTAAATCGCCTGATCATATTCTAAAAGGTGATGATCGCGTGGGTCTTTTCCCGCCGGTGGGAGGAGGTTAGCATGGTTTCATCTAATGAACCAAACATCATCAGCATCCGTATATTTGGTTTTCTCCGGAAGTATATGGATGAGCAGGGGCTCCCCTATGCCTTTGAGAAGGAGATCGACCCCAAAGGCAAGGCTGCCTGGGATATTGCCCTCGAACTTGGCATCCCTCCCAAAGAGGTTGAAGGGGTTTTCGTAAACGGAATCATTGAAAATATCTATGATCCCGTGTTTCCCGGTGACCGCGTGGCCTTTTTGCCATATGGTACTCCCGGCCCTTATCGCGTTTTTTTGGGCATGGCGAGAGAAAATGTCGAACGCGTGCGGCGGGAGAAAAAAATGTCAAACAGCGAGGATCAAGGGTAAGTTGCATATGAACGAAAATGTCCAGGAACTGATTCAATCAAGGTTAAAAAAGGTCACGGATCCGGCTGAACGGAAAGTGCCTGTTCTGGAAGAGGAGCAGGCACAGAGCATAGCAAGTAAATGTGGTTTAAAAATTAATGATGTCTACAACAAAGCCATGGAAATGGGGATTCACCCCTACCGTTATCTGCGCAATATGGAGACAATCTCACTCAAGGAACAACTCAAACTTTCAAAATCCCGTGTGGCCGTGGTGGGTGCAGGGGGTCTTGGCGGAAACGTAGTTTTGCTGTTAGCGAGGCTCGGGATCGGGCAACTTGTGGTCGTGGATCAAGACGTCTTTGATGAAACGAACCTGAATCGCCAGGCACTGTCTAATGTCACCTCATTAGGCAAGTCCAAATCCGGGGAGGCGGTTGATCTGGTTACTTCGATTAACCCGGGAGTTGAAGTACTCCCCTATCAGGTAAAATTGAATACCTCCAATGCATTCGAAATGCTGGACGGTGCGGAAGTGGTTGTTGATGCCCTGGATAATATACCGGACCGGTTTGTCCTGGAAGAGGCATGCAAGAAGCTGGGTATTCCCCTGGTTCACGGTGCATTAGCGGGCTTTGAGGGCCAGGTCATGACCATCTTTCCCGGTGATCCCGGGCTGAAGCATCTTTATGGAAATGAACGGGCAAGTTCAGACAGATCAAAAAGTCCTGAATCCGTGCTCGGTGTTCCCGCTCCAACCCCTTCCTTGATCGCGACCCTCCAGGTCATGGAGGTCCTCAAGATCATTCTCAAGCGAGGAAAAATCTTCAGAAACGTAATGCTTCACGTGGATTTAGAAACCGGCGGAATGAATAAATTTGTCTTTGACAAACATGTATAAAACGACTCTCCCCGCACCTTTAGTAAATAAGGCACGGGGAGAATATGTGGTGGTCAGCTTTCAGCGGTTCATTGCCGAAAGCTGACCTAAAAAGGCTCACGGAAATTTCAGGCTCTACCAGCGGCCGCCCTGACCCATATCCCGGCCATGGGGACCTCCCATACCACCCCGGGGACCGTGATGTCTGCCAAGACCCTGGGCAAGCAACTTAGTGCGCTGTTCAGGCGTAAGGATATTTCGAAACTCCAGTCGAAAATCTGTCCTCTTTTCCTGAAGTTGCCCCCTCAAATCGAGGATTTCCTTCTGTTTGGATTTGATCTTTTCAGAATCGGGTTTGGTCTGCATCCACAACAATCTCAATTCCGCCCGCTTGGTGAACAATTTTGTTTGGATGGGCATTATATCCTTCTGGTGCGTCTCGCGCATGGCCCGGATTTTTTCCGATTGCTCTGTAGTGAGGTTTAGATTAGCCAATGCCGAACCAGGTCTCCCCCCACCGGGTCCCATCCCGCCTTTCATGCCGCGGGGTTGGGCCATTACTACGGGGGGTAAAGCAAACATGATGATTAATGCTGTAATAAGTGTAAATCTTTTCATTGAACTGTACCTCCTTTTCTTGTTTTTTCTTTTTAATGCAAAGCAGGTTCTGTGCCAAAACATGGCAAATTCCATTAACGCCTTGATATTATTATATGTTTTACGACAGCAAAAAAGCGGTTTCATTGTGTGACAAACATAAGCGGCAATAAATGTCGAGGAGTGGGGACTGGTTCGACAACTTTGTCGAAATGTGATATGGTTATAAAAACAAATATCCGGGTCAAGAGAACCCGGCTTTGGTTATCCCCGGAGGGGTCTTGCTATATTGCAATTTCATTGAGTTTTTGAAATCCCAAACTTCAAATTTACAAATATCAAATAAATTCCAATGACAAAAATTCCAAAATACAAACAATGTCTTGTCGTTTAAGGTTTTGGTCATTGGATTTTTGAATTTGAGATTTATTTGGAATTTGGTGCCTGGAATTTGTATTTTTAGACAAAAAACTCCAGAGCCATTTAGCTTCGACCCCGGCAGAGCGGGATTTTTCGATGTAACCATATGCAGGGATCAGTCCCACTTGAGCTATGCGGTAAACAAAAAAATTGAAGTTTATTTAAAGGACCTGCTTGCTGCGAGGATATAGAGCGGGATACCAACCATGAAAAGGGAAAGAAAAACCGCGGGCACAACAGGGCTTGAGGGGCCCATCAGACCATTTCTCCAGCCATTGGCAATAGCCCTTGTATGTATCGTTTTAATTGTGCTCGTATTTATAATGGGATGGATGGACCTGAGAAACCTCAACAAGACCCTCAGTGGCTATATGGAAATCAAGGGACTGGGGATCATAAAAAATACCCAACACGTTGCTGAAGACTATTATCAACAGTTGACTCACAAACAGCAAACCGGGCTTGATGCCGTGGTATCCGACCCATTTACACAGGATGCCTTTTCTTTGCGGGAATCGCTGATTATGGAACTTGTAGCATTAATTCAGGAGGTTGATCTTGATCTTGAGACAGATCGCATCAATTATGAACAACTCGAATCTTTGTCTGACAAGGAAAACCTGTGGCTTATAGCCTTTCTAAATGACAGGGGACACGCCACATTCAAAAGCAGACCCGTACCTGACGAACTTCTGAGCATAGCCGGGTCGGTCATTCGGGGATATCAAGAGGTTAAAGTTAATATTTTTAACCGATCTGAACACAAAGAGGGTTTAGGCTTTATAGCACTTCGCCGGAAATCCGGAACCGGAACAATTCTATTGGCCCTCGATGACGGGGGCCTTCAATACTGGAGCTTAAAAGTATCCGTTCAGAGGGCGATTGAAGAAACGACCAAGGATTCTGACACAACGTATTTTGTGGTGACGGATCAGCGCCACAATATATTAGGGCAGATGGGTGAACCGTACAATAAACAAAAGGAAACTCCCAAAATCACAAATCTACCCGAAGTCACACGTGGAGTGACAAGCAAGAAGATCGTTCTTGACGGCAAGAATCTGCTTGCAATTACAGCTCCAATACGCCTCGGCAGCGGGGTTACCGGGATGGCGCGATTAAGTCTTACAATAGATAGAATTGATCGGATTCTCAAAAAAGAGAGTGGCCGTATATTTGTCTCTACTGCCTTTTTGGTAGTTATTGCCATCTTATCCATGTGGTTTCTTTACAGGAATCAGAAAAGGCACTTACATAAAATGCAGGGAATGGAACGGCATCTACACCAGGCCGAAAGGCTATCCGCCATGGGTCGTCTTGCTGCCGGAGTGGCTCATGAAATCCGAAATCCTCTCAATGCCATCAGCATGGCGAGCCAGAGGCTTAAAAAAGATAATCTTGATCGACTTACAGCGGTAATGAGAGATGAAATCAGGCGACTCAACAGGATTATTGAAGACTTTATTAACTTTGCAAAAACCCGCAAAATGGAATTTAGCAATCACAATATAATCGATCTCTTGCAGGAGATTATCCTCCTTACGGAAGAGGAGGTGGAATCCAAAGGGGTTAAGATTCAAAACAACTGCAACGATTCTCCCTTAATGATCTCTATGGATTTTGACAAATTAAAACAGGCCATCTTCAATATTTTCAAAAACGCCATGGAATCGATCTCAAACGAGGGTTCAATAGATTTTTCAGTGGAATCAAGGGGAAAAAATTGGATCAGCATAATAATTTCAGATACGGGAAATGGGCTAACCCCTGAGGAGATTGAAAGGATTTTCAACCCGGATTATACGACCAAGGATAAGGGCCTTGGCCTTGGCCTCACCTTGGCCCATGAGATTATTAAGGGCCATGGTGGAGACATTGAGGTGCGAAGTCAGCCGGGACAGGGCACCACGTTTGAGATCCTGCTGCCCAAAAATCCTAAAACCGATATAAGGAATCATACATGAAGAAATTGAGCATACTTGTGGTGGAAGACGGTCAGTCCCAGAGGGAAATGCTTTACGAGTTCTTAAGCGGTGAGGGATTTGACGTTTCAGACGTGGACAGAGGGGATAAGGCCCTGGAGCGGGTCAAAAGAGATTATTTCGATCTGCTGCTCCTCGATTTTAAGATGCCCGGCTTGGACGGCATGCAGGTACTTGAACAGGTAAAACATATCAACCCGGAAATTGACGTGATCATGATGACCGCATACGGGACCGTAGAGACGGCAGTAAAAGCCATAAAGACAGGGGCTTCAGATTACATCACTAAACCCATTGAGTTGGAAGAACTGCTCATCCTTATTGAAAAGATTTCCGAACGGCGGACGCTTTTAAGGGAAAATGAGGCCCTTCGGGAGGAATTGAGAGGTAAAGGAATAACCACGGATCAGATCATTTATGAAAGCACGGCCATGGATGAAGTGATCAATCTCGCGGGAAGGGTAGCAAACAGCAATGCAACCATTCTAATTCAGGGGGAAAGCGGGACGGGCAAGGAACTCGTTGCTCAGCTGATACATACCCTCAGTCCCCGATCTCAAAAGCCAATGATCACCGTAAATTGTGCAGCCCTGCCGGAAAATCTTTTGGAGAGTGAACTGTTCGGTCATGAAAAGGGGGCCTTTACCGGGGCATCACAAAGGAGGATTGGTCGTTTCGAAGAAGCAGACGGTGGAACCCTTTTTCTTGATGAGATCGGAGACCTCTCACCATCAGTTCAGGTGAAGTTCCTTCGATTTCTCCAGGAACGGGAATTTCAGCGTATCGGTGGAAACCCTACGATCCGTACCGATGTTCGAATTGTTACGGCCACCAACCGTGAACTTGATGCAAAAATAAGAGAGGGGACTTTCAGGGAGGACCTGTTTTACAGGCTGAATGTTGTGACAATTGAGATACCACCCCTAAGGGAGAGAAAGGAGGATATCCCTCCGCTCATTGATCATTTTCTCAATCGTTTTGCATCTGAAAACGGGAAAAAACTCCAGGGGACTGATTCCGAGACCAGGGATCTCCTCCTTAAATATGACTACCCCGGTAATGTGAGGGAACTGGAGAACATTATTGAAAGGGCCGTGGTTATCACCAGGGGTGAGGTTATTTCGAGCCGGGATCTTCCATTTTCAGGGAGTTCGCTGGGCGACGCTAAGAGCGAAATGACAGCTACTCGAAGCCTCAAAATGTCTCTGGAACATCTTGAACATCAGATGGTCAAAGATGCAATGACACAAACAAAAAACCACCAGACCAGGGCCGCCAGACTTTTGGGCATCAGCGAGCGGACGCTCCGGTACAAACTCAAGAAATATGGCTTGAAATAGTATTGATGGACTCGTAAAAAATCAAAAAATATCATTTTTTGTCATTCCGGCCCCGCACAATGTGCGGGGCCGGGGTGACGACTTTTTACGAGGTTGTCAGTATTCAGTCCGAAGTTCACGACTGTACACTTAGAACTTTCAGCTATAAACAGATCGTAATTATAAGAGGTTAACCGGACAATTGGGTATGAACTGGGGGACAGAGTTTGTGATTATTAGATCGATAACAGATGAGTCCTGAGGTTTGCCTTTTTATTTTTCAGTCCGATTTTTTTCCTGATACTCTTCCTGTGAGACTCAATAGTCTTGGTTGAAAGACTCAAAAAGGCTGCTATGTCTTTTGTGCTTTTTCCATGCATTATGAGAGTCGCCACCTGAATCTCCGCAGGCGTCAGGTCAAGATACCTGGCGGACAACTTGCGAGAAAATTGAGAAAGAATCACGTCCGGGCCGGTTTCTTCATCTCCTTCCTCGCCTAATATCCTCTGGGGTCCCTGGTACTGGAACTTGAACACACCCATTTCAACACCCTTTTTCTCTAATTCAAAATTCTTCCCTAAATACAATTCCCTGGCCCTTTTACTTGCCGCTATCTTTTCAGGTGTTCCTTCCTCCAACATCTTCCCTTCGTTTATTATATAAGCCCGATCACATATGTCCAGGGTCTCCCTAACGTTATGGTCGGTAATGAGCACCGCAAGCCCAGTGTCCTTCAGGTGATTAATAATACTCTGGATTTCAATAATTGCAAGCGGGTCTATGCCTGCGAATGGCTCATCTAAGAGGATAACAGAGGGAGAAAGGATAAGGGCCCTGGTGATCTCCACCCTTCGCCTCTCCCCGCCAGAAAGTGAGTATGCCTTATTTTTGGCTAATGGGGCAATGTTTAACTCAGGTCAATTTCCTGAAAATCGAGGGTTCCTGGGGAAGGTATGTGATTCCTCTCCTGGCCCGTCTGTACATGGGCAATTGTCCGACATCCTCTCCATTGAGAAATATTTTCCCGCTGTCGGGGGTGGTCAGACCTATGATCATAGAGAAGATGGTGGTTTTGCCCGCCCCATTGGGACCAAGGATCCCCACCACTTCCCCGGTATGGATGTTCATACTCACACGATCTACCACCACCTTGCCTCTATAGGATTTGGTGAGTTCAAACGCCTCTAAGATATTGGGGTTCTCCTCTTTCATTTCCCCTCCCAGGTATGATGGTAAAACAAATCCGCAAAATCAAAAACTGTTTTTGCATGTCTGAATACTCGCAGAAAAAACTATGACTTTTAGGTTGAATTATAATTATAAACCCGGCTTCTGTCAAACAGCCCCAAAAAACTGAAAATACTCTGTGGAAAGTGATTAGTTTTTATAGAGCACCCTCTAAGTCTTCAAACTGGTCTTCGATCAGGTACAGGGATTTATCCAATTCATTGAGCTTTTTTGAGAGAAGTTGTTCCCTTGCTATTCTCTTGCTGCTCAACATCTTTTGGACATAAGGTTTTATTTTCCTCTTGATGTCATGAGGCATCTCCGGATTATGGGTCACACTCACCATATAATCTACAAGAGCATACAAAGAGACCTCCTTTTCCACCGGCTCCGTGTAATACATCTGTTTCAGTAAATCGGTGATGCGCGGAAACTGTTCTACTAAACTCCTTTCATATATTGGAATTACCCGAATATCGACCTGCATAAATTTGCTCATATGGATTATCCTTCCTCAAAGTCCCTCGGTATTATCGCTTTCCAATCCACAGGGCTGTGGATTGCCCTGCCCTCTTGAACATCCTGAGCCCCATCAGACAATTTCACAGCTTGACCCTCTCATCTCCAGAGTTGTATATTATATATCATTTAATCAAAATTGTTGTAAGCATTATATCAGCCCAGCGACACCTTTCAGCTTTTGCGTAGGGGCAGGCCTTGGCCTGCCCTTGAAGCATATACAGAAGGAGGGCAATATGAAGGTTATCTTCCATGAAGATTATTACCAGGTTTACTCCTCTGATCCGGCGGCAGCAGCCGGGCGAATAGAGGCGGTCGTAGAGGTCATCGAACCATCGGTTGAATTTGTAGAGGCTAAACCCGCTTCGAAGGCCGATATCTCCGCGGTTCACACCGAATACCATATAGAAAGGGCAAAACACCAGCGCGTTTACGAGGTGGCGGCCTTAGCTGCTGGAGGGGCAATCCAGGCGGCTAATTTAGGGCTTATAGAGCCCTGTTTCGGGCTTATCCGGCCGCCCGGCCACCATGCCTCGTCAGACGGCGCGTGGGGTTTTTGCTACTTCAACAACATGGCCATTGCCCTGGAACACTTGAAAGCAAACCGGAAAATTGAGACCGCCTATGTCCTGGATATTGACCTCCATTTTGGTGACGGAAATGTCAATATCCTTAAACCTAAAGAATACGTTACAGTACATAACGTGGCCGCCAATGACCGCGAATCATATCTCATAGAGGTAAAAGAAGAAATGGAGCAGTGCGAGGCCGACATCATTGGTATATCAGCGGGTTTTGACAATCACGAGGATGACTGGGGCGGTACACTCCGCACAGAAGACTATCACGATATCGGCAGGATGGTGCTGGATGCCTCCAAACGTCACGGCGGAGGCTGCTTTGCCATTTTGGAAGGGGGTTACAATCATTCGGTATTAGGTCATAATGTAATGGCCCTGATACAGGGATTATCAGATGTCTGATTTTTTTAATTTCAGACAGCACCTTTTTAATTATGAACTACCCCGCAGCAGAGCTGTGAGGTATCAAAATGAATTTCTATCTTATTAACCCCGATGCAGAGCATCGAGGAATTCTTTTGATTAAAGCTACACACCTCTACCAGACAAAATAGGGACTTGTGTTTTTCTCTATTTTGTGTATCATGTGCCCGAAGATCTTGTCAGAATTGTACAACCTGTTGCAGGACTATCAGGCCTTTAATAGTCAGTGCAAGCACTTTGCTTAAAACCTTGCATAAAGGAGGATTGTAATGGAAGAAAACGCAGCTCCCCCCGCAGTGCCGACAGGTTCACAATCCGAATCCCTCAAGCCTCACCGCGGTACAACAGTTCTGGTACTCGGAATCGTCGGCCTGGCATGCTGCTTTATAGCCGGCATCATAGCATGGGTCATGGGCAAGACCGACCTGGCCGAGATGGACGCAGGCTCTATGGATCCCACGGGACGTGGTCTCACTCAGGCGGGCAAGATCTGCGGAATGATCAGTGTTGGTCTTCAGGTCATAGTCCTGATCATCTGGCTGATTACTGCAATCATAGGTATCGCCACAGGCATACAAACAGGATAGATCCAGGCTTTCTCTAATGAGAATTACGGCAGTCCGCGTCTCCCGTTGCCCCCCATGGCCGCTTTGGGCCGTATTTGTAGTGGCCGTATGGGCGGCACTTGTCTGTGTAGTAATATGGCTAAGCGTTAGTCAAAACCGGCCAGTGGAACTCTGTCTCTTCAAGTGGCTGACCCATACTCCATGCCCCACGTGCGGAATAACCCGTGGCACATGGCATTTGGTGCATGGCCGTATCATTCAGGCATGGCTGTGTAATCCCCTCATGTTTTCCATAGG
>JAFDDR010000015.1 GCA_019310785.1 Deltaproteobacteria bacterium
GACAAGCTCTACTTTGAGCCGCTCACGGTGGAGGACGTCCTGAGCATTTATGAAAAAGAGAAACCCGAAGGCGTCATAGTTCAATTCGGGGGCCAGACGCCACTTAATATCGCAAATGAACTGGCCAGGGCCGGTGTTAAAATCATCGGGACTTCGCCCGACGCCATTGACTTGGCCGAGGATCGTGACCGCTTCCGCAAGAAGATGAGCAAATTGGGCATACCGGAGCCCGAATCGGGCATGGCGAGCACTATGGAAGAGGCCCTCAAGGTGGCTGAAAGGATAGGCTATCCCCTGATGGTCAGGCCCTCATATGTGTTGGGTGGAAGGGCCATGGAGGTGATCCATGACGAGGAAATGCTCCGGCATTACGTGGCTGCGGCCGTGGATGTTTCCCCGGAAAGGCCGATCCTCATCGATAAATTCCTGGAAAATGCCATTGAGGCGGAAGCGGACGCCATCTCAGACGGCACGGATGCCTTTGTGCCTGCTGTCATGGAACATATCGAATTAGCCGGGGTCCATTCCGGGGATTCGGCGTGTGTGATACCTCCCATCAGTATACCGGCCAAGCACTTAGATACCATTTATAATTACACTAAGAAAATCGCCATTGAGTTGAACGTGGTCGGGTTGATGAACATCCAGTACGCAATTGCAAATGATACGGTCTATATCCTCGAGGCCAATCCAAGGGCATCCCGCACCGTACCGCTTGTTTCAAAGGTCTGCAATATTTCCATGGCGCGCATTGCCACGCAGCTCATGTTAGGCAAAAAGTTGGCAGACCTTGACATCAAACCTAAAACGATCCCCCACTTCGGGGTTAAAGAGGCAGTTTTCCCCTTTAATATGTTCCAGGAGGTGGACCCCATCTTAGGCCCTGAAATGCGATCCACTGGAGAAGTATTAGGCATGGCCGATTCGTTCGGCCTCGCCTTTTATAAATCCCAGGAGGCGGCCCAGCAGGTACTCCCCTCTGAGGGGACCGTGCTCCTTACAGTATCAGAGTTGGACCGGCCGGCCGTCCTGGAGGTGGCCCGTCAGTTTGATAAGCTGGGCTTCAAGATAAAAGCGACCGACGGCACCCACAAATTCTTAGCCGGCCATGGCATCGTGTCGGAGCCGGTTTCGAAGATGCATGAGGGTCGTCCCAACATCGTGGATGGGATTATGAACGATGAGATTCAATTAGTCATAAACACCCCCAGCGGCAAGCTGAGCAAACATGATGATTCGTATATCCGGAAGTCGGCTATCAAGCATAAGGTGCCGTACATTACAACATTGGCGGCCGCCTTGGCCGCAGCAAGGGGCATTGACAGGAACCGGAAAGGCCATGGGACCGTCAAGTCGCTCCAAGATTACCACGCTGATATCAGATAATAAAATCGCCCCGCGATTTTATAAGGGAGAATAAAAATGGACGGAATTGTCGGTCTTTATGGTCTGGATGATGATGAACTGGTGGGAAAGGCGTTTTTGGCAACAGGGGCCTGTCAACACAGGGGCAAGGCCAGCACCGGGCTGGCCATAGGGAATTCAAAGGGGATCTATGTGCATAAAGGTCTGGGCAGGATCGCCGAAGTAATAGATTACAACACAATCAGGACGTTTCAAGATTTAGAGCCCGTGGCCGCTATTGGTGAAAAAATAAATGTTGAGCCAATAGAAATCTATCCGAAAACCGGTTCTAAATTAAAAGTCGTCTTAACCATGGATGGTTATCTTATCAAAGAGGACGATTTGAGGGCCGAGCTTGAACCGGATTATGACCTGCAGACCGATAATAAGACCGAAATCATCGGCGCTTTGTTGCATAAATACATTACACAGGAAGGCATTAAATTTGAAGCCGGTGAAAAACTTCTGGATAGATTGCACGGCAGGGCGACCTTTGCCTTAACTGCTTTGGTTCATGACGGCAAAGAGATCTATTTGATTGCCTTAAATGATGCCAGGGCGTTTGAGCCTTTCTGTTATGCAACGATTAACGGCACCTTTGTTGCGAGTTCCGAATCATGTTCCCACAGGAGATTAAACGGGTTGACCGAAAGAGAATATGACGGCGGAGAGATGACCATATGCTCGTCAGGGGGAAATGAAACAAAGAGATTGAGAGAGGAACCCCTGATGCCGGATATATTCCAGGGCGTCTATTTCGGGAATGTCGGTTCGCTGTTCAGAGGAAAGGAAATATTCCAGTTAAGAAAAGAGCTGGGTCTGGAACTGGTTGATCATTATAAGACTTCAAAGGCTGATGTTGTTATTCCCAACCCGGAATCCGGTTGGGGTGTTACAGTGGGCATAGCAGAAGGTCTTAAAAAGCGTTTGTACCCTGCCATTATCAAACTTCCACAATCTGTCAGGACGTTTCAGGAGGGAGAGCAACAAACAAGGTCCCAGGAGGTCGGCCTGAAGTTCGGCGGCATTGATTCCCTGTTAGGAGATCAAAATGTTGCAATGGGCGATGACAGCATTGTAAGGGGAAGCGTTAGTGAAGGCGGCTCCGTCTGGGTGGTATACAATGCGGGTGCAAAGTTCATCGAGTTCTGGATATCCTATGGCCCCATGTTTTTCCCTTCGTTCAAGGAGTGGCACCGCGGCATCGAGTGTTTAAATGAACTTGCTGTCCAGAGGGCCTTTAAAGGCGATAATCCTTATGATAAGACATTAGATGAAGTCAATAAGGCCGTGGCAAAACTTGTCGGTGTTGATGAGGTAAAATATAACCTTAAGGAAAAAATCAGAAAAATCGCGGGAGACGGTTCTTTCCAGGCAATGGATGCAAGTTATCCCATAGATGAGGAATTCTGGCCGGATTGGCTCAAGATAGAATTTGATAAGTTCAATCGCTATCGGGAAAGCTAATAATTCCGGCTCCGGGTTCACCTGATCTTCAACCAGAGCAGCCTGGCCACACCCGGCCCGGGGTTCTTCCACTGCGAAGGCATCTCAGAGATCAGGTAAATCACATCACCGGCACGCACGGTATAGACCGCCTTTTTTAATTTCAACTGCAATTTCCCTGACAGCATATATCCGACCTCTTCTCCTTTATGGATGAAGAAGTGGGAGGGAAGGTTTTTCTTCGGGGATATTTCAATGAGGTACGGTTCTGCCTTTGGCTCAAAATCCACCGGGGTCAGGAGTTTTCCATGGATACTTCCAACAGGTTGATCCGGGAATTTTACCTCCACGGCCTCAGCGGCAGGGAAAATTACCCGGGTTGTAACATCCTCTGATTCCTGAAAAAAAGAACTTACTTCTATGGAAAGGATTTCTGCCATTTTAAGCAGCGCGGGCAGGGAAGGATAAATCAAGTCGCTCTCCACCTGGGAAATAGTGCTTGGGGTCACCCCTACGAGTTTGGCTAATTCGGTCTGGGACAGGCCCCGCTTGGTGCGAAGTTCTTTTAGTCGAATTCCCAGGTCAATCCTGCTGGTTCCCCTTCTTTCAGAGTCAAAGGTTACATTCAGACCTTTACTCCAGTAGTTGCAAGGTTTATTGAGCGTGTTTAGGTCCCGTTTTTCGGCTTTCAAAATTGTCAGCGAGGTCGTGCCCCTTTTAACGGACAGGTCAATGGCCACCTGGGCGATCTGGTTGATCTGTGCTCGAAGGCGGGGCGAATGGGCCCGTTTTTCCATGATCCAGTATGCAATAGTATTGAGTTCGTACAGCCTGGGACAGGAGTGGGAATAGAACTCAATAAGATCATCCTCCCCGCCCCACAGCTCCTGCATGCCGGTCAGGCTTTCAAAGACAAAACGGACATCGCCTTCCATGGTTCCATGAACATTGTAGAAGGCATCCGTGACCTGCTCCACCTCGCGAGGCTTATCTACCATGATAATCCGGCACGGCCATTCAGATTTATCTTCATCATAGAATTTGAGAAAGACCTCTGAACCCGCCCCCTTGCCATGGGTGAAGCAATCCAGGATAGTCAGAGACGGGTTCTCAGCTAATGTCCCCAATTTTTCTAAAAGATTTCTCGGAGACCGGTCAAAACTGACATATATAAGGGGTCTGTCCTGGGCCTGGGAGGCCTGAATAAAGTTCAGGCAGAAGACTGAAGCCAGACTACCGGCATCATCATGCCAGACCACGTTGTCACCGATATAAAGACCCCCCAAAAGTCGGTCTAACTGGCTGACTCCTGAAGCCACTCTGAGTCTTTCTGAAATCATTGTATCCTCACTTTATCCCAAGGTTGTTTTTTGAGGTTAAAGAAATCCTTTGCCTCTGTCAAGTGTGATGGTGAACTGTTGCGGCAAATCAAACAATTGAGCTAAAATTAACAGTAAAGCAAAACTATTAGTATGGCTTAACCGCCCTGTTTTTTTCTGTTTTTTTCTTGACAAAAAATGGAAACAAATCTAAATTATTTTTTAATTTGAAACGACTTCGTACAAAGGAGTGCGGGATCGTTAGGGTTAAGGAGAATAGAGACAAAGACGTTTGTACCCTTGTTTGGTGGGGGTGGCGTCTTTTTTTGTTTGAACTAAAAACCTGTAAAGATTGAACCATAAAATGGTCTGGAAACAAAAAAATACACTGGCGCTTTTTTATTGCCAGAATGTTCCTGAAAGCAGTGAAAAAGAGAGGCAGGAATTGGAGAAAAAGTATGGTCGATCCATGCGACTCTTTCCCATCCCTTGCAGCGGAAGGCTGGAGCCTGTTCACCTGTTGAGGGCTTTGGAGGAATTTGCCGATGCGGCTTATGTAATTACATGCCCTGAAGGGGCCTGCCGGTATTTTGAAGGGAATCACAGGGCCGAAAAGCGAGTGCAAATGACTGCTTCAATTATTGCAGAAATCGGTCTGGAACCGGAGCGGGTAGGGATTCTAATTGGCTCAAAAGATAACCCCAAATCATTAAAAGAAATGGCAGGAGAGATTTTTGAGGACATATCGAGGCTAAGACCGTCGCCGGTCAGGGGGCATAATCCATAATAGATGGGTATCGCTATGCTCTACCCATCAAAAGAGGAGAAGGGAATAATGATCACAGCGGAACAAAAACCGATTGACGAGATAAGGGAAATGATTGCCCCTTACAAAAAGATCCTTGCCCTGGGCTGCGGATCGTGCGTGGCCGAATGTGCATCCGGCGGGGAAAAGGAGACGGCCATGCTGGCCTCCGTGCTTCGCATGGCAGCCAAGATGAACAGGGAGGATGTGCAGATTTCCGAAATGACCATTGACCGCCAGTGCGTGAATGAATTTGTCATTCAGTTAGATGACGTAATCGATCAATACGATGCAATCCTGTCCTTGGGGTGTGGAGCCGGTGTCCAGGCCGTGGCGGATATGTTCCCGGAAGTCCCTGTAATCCCGGCACTGAACACGGAGTTCATGGGTGAGACAAAGGACCAGGGTTTATGGGTTGAGAGCTGTCTGGGTTGCGGTGACTGTATGCTGTATTACTTTGCCGGGGTTTGTCCCTTGGCGCGCTGTTCCAAGCAGCTTTTAAACGGGCCGTGCGGCGGGTCCATGAACGGGAAGTGCGAAGTCAACCCGGAGGTCCCCTGTGCCTGGCAATTGATCATTGACCGGTTGACCAGGTTCGGGGCCCTGGACAGACTTGAGAAGATCTACCCGCCCAAAGACTGGTCAAAAAAGCAGGGTGTGGGTCCCAGAAAGATCGTAAGGGAGGATCAGCAAAGGTGAATGATAATAGCCAGCTAAAAAGTGTGCTTGAGAAGGGCGACTTTGCGGTGACCGCCGAATGTGGTCCTCCAAAGGGTGCTGACCCGGAAGTTGTGCTCAAAAAGGCCGAAATGTTGAGGGGCAAGGTGGATGCCCTGAACGTAACGGATAACCAGACGGCCATTGTCCGAATGTCCAGCCTTGCCGCATGCAGCCTGCTCAAGACAGCAGGGCTTGACCCTGTACTCCAGATGGTGGTGAGAGACCGGAACCGGATTGCCCTTCAATCTGATATTTTAGGTGCATCAGCCCTTGGGGTCAGGAATGTACTGTGTCTTTCGGGCGATCACCAGGTTTTCGGCAATCAACCACAGGCATTAGGAGTTTTTGATCTGGATTCGATCCAGTTTGTCCAGACAGTGAAGGCCATGCGGGATGAAGGTATTATCTTAGGCGGAGATTCTCTGACCAGTCCCCCTGAACTATTTATTGGCGCTGCCGCCAACCCGTTTGCAGATCCTCTTGATTTCAGGGTGGTCCGTCTTGCCAAGAAAATAAAGGCGGGCGCCGGTTTCATACAGACCCAGTGTATCTATAACATCGAAAGATTTGAGGCTTGGCTGACCATGGCCGCGGACAGGGGGCTGACCGAGGAGACATTTATCCTGGGAGGGGTCACCCCTCTAAAATCTCCCGGCATGGCAAAATATATGAAAAACAGGGTCTCCGGCATGGATGTCCCGGATGACATCATAAAGAGGATGGAAGGTGTCCCGAAAGATAAGCAGAGCGAGGAAGGTATTCGTATCTGCGTGGAGACAATCTTGAGACTCAAGGAAATGCCCGGCGTCAAAGGTGTACATATAATGGCCATTGAATGGGAAGACGCGGTGGGAGAAATAGTGGAGAAAGCAGGGTTGTTGCCGAGGCCGGCTTTTTAGTAAGGAAGCTCAATATGCCATCCAAATACGTGATACATACAAAGCCGGTTCCTAACCGCTTTGAGCCCGTTACCAGGTCGGGAATCATTGCATGGGAGGAGGGCTGCCTAAAGTGCGCGGTATGTGTTAAGACACGGTGTGTGTACGGCGTCTATGATCACAGGGGCCTTGATTCCAGGCAGATGATTGATTCCATAGACAACGAGTGCATGAACTGTCTGAGGTGCGTGCAGGGTTGTCCAAAGGAACTGATCCACAAATCCCTTAATCCCGAGTTCAAGGCATTAGGCGATTCCTACTGGAGCCCGGAAATAATCAACAGCCTGTGGCATCAGGCCGAGACAGGCAAGATCCCGGTTTCTGGCTCAGGGTATCCGGGGCCCTTCAGCGGTCCGGGGTTTGATTCCATGTGGACGGATATGTCGGAGATTGTCCGGCCAACGAGGGACGGGATCCATGGTCGTGAGTACATCAGCACGTCCATAGACATAGGCAGGACCCTGACATATCTTAAATTTACCGGGTCAGGCAATCTTGATGGGGAAAGCCTTTCTGTTACGGACATCCCTCTCCCTATTATTCTGAGGGTCCCCGGTTTCGGCACATTATCCGATGAAACCATAAAAGGCTGGGCCACGGCTGCTCAGCGCTTAGGGACCTTTATAGCGCTTCCACAGGAGATGATCAGTGATGCCTTAGATGATTTCGGCAAGTGGCTGATGCCTGTAATTTCTCCGGATGGTCCCGACCCGGGTAGTGCCCCTGAGGGTGTTCGACTCGTGGAGGTCCCCTGGGGTGAGGACTGGAAAGGTGTTGTCAGGAATATAAGAAAAAAGGACCCATCTCTCCAGATATCCCTGAAAATACCCGTGGCCGATGGCATGGAGGAAAAGGCCCTTTTAGTTGTAGAAGAAGGTATCTCAATTATTCATCTTGAGGCCGGTCCGGATGGCCGGTTCTTAGATGACCGGACGCAATATATCAAAGACGGAATCCGTTCCGTGCATACAAAACTCATTGGTGAGGGGGTCCGGGATGAATTGACATTGCTGGCAAGCGGCGGGCTTGCCATGGCAGAGCACGTGGCCAAGGCAATGCTCTGCGGCGCGGATGCGGTCTTCGTTGATTTCCCCCTTCTCATCGCCCTTGAGTGCAGGATGTGCAGGCGGTGCACAAAGGGGCTCTCCTGTCCCGTAGAAATTAACGCAGCACCATCAAAATGGGTAGCGGCTCGTGTTGTCAATCTCTTAGGAGCCTGGCATAACCAGCTCCTTGAAGTTATGGGCGCCATGGGCATAAGAGATGCCCGCAGGCTCAGGGGAGAGACGGGCCGGGCCATGTTTTTTGTGGATATGGACAAGAGCTTGTTCGGATCAATGGGAGATGTTGAGGAGGGATGTGAACTTGAATAGTCATAGTAAATTTGAGTTTCCGGAAGTGATAAAAACGCCATCCCGATTCAGAAACCCTATCGGAAAATACCGGCTTAACCGGACCAGTGACTGTATTGCCTGCGGAAAATGTGTGGAGATATGCCCTTATGGCGTCCATGTCATGAAAAGGGGCCGTGTGTTTGTCAAGAATCATTACCTGTGTGTGGGACCCGATTGCCCCGAGCCGTGTCATGAGGCATGCCCGGTACAGGCCCTTTCACTCAAGAAAAATCCTGATTTTGATGTTATGGGGGATTTTCGATGGCCCCCGGACCTCTTAGCCAGTACCTGGTATATGGCCGAGTTCGGAGAGGTGCCTGAGAGAGGTCTTCAATACAGGATAGGGGATTCCGGAGGTGGGTTCGATAAATTGCGCCTCGTGTTCAAAGGCGGCCCTTCCGGTCATGAATCCGCGCCGCCCCGCCCGGACGATGATGTGGACTTAGGTCTTGATTTAAACAGGAGGAATGATAACGCACACAGGATCAGGATCGAGGTCCCCTTTTACGGAGGCGGCATGTCCTATGGTTCCGTGAGTATCACGACAATGCTCAGCAGGATCAAGGCAGCAGCCGCTTTAGGGACCTTCTGTTGTACGGGAGAGGGAGGTTACCCGGACGAGCTTAAGCCCTATGACGACCATGTGATTACCCAGGTGGCCACCGGGCTTTTCGGTGTCCGGGAAGAAACCATTAGAAGGGTCAAAATTGTTGAATTCAAATATGCCCAGGGGGCCAAGCCGGGACTCGGAGGGCACCTTTTGGGAGCCAAGGTCACGCCCGGTGTGGCCCGTATGCGCGAGGCCGTGGTCGGATACCCCCTTTTTTCCCCATTTCCTTTTCACAGTGTATATTCAGTGGAGGACCATAAAAAGCATGTGGACTGGATAAAGGCCATTAATCCCCGGGCCTTAGTGTCTGTCAAGGTTTCTACCCCGAATGATGTGGATATGGTGGCAGTAGGGAGCTATTACGCCGGCGCCCATATTATACACTTAGACGGCAGCTACGGCGGGACCGGCGCGGCCCCGGATATCGCCAAGAAAAACATAGCCATGCCCATTGAATATGCCCTGCCAAAGGTCCATCGGTTTTTGGAGAAAGAGGGCGTCAGGGACAAAATTACGGTGATCGCAAGCGGCGGGATCAGGACGCCCCACGATGTGGCCAAGATCATTGCCTTAGGTGCGGATGGTGTATGCACCGGGACCGCGGATTTGGTAGCCCTGGAGTGTATCCGCTGCCACAATTGCGAAAGCGGGAGAGGTTGTGCCAGGGGTATTGCCACAACAGACCCTGAGTTGATGGAACTGATTGAACTTGAGTGGGGAACACAGAGGGTTATCAACATGTTCTTGGCATGGCGTAAAGAGTTGACCCGGATCCTCAGGAAGTTCGGCATGAAAAGTTTGAAAGAGTTGGTGGGCAGGACCGATTGCCTTGTACACCTTGATTATATGAAGAATAAAATCGCTTAGCGCTATTTTATACGAGATTAAACGATGTATCAAAACATAAAAAACATAATCCAATCCAGAGAATTACTGGTAGGCGATTTGCCATCAAGATCATATCATGAAACAGAGGCCGAGGGCGGTTGCGGGGTAACCGGATTTGCCTGTAGCATCCCTGTCAGGGGAAAACACATCTTTGAGCCATCTAAGCAGATGCACAACAGGGGCAATGGCCGCGGGGGTGGAATTGCGGCCATGGGGTTTGATCACACGATGTTAGGGGTTTCAAGAGAAATCTTAGAACAGGACTATATATTGCAGATTGCCGTGTTAGAGGATGGGGTCTTAGATGACCTGGAACAGCGATTTATAGAGCCTTGGTTTCAAATAGATTTTTCTGAGCGCATTCCCAATGTAACGGATTACAGGGATATCCCGGGACTGGATGTAAGGCCCCCCGATGTCTGGCGCTTTTTCCTACGTGTAAAGCCGGAGGCGCTCAAGGCATTTATGGCCGAAAAGGGCCTGGAAGGCCTCAGCAAGAGGCAGGCAGAAGACGAGTTCGTATTTCAGAATAGTTTCAAGATTAACAAGACCTATTATGACGCTTACGGCAAACAGCAGGCATTTGTGTTATCCCACGGGCGAAACTTCTTTATCCTGAAGATTGTGGGATATGCAGAGCAGGTCGTTCAGTATTATAAACTGGATGACTTCAAGGCCCATATCTGGATTGCCCACCAGCGCTACCCCACAAAAGGCCGTGTCTGGCACCCGGCCGGGGCCCATCCCTTTATCGGACTCAATGAGGCCCTTGTCCATAACGGGGATTTTGCCAACTACCATTCCGTGGCCGAGTACTTAAGCCAACGCAATATCTACCCCCTTTTTCTCACAGATACCGAGGTTTCAGTGCAACTATTTGATCTTTACAGTCGAACCTACGGTTATCCCATGGAATATGTTATTGAGGCATTGGCCCCGACCATGGAGAGGGACTTTGATCAGTTGCCACCTGAAAAGCAGCAGGTCTACCGGGCCATTCAGGCAACCCACATTCATGGTTCGCCGGACGGCCCATGGTTTTTTATCATTGCACGAAACGATACGCAAAACAGGAGACTCCAGCTCATCGGTATTACCGATACCGCCATGCTCAGGCCCCAGGTCTTTGCCCTTCACGACGGCCAGGTGCAGGTAGGACTCATATGTTCCGAGAAACAGGCCATTGATGCCACCCTGAAAAGCCTGTCAGAGGAAGATCCGCGGGTGGGGACCGTGGCGGACCGTTACTGGAACGCGCGCGGCGGAAGCTATACGGACGGAGGGGCCTTTATCTTTAATTTAGATGAAACGGATCAGGGACCCCTGGACAGGAGATTGACCTGCGAGGATAAATTCGGAAAGGAGATCAATGTCGCCGAGGGCCAGGTCCCCTACCTTCCGGGTCGTGTCTACTACACGATGGAGGATGAAAACAGGGAACGGTTTAATATCTCAAAGTTCTTTGAACTCCAGCGGCCGGACCTTTTATACGAATATGTAAAAGAAGGAATCAAGACCTGGGACTATTCTGATTTGATGGACTGCTTGAGGGAAATCAGGGCGTGGACCCTCAAAGGGGATGCCCATTTTGAGGTTGCATTAGAGGCCCTGACCAAACTGATTGATCGCCGCTATCCGACTTACGACAAGAAGCCTCGATCCATCCTGCAGATGGTAAACCAGGCACTGGAAACCATTTTTCGCAATTTTCCGTCCCTTGAAAGGGAAGATGAAAAATCGACTTACCGGTTGGTCGACTGGGAAACCAGGCAGTTCTTCAGGGGGCCATCTTATGATGAAAAGGTCCTGATCATTGATGCATCGCTGTTTACCCCTGAAGGTGACCATTGCGACAGCCGCCTTATGGCCGAGGCATTTTACAGGGGCTGGAGGCGTTTTATAGTGTTCGCATCAAAAGGCCAGCGTTTCCACGGATGCGGATTCGGCCCGGATACCGGTGGGGTGCGCATAGATATTTACGGCAGTTCCGGTGACTATATAGGTTCTGGTATTGACGGGCTCAGCATATACGTGCACGGAAACGCACAGGATCAGTTAGGCCAGATCATGAAATCGGGCATGATGGTCATTTACGGCGATACGGGCCAGACATTTATGTACGGGGCCAAGGGTGGGGAAGTGTATGTCATGGGAAATGCCGCGGGAAGGCCGCTGATAAATGCAGTGGGCCGGCCCAGGGTCGTCATTAACGGGACATGTCTGGATTATTTGGGTGAATCGTTTATGGCCGGCGATCCCCTTAACGGCGGGGGGTTTGTGATTCTAAACGGCATGGAGTTTGATGATGAAGGTAATGTTCGCACACAGCCTGTCCCTTATCCCGGTTCGAATCTCTTTTCATTAGCATCCGGGGGAGCTATTTACGTGCGCGATCCCTTTCAAACAGTGGAGGACCAGCAACTGAACGGCGGGGAAGTTGTGGCCCTGGAAGAGAAAGACTGGGACCTTATCCTCCCATACCTTCAGGAAAATGAGCGCCTTTTCGGAATTTCTATTGAGAAGGACCTGTTAAAGGTCAATGGTGAAAAGAAGAGCCCGCTCACAGTCTATCGAAAGGTGAGACCCAGACAGGCCGCCAATGTGGAGACAGACGGTCTCGAGGAGTGGGGGAAGTAAAGGCGTACTGATGATTGCCATCATTGATTATAAAGCCGGAAACCTCAAGAGCGTGGAGCGTGCCCTGAACAGGCTCGGGTTTCCCTGTTGCATCACTAATGAAAAAGACGAGATCTTAAATGCTGAAAGGATAATATTTCCGGGCGTTGGCGCGGCGGGAAAGGCCATTGAGGACCTGATACATCTTGGTCTGGATAAAACTCTAAAGCAGGCATTTGAAACAGGGAAACCTGTCTTAGGGATCTGTTTGGGTGCACAGATCATCCTGGACAAAAGTGAAGAGAATAATGCGAAGTGTTTAGGATTGATCGGGGGGGAGGTGAAATTGTTTCCCTCTACACTTTTTTCCGTTAAACAGGAACGTCTGAAGATCCCTCATATGGGGTGGAACGGTGTCAGTCTGATTAGAAAACACCTTGTTCTGGAAGGGATAATGCCTCGTGATGAGTTCTACTTTGTCCATTCCTATTATCCAATGCCGGACTCGAAGGAATTCATTGTCGGCACGACCGATTACGGTATGGATTTCCCGTCCGTTATTGGCTATAAAAACCTGATTGCCATGCAGTTTCATCCGGAAAAAAGCGGTGAGCCGGGCCTGAGGATTCTAAAAAATTTCTGCACGTGGGACGGTCGTGCTTTTTGACACGATTAATCGCGCTTGCAGCGAGAGATTAATTTTATCTTGTTAATCGGGATGTGTATCCGTTAATAGAATAGTTGAGTTAGTGAAAATCCCAAATAACAAATTACAAATAACAAACAAATTCCAATGACCGAAATTCAAAATTCCAAACGAGTTTTGGGCGTCCTTATGCGAAAAACTGATGAACCAAACCTTCAGGGCTGTCCTCCGTAATACTATGGAGTGAGGGTGAGAACCAAATCAGTTTTGGTTATTGTATATTGAGATTTATTTGTAATTTGGTGCTTGGGTTTTGGGATTTTAAATGCTCCGTTAACGGGAATTATTCTGTTATCTGGAAAACCATTATAAACTTTTCAATAAGCAGCTTGGTCGCTATGCTTAGCAAAAGAATAATACCCTGTCTCGACGTGAGGGACGGGAAAACCACCAAGGGTATCAAGTTTAAAGAAAACGTGGATATCGGTGATCCCGTGGCAATGGCCAGGTTCTATTACGAACAGGGCGCGGATGAGATTGTCTTTTATGATATCACGGCCTCCAGTGACCGGCGGGATATAATGATAGATGTTGTTCGCCGCGTGGCCGAGGAAATTTTCATACCTTTTTCCGTGGGCGGGGGCATCAGGACCATAGAGGATATGCGAAGTGTTCTTTTGGCCGGCTCGGAAAAAGTAAGCGTCAATACCGAAGCAATAAATGAACCTGAGATTATTTCTCAGGGGGCTGAGGCATTTGGGAGCCAGTGCATTGTCCTCGGAATGGACGTCAAAAGGGTAGATGCCTCGAAAAGCATACCATCCGGTTATGAGATGGTTATTCACGGAGGCAGGACACATACGGGCATTGACGCCCTTTTCTGGGCAAAGGAGGGAGAGCGTTTAGGGGCGGGCGAGATTTGTCTGAATTCCATTGATGCGGACGGCACAAAGAAGGGTTACGAATTAAACCTTACCTCTCTTATTTCTGAAAATGTGAATATCCCTGTCATTGCTTCGGGCGGTGCGGGAAATATAGATCACATGTATGATGCGTTAACAAAGGGCAAGGCGGATGCGGCCCTGATCGCGTCCATTGTTCACTACGGGACTTATACTATAAAAGAAATAAAGCAAAACCTGCATGCAAGGGGAGTAAAGGTGCGAAGGACGTGGGAATAGATAGTAAGGAGTAGGCAGTGAGGAGTAGGCAACGGGCAGGGGTTTGGAGCATAGCCGTCAGGCTAAGCTAATTCCCATTTGAGATATGACAATTTCTATGTAAAAATTCCAAATCACAAGCACCAAATTTCAAACAATATCCAAATCTCAAATAACAATGACCAAAACAATGCACCGTTATAATAGCGTCTCTTCTCAATAATTCGGGGTAAGAGCCTTGGCAGACCACATTACTGGATTACCAAAAAAATTAAGTCTGATAAAACGCGTTTTGATATTGTAATTTGGAATTTATTTGTTATTTGTTTATTGGGATTTGAGATTTGCCGTCAGGAGAGACCAAAATGTTGGCAGAATTATATTAGCCTGACGGCTATGGGGTTCAGAGAGCAAGGCTGAGACAATGAAAGCGATTTTGGCATTAGAAGACGGCACCATATTCACCGGTCGTTCCTTTACCGGCCATGGTGAAACAGTAGGTGAGGTGGTTTTTAATACCAGCATGTCCGGGTATCAGGAAATCCTTACTGACCCTTCCTACTGCGGCCAGATGGTGAACATGACCTATCCGTTGATCGGCAACTATGGAATCAACGACCTGGACATCGAATCGGATCGGATTCAGGTAAAGGCCCTAATCGTAAAAGAATACCAGAAATACCCTAACAACTGGCGATCGCAAAAGAGCCTGGCGGATTATCTCATGGCCAATAATATACCGGGCTTAGAGGGCATAGACACCCGTGCCCTTACCAGGCATATCAGGCTTCAGGGGGCCATGAAGGCCGCCCTGTCCACACAGGACCTGGATCCGGATTCCTTAGTGGAAAAGGCAAGGCACTCACCAGATATGGTGGGCCGGGACCTGGTCAGGGAAGTGACCTGCCGCGAACCCATGTTGTGGCAGGATGGGAGACCGGTCAAGTTGGAAGGGGGGGTGGAGCAGTTCCAATGGCCGGACGAGCCCGGCGCTTTTCGTGTGGTGGCCATGGATTATGGTGTGAAACTCAATATACTCAGGTCCCTTGAAAAAAGGGGGTGCACAATTCTCCTGCTGCCCGCGGATGCGGGCCCTGAGACCATAAACAGACTGGATCCCCATGGCCTTTTTTTGAGTAACGGGCCCGGAGACCCTGCCGCCGTCACCTATGCGGTGGAGACTATTCGTGATCAAATCGGCAAAAGGCCGGTATTCGGTATATGTCTCGGTCACCAGTTGATAGGATTGGCCTTAGGGGGAAAAACCTTCAAGCTCAAGTTCGGGCATCGGGGCGCCAACCAACCGGTCAAGGACCTGAAAACGGGCAAGGTAGAGATCACTTCCCAGAACCATGGTTTTTGCGTGGACATGGAATCCCTGCAAGACCAGGACATTGAATTGAGCCACATCAACCTTAATGATAACACCGTAGAAGGGCTCGTGCATAAAAAGCTTCCTCTCTTTTCGGTCCAGTACCATCCCGAGGCATCACCGGGTCCCCATGATGCCACGTACCTGTTTGATAGATTTATTAAGATGATGGAATAACACGTAACCCATAACCCGCAACACGCAACGCGAAAAATGCCCAAACGCACCGACATAAAAAAAATCCTCATTATCGGCTCCGGCCCGATCGTTATTGGCCAGGCCTGCGAATTTGACTATTCGGGGACCCAGGCGTGTAAGGCCCTTATGGAAGAAGGCTATGAGGTGGTCCTGGTAAACAGCAATCCCGCCACTATTATGACTGACCCTGAAACTGCCCATCGCACCTACATAGAACCCATAACGCCCGAAATTGTCGCAAAGATCATTGAACGGGAAAGGCCCCATGCAGTACTTCCGACTTTAGGCGGTCAGACAGGGCTGAACACGGCGGTGAAAATTGCGGAGACCGGGCTTTTCGAAGGCTTGGACGTGGAGCTGATCGGGGCGTCTATTCCGGTGATTATGAAGGCGGAAGACAGGGAGCAGTTCCGGGATGCAATGGGCCGGATCGGACTGCGTGTAGCTGAAAGCGGCATTGTCAGAAATATGGACCAGGCGAGAGAGGTCGCAAAAATGATTGGTTATCCTCTTATCATCAGGGCCAGCTTTACCATGGGGGGGGTGGGAAGCGGCGTGGCCTATAACCGTGAAGAAATGGAAACCATTGCCGGGAAAGGGCTTGATGTCAGCATGATCTCCGAGATCATCATGGAGGAGTCCCTCTTAGGATGGAAAGAATATGAACTGGAGGTTATGCGGGATTTCAAAGACAACGTGGTTATCATCTGCTCCATTGAAAACTTTGATCCCATGGGTGTCCATACAGGCGATAGCATTACCGTGGCCCCTGCCCAGACCCTTACCGACCGTGAATATCAGGCCATGCGCGATGCATCCATCGATATTATGAGGGAGATCGGTGTGGAGACCGGGGGTTCCAACATCCAGTTTGCCATACACCCCGAAACCGGCGAGATGGTGGTCATCGAGATGAACCCCAGGGTATCGAGAAGTTCGGCCTTAGCCTCCAAGGCCACGGGTTTTCCCATTGCCAAGATAGCCGCCAAATTAGCAGTAGGATATACTTTAGATGAGATTCCAAACGATATCACCCGTGAGACCTTAGCATCCTTTGAGCCCACAATCGATTACTGCGTGGTCAAGGTGCCCCGGTGGACCTTTGAGAAGTTTCCGGGCGCCGAGGACAGTTTGACCACGTCCATGAAATCCGTGGGTGAAACCATGGCCATCGGCAGGACCTTTAAGGAGGCCCTCCAGAAGGCCGTCAGATCATTAGAGATAGGAAAGTTCGGTCTTGGGGCCGGCAAGTCCAATGGCCGGGCACCATGTCCGGATCTCCTTGATATGGAAAATGCACTGATCAACCCCCACTCAAATCGTCTCTTTTGTATTTATGAGGCCCTGGACCGGGGCATGACCTTGGAAAGAATTTATGAGTTGTCCCGTATTGATCCCTGGTTTCTTTACCACATTCAACAGATACACGATCTGGAAAAACGGCTTATGCAAATGGCCCTGGAAGGGATCAAGCCTGATCAATGGGACCCGGATTTTTTTAAAAAGGTCAAGGAGTATGGGTTCTCCGATATGCAATTGGCAAGTGTCTTTGATACGGCAGAACAGGCCATCCGGGAGATGCGGATTGCAAAAGGCATAGAACCGGTCTATAAGCTGGTGGACACCTGTGCCGCCGAGTTTGAGGCATACACCCCTTATTATTACTCAACCTATGAGCAGGAAAATGAGATCCGCACGTCTGACAAAAAAAAAGTAGTGATCTTAGGAGGCGGTCCCAATAGGATCGGGCAGGGCATTGAATTTGATTATTGCTGTGTACACGCCTCGTTTGCCCTGAAGGAAATGGGCATTGAGAGCATCATGGTAAACAGCAACCCGGAGACTGTCAGCACGGACTATGATACGTCGGACAGGCTTTATTTTGAGCCACTTACTTGGGAAGACGTCCTTAATATTGTTGAACAGGAAAGGCCCGAAGGGATCATTGTCCAGTTCGGGGGCCAGACGCCCCTGAATATTTCCGTTTCCCTTGCCGAGGCAGGGGTTACAATCCTCGGAACCAGCCCGGACAGTATTGACCGGGCCGAGGACAGGGAACGGTTCCAGGCCCTGTTAGAGAAACTCAAAATCCTGCAACCGGAAAACGGGATTGCAGTCAATGAAGAAGAGGCCGTTCGCGTGGCCGACAGGATCGGCTATCCCGTAGTGGTCAGGCCCTCTTTTGTCTTGGGCGGGCGTGCCATGGAGATCGTGTATGATCAGAAGGACCTTTCGTTTTATATGAAGGATGCCGTGGAAGTCTCATTAGGCAAACCCATATTGATCGACAGGTTTTTAGAGGATGCCACGGAGATCGACGTGGATGCCATTTCGGATGGCAGGGACACGGTGATCGGCGGGATTATGGAACATATTGAAGAGGCCGGCATCCATAGCGGGGACAGTGCCTGTGTATTGCCTCCCATGTCTCTTAGTCCCGAGATCGTGGAGCAGATCAAAGACAATACCAGGGCAATTGCCGGGGAGTTGAATGTCATAGGATTGATGAACATCCAGTATGCCGTCAAAAACCGGACAGTGTATGTATTAGAGGTCAATCCAAGGGCATCGAGGACTGTTCCTTTTGTGAGCAAGGCCACCGGCGTGCCATTGGCAAAATTGGCCACAAAGGTCATTATGGGAAAAAGTCTGAAGGACCTTGGCCTGAATCAGGAGGTGATGCCGTCGCACATCTCCTGCAAGGAATCCGTGTTTCCTTTTAACCGGTTTCGGGGTGTTGATGTAATTTTGGGACCGGAGATGAAATCAACGGGCGAGGTTATGGGCATTGGCGACTCTTTCGGATTGGCCTTTGCCAAGTCACAGATTGCGGCCGGGCAGGACCTGCCTTTGTCTGGCACCGTGTTCATCAGTGTCAAAGACGAGGACAAGATGGCCCTACTTGAGACGGCCTTCGGTCTATATGACCTGGGATTCAGGATTGTGGCCACTAAGGGCACATCGGCCTATTTGTCTGAACACGGTATTTCAAACATAAAGGTCAACAAGGTAAGAGAGGGAAGACCACATATCGTGGACATGATTAAGAACGGGGAGATTGACCTGGTCATCAATACCACGAGCAACAAGAAGGCCATCTCAGAATCATATCCAATACGGCGTACGGCCCTGACCCTAAATATCCCCTATACGACGACCTTAGCCGGAGCAAAGGCAACGGCCTTAGCCATAAAAGCCATGGTCGGAGGAGAGCTTGATGTGAAGACGGTGCAGGAGTACCATCGGGGATTGACGATTGAAGCTTGACGATTGAAGGATTTAGGGGTTGGCGATTGAAGGTTGGGAGTTCAGGATTGCGGGTTGTGAATACATGGCCATAGGTGTTAAATGAGATCAATAATAGGAAGCCCTGAACAACTCATGCTTTCCCACCGTCCCAAAGACGAATGTGGCATATTCGCCGTTTACGGTCACGAGGATGCGGCCAAGCTGACATATTTCGGCCTTTACGCATTGCAGCATCGGGGCCAGGAAAGCGCAGGCATAGTTGTCTCTGATGGAAAACAGGTCCTGGAACACAAGGCCATGGGTCTTGTCCCGGAAATCTTTGATGAAGAAATTTTAGACAGGCTCAAGGGAGAAATGGCCCTCGGACACGTCCGGTATTCCACAACCGGCTCATCCCTGCTTGTTAATGCCCAGCCATTCAGCATTCGTTACGCGGGAAAGACTTTTTCCATTGCCCACAACGGAAACCTCGTGAATGCCCGACAAATCCGATCTGAATTAGAAGAGAGTGGGTCCATTTTCCAGACTACCATGGACAGCGAAGTGGTGCTCCATTTGGCGGCAAGATGCTTCAAGAAAGGGCTGGAGCAGGCCATGGTTGAGACAATGGCCCAGGTCAAGGGGGCCTATTCCATAGTTATTATGACCGAAGACACCATCATCGCGGCCAGGGACCCCAACGGCTTCAGACCCCTTTGTCTTGGCCGACTGAATGGTGGTTACATCCTTGCCTCGGAGACCTGCGCATTTGACCTTGTGGAAGCGGAATACATTAGAGATGTAGAGCCGGGTGAGATACTGATCATCAACAAGGACGGCCTTCACAGCATCCCTGCTGGCATAAAGTCCCGGAAAAGTCATTGTATCTTCGAGTTGATCTATTTTGCCAGGCCGGATAGCGATGTCTTCGGCCAGAACGTTTATCTCTTCCGCAAAAGGCAGGGTGAGCTTATGGCCCGGGAATTCCCCCTGGACGTGGACCTGGTGATGCCGTTTCCCGATTCCGGCAATTATGCGGCCCTTGGGTATGCCCAGGAATCGGGGCGCCCCATGGAGATGGGAGTAATCAGAAACCATTATGTGGGAAGGACCTTTATTCAGCCTTCACAAGGCATGCGAGATTTCGGGGTAAAGGTCAAACTCAATCCCGTAAAAAGGCTGTTGAAGAACCGGCGGGTATTGATTATAGAAGATTCCATTATTCGCGGGACTACGGCGAAAACTCGAATCAAGACTCTTAGGAAGATAGGGGCAAGTGAGGTCCATATGCTTGTGAGCTGCCCACCCCATCGTTTCCCCTGCTACTATGGGATTGATTTCTCAAGTACAGGCGAACTGATTGCGGCCCAAAAATCAGTGGAAGAAATCAGGGATTTTGCAGGACTTGACAGCCTAGGCTACCTGAATATAAATAGCCTTGTAAAGGCCACGGATATCCCGCGGACAGATCTTTGCTTAGCCTGCTTTGACGGGAAATACCCGGTTCCCATTGACGAAAAATTTACCAAGACCTGCCTTGAATAGGGGCATGGCATCAGGTGATAAAAAGGTAAGTTTTCAGGTGTCAGGTGTTAAGGATTAGAAGCCCAGGACCTGAAACCCAAAACCTGGGGTATATATATGAAGGATGCAAAAAACCTATACCTAAAATCCAGGGAAAGAAGGGTGATATGAAAAAAATCGAGGCAATTATCAAACCTTTTAAATTAGACGACGTCAAAGATGCTATCCTGAAATTAGGTGTCAGCGGCATTACCATCTCTGAAGTCAAGGGCTTTGGGAGACAGAAAGGGCATAAAGAAATCTACCGGGGAGCGGAATACGTGGTGGATTTTCTGCCCAAGATCAAAATCGAGGTGGTTGTTCCTGCCGACATGGTTCCAAGGGTGGTTGGGGCTATCAAAGAACATGCCCATACGGGTCAAATAGGGGACGGAAAACTATTCGTACTTCCCGTGGAAAAGGCTGTTCGTATACGAACCGGCGAAGAGGACCGGGACGCCATCTGAGACCTTGGACTCGTCACAACAGATTGTTCAAAGCTTTCTTGAATCAAGGAAAGCCCTGCTTGAGAATGACTTCAAGCAGGCATCAGGCATTCGCACAACTCACAGGTATGCCGATCTCATGGACCGGTTTATTCGTTCCCTGTTCTTTGAGGCCGGGCTGCGAGATAAGATCAGGGCGGATCGGAAGGATGTATTTGCCCTAATAGCTTTGGGCGGTTATGGCAGGCGCGAACTCTGCTTTGGATCTGATGTGGATCTTATGGTCGTCCACCAGGGCAGGCTCTCGCCGGAGATGAACGAGATTATCCCTCGTGCACTCTATCCCCTATGGGATGCGAAATTAGAAGTGGGGCACTCCATCCAGACGGTCCAGGAGTGTATCCGTTTGAGCAGGAACGATTTCCGGGTGCTCACCTCGGTGATGGACGCCCGTTTCTTGTTAGGTTCCAGGGCCTTCTACCGTCTTTTCGAGGTAGCCTTCTGGTCGAGGATTGATCGAGAAAGGGATTCTTTGCTCAACCAGTTTTTAATCCACCAAAAAATGGGAGAGAAAAATTTCGGCAGTGAAGATTACTTTGTTGAGCCTGATATTAAAGACGGGCCCGGCGGGCTCCGGGACCTCCATTTTATGGCCTGGATGGCAAGGGCCTATTTCAGGTGCGAACGTCTCAGCCAGATCAGGCGATTTGCAGTTTTTTCTCATTTCGAATTAGATAAGCTAAGCCAATCAAAAGCCTTTCTCTTAAAGTTAAGGAATCACCTGCACATCCTTGCCGGTCGTAAAGAGGACCGGCTCCTGCTTTCCTTTCAGAAGGAATTGTCCGGCATCCTCGGATATCGGGCCGGCCCTCATGCCGAGGGGCCGGAAAAATTCCTTAAAGACCTCTATCTCCATCTGAACCGTATCCGTTACGGGTACGAGGAATTCCAGGTAAAGGCCCTGGATATCATCAACCCCTTGCCCCTGGAAACAACACCGCAAGACCTCCCCCCGGAGTTTCAGGTTACAAAAGGGAATATAGTGTTGAAACAAGAAGGGCTCTTAAAAGAGGACCCATTGTTGATTCTTGTGGCCATGTGTGAGGCAAACCGGCGAGGCCTTTTTTTGGGTTCCGGGCTTATCTGGGATGCAAGGAAAAAGATCGCGGCAGAGGGCAGGGAGCTTGCCATTTTACCTGGGGCCAAAGGGCTGTTCCTGGATATGCTTTTGAACCCGACCAACCCGAAGATTATCAGATTGGCTCTCGAGATCGGCCTGATAGGCATTTTTATTCCCGAATTCAAGAGGATCAGAAACCTGGCAGAGTTTGGCTTTTATCACGTCAGGACAGTAGACCTGCACTCCTTGAAGACATTAGAAATAATCAGTGAAATTTCAAGAGGGGACTATAACGACAGATGGCCCCTTTTTGCGCAGATTTTCAGCGAATTGAAACACGCCGAACGGCTTTTCTTGGCCGCTCTGCTTCATGATATCGGAAAGGGACACAGGGGAGATCACTCGCAAAAAGGCGCCGACATGGTGCCCGGCATATTAAAAAGGCTGGATATCTCGGGAGAGGCCCTCGATGTCATTCCCTTGCTCGTAAAGCATCACCTGCTGCTTGCCCGCATTTCCCAGCGCAGGGACCTGGGCGAAGAAAAGACCGCCGTTCAGGTGGCACAGACCGTCAAAGACCGGGATCTGTTAGGGATGCTGTTTCTCCTGACAGTTGCCGACAGCATTGCAACAGGCCCAATGGCAAGTAGCGACTGGAAAATCATGCTGCTCATCGAATTATTCTTCAAGGTGAGACGTATCTTGGATAAGGAAGTCCTGGCCACGCCCGATGCAACCGAGAAGATCGAGGCCAAAAAAAGGATAGTCATGGATATGCTGGCGCCCGATTTCAGAGAAAAAGACGCCTCTCATATTTTGGGCCAGGCATCGTCACGGTATTTCCTCAGCACACCCTTGGAGGATATCACTCAGCACATTAGCCTCGCCTTGACTTTAGGCGACAACAAATTTTCGTGGACATTACAAAAGCTGAAAGATGCACCTGTAACCAGGGTAATCCAGTGCGTGTATGACAGACCCGGGCTCTTCAGCAAAATGGTTGGAGTTTTTACTCTCAACGACATTAAGGTCCTGTCGTCAAATATCTCTGTCCTGAAGAACGGTCTGGCATTAGATGTCTATGAGGTAACCAATCCGCTTGACCCGTACCAGGAAATGGAAAAGTGGGAAAAGATCCGAAAAGAGATTATACTGGCTTTAGAGGATCGACTTGCGTTAGATGAACTAATCAGAAAAAAGGAAAGGATGACCTTAGCTAAAGAAAGATACTTGAATTCCGGGTCCCGAAAGGTGAAAATCAACAATGAGGCTTCTGACTTTTTTACGGTCATTGAGGTGAGATCGGAAGAACAGATCGGTCTGCTTTATGACCTGGCAAAACAGGTCTTCACTCTCGGTCTTGATATCAGGTTCGCCAAGGTCAACAGCGACCAGGAAAAGATGACCGGTGTCTTTTATGTCAGAGATGCCGAGGGCCAGAAAATCCACGGAGACGATAAAATAGAAGAAATAAAGGAGGGACTCCTGTCCGTGATGCAGCCAGTTTCCTAACGCAATCCTTATAAAATATTCATTGAATGCTAACATGCCGCTTTTAGGATGATTTATTATGGTGAAAGAAAAAGTCCTCATAGTAGACGATGAACCGGATATCTTGGAATTGCTCAGGTTTAACCTTTCAAGAGAGGGATATCGGGTGTCTTCAGCGGCATCGGGCGAAGAGGCCTTGAGCATGGCCCAATCGGAAATCCCTGATCTTATCGTATTAGATCTCATGCTTCCCGGCATTGATGGTTTGGAAGCCACCCGGATACTTAAAAGCGATACTGGGACAATGAATATTCCCATAGTCATGTTGACGGCCAAGGGTGAGGAAGCAGACATCGTCACGGGCCTTGAATTGGGCGCTGACGACTATATCACCAAGCCTTTCAGTACAAGGGTCCTGATAGCGAGAGTGAAAGCGGTTCTTCGGAGAAAAGTAAAAGAGTATCCGGAAAAGGACGCAGCAATACGAATTCACGATCTTTCCATCCACCCCGGACGTCATGAAGTTATTGTCAGCGGCAAAACCGTCCAGTTGACCTTTACGGAATTCGGGATTCTCCATTTCCTTGCAAAAAGACCGGGCTGGGTATTTACCCGCAATCAGATCATGGATGCTGTAAAAGGTGACGATTATTTTGTAACCGATCGTTCCGTGGATGTCCAGATCGTCGGACTTCGCAAGAAACTGGGCACTGCCGGTCCGTATATCGAAACAGTTCGGGGAGTCGGTTACAGATTCAAGGAGTAAATTTTGAAAAAAAAGAAGCGATTGATCTGGCAGATCTACCCCTCATTTTTGCTCATTACGCTCATATCCCTAATGGCGGTCACATGGTATGCATCCTACTCCTTAAGACATTTCTATCTTGAAGAAACCGCTTCTGATCTTGAAGCTCGGGCCCGCCTGATTGAAAAGCACATCCTGGAGCATTTCAATCCTCCGGATGAGAAGCAAATTGACGCGTTATGCAAGGGAATAGGAAAGCATGCTTCAACTCGTATTACGGTAATACTCCTATCAGGCAGAGTTATTGGCGATTCTGCAGATGATCCTGAAAGTATGGACAATCATTTGGACCGTCCGGAGATTATTCAGGCCATAACCGGAAAAGTAGGCATTTCCAGAAGATATAGCCGTACACTTGAGAAGAACATGATGTATGTCGGCATACCGCTAAGGGATGAATCCAGGACTATCGGGGTAGTGCGAACTTCCATGCCTCTGATTTCAATAGATAAGGCTGTGAAGGACGTGCAAATAAAAATCGCAGTGGCGGGGTTGCTTATCGCGGTCCTTATGGCGTTTGTCAGTCTCTGGGTTTCTCGTCGTATCAGCCGCCCTATTGAAGAGATTAAGAAGGGTGCTGAACGTTTTGCCGGCGGCGACTTGCATGGCAGGCTGCCTGTGCTCGACTCGGAAGAGATCGGAAGCCTCTCGGAAACCATGAATCAGATGGCAGAAGAGCTTCAGGAAAGAATAAACACCATCACGGAGCAACGAGGCGAAATGGAGGCGGTCCTTTCCAGCATGGTTGAAGGGGTCATAGCGGTTGACGTGGAGGAACGGATTATCAGCATTAATCATGCTGCCGCTAAGATGTTCGTATGCAGCCCTTCAAAGACGAAAGGCCGAAGTATACAGGAAGTGGTCAGGAATACAGTCCTGCAACAATTTGTAAAGGAAGCCCTCTCAAGCCAAAAGCCGCTTGAAAAGGACATTGTATTGTATTCCAACGGTGAACGATTTCTCAACACACATGGCAGCCTGCTCCGTGACGCCGAGGGGAATCAGATGGGTGCGCTTATTGTATTGAACGATGTCACACGGCTCCGAAAGCTGGAAAGCATGCGACGGGAATTCGTTGCCAATGTCTCTCATGAGATAAAGACCCCGATTACTGCCATTAAGGCCTCTGTGGAGACCCTGCGCGATGGCGCAATGAAGACGCCCGCAGATGCCGAGCGGTTCCTGGAAATCACGGAAAAGCACGTTGTTCGTCTTGAGGCTATTATTGAAGACCTCCTCAGCCTGTCCCGTATTGAACAGGAGCACGAAAAAGAAGAAATCAGGCTGTCTAAGGATAAAGTCCGGGAGGTGCTTGAAGCAGCAATTCAGGTTTGCAGGCCCAATGCCGATTCCAAAGAGGTGGAACTTGCCCTGGTTTGTGATGAAGACATGGTAGCAAATATGAATTCAGCATTACTCGAACAGTCTATCATAAATCTTCTGGATAATGCCATAAAGTACAGTCATGAGAAAAGTAAAGTGCAGGTGGAGGTGACCCAAACGGGCAGTGAAATTACGCTGAACATCAAAGACCATGGCTGTGGTATTGAGAGAGAACACCTGCCTCGTCTTTTTGAGCGCTTTTATCGAGTTGATAATGGAAGGAGCAGAGATTTAGGTGGAACCGGCCTGGGCCTTGCCATTGTCAAACATATTGTCCAGGCACACAAGGGCCGCGTTTCGGTTGAGAGCACCCCCGGGAAGGGGAGCACTTTTTCAATCCACCTCCCTAAATGAAAAACCTTCAAAAACTAAATACAAATTTAATCCTTCCTTAATCAGTTCTTAACAATCCCCTTATACCATCTCAAGTATGTTAATCAGCAACTACTCAATGAATTGCGGACATTGCTTGCTCCCCCATTACCCCAACTTCCTCTCCTTGGGGGGAGAAGGCAATCGTAGGGCGGACCACCGTGCCCGCCTTTTAGGCCTGCACAGTGATCGACCCTGCGATTTTTAAAAGAAGCATGGGAATCATAGACAGATGGGTGCATTACCTGTTTGTAAAAATTGTTTATGGAGAAGGGAGGTCATTATTGGGGACTAACCAAATGATAATACATTCCTAACAAAAGTCTAACAAACTAAGGACACATTACTCATAAGCATAACGATTGGAGGTAAAGAAATGAAATTGAAAGGTTTTGTAATAATTGCTCTTGCAGTCTCCCTGTGTTTTGTGACAAGCACGATATTGGCGGGCAACATTGTAATCAAAGGTTCCACCACGGTGCTTCCCATCACCCAGAAGATAGCGGAGGCCTATATGAAACAGAATCCCGATGTTAAGATTTCCATTTCCGGTGGCGGATCGGGAAACGGGATAAAGGCACTCATTGATGGGAGCACGGATATTGCGGACAGTTCCCGGTTTATCAAAGACAAGGAAGTCAAACTGGCCGTCGGGAAAAGGAGGTATCCCGTGCCTTTTTCCGTAGCCTATGACTGCATCGTGCCGGTCGTTCATCCCGGCAACTCTGTGATGAATATCACCATGCAGCAGCTCAAGGCCATTTACAAAGGTAAAATCAAAAACTGGAAAGAGATCGGGGGCCCGGATCGGCCCGTTGTGGTCATTTCCCGCGATACCTCATCAGGAACCTATGAGGTCTGGACAAAAAAGGTTATGAAAAAGGAGCGGGTTTTTCCGGGGGCCCTGCTTCAGGCATCCAACGGCTCCATTGTACAGGCCGTTTCAAAAAACAAAAACGCCATTGGCTATATTGGTCTCGGATATATGAGCAAGAGCGTGAAGGCATTGATGGTCAATCGGGTGAAGGGATCAGTGGAAACCACCTTGAACGGCACATTCCCCATCAGCCGCCCCCTTTTCATGTTCACACCAGGCTGGCCAAAGGACGATGTACTTAAATTCATTAATTTTGTGATCCATCCGGAAAAAGGCCAGAAATATGTGAGGGACGCAGGTTTTGTGCCTTTGTATTAAATGCGCAAAAACAATTTCTTGAACACTATAGATTTATTACAGGGGAAATTCTGAGCAGATGGAAGAAACAGGTCACACCGCAAGGGGTCGCCAGAGAAGGGAATTGTCAATTCGAGGCCTTTTGTTCTGTATTGCCTTAGCTTCTATCGTGACCCTCGGTCTGATTGTAGTCTTCTTGTTTATAGAGGGTCTTCCCATTTTTAAGGAGGTTTCCGTACAGGATTTCCTGTTCGGGAAGTACTGGTACCCTACGGATGACCCCGCGGATTTCGGCATCTTTGCCCTGATTATAGCATCCCTAAGCGTTACCGGCGCCTCCGCTATGATCTCCATCCCTTTAGGGGTCTT
>JAFDDR010000147.1 GCA_019310785.1 Deltaproteobacteria bacterium
TACTTCCGATAACGGCAGCGTTCATATCTCTAAGGGTGCCTCCAAACGCGCCCACGGCCGTCCGGCATGCAGAAACAATAACGACTTCTTTCATAATAACTCCTTTCTTTGTGGCTTAATCGATTTTGTTTGGTAACCGATCTTGCTGGAAAAACGGCGTTAAAACCTGTGTCCTGATTTATCGAGAACTGATCGGCGGGCACGGTGGCCCGCCCTACTCTTCAAGCTTTATCTCACTTCATGCCACTATTTCTAACATGGCATAGATAGTGCCTGAACGAAAACTATCCAAAGCTGTCATTTCGAGCCCCGCAATGCGGGATAAACTCCGCGAGAAATCTTATCGTATTGTTATTGTTGAAATATAAGATTTCTCCCTTTGGTCGAAATGACAAAAAAGAGGGGTTTTCGTTCAGACACTAGATAAACACTTCCAGACTGACATGTGGGATTAAATTTTTTATGCAAAAACAGAATGAATGAAGATTCATTTTGAACTGTGTCTATATTCTAAAATAGTAGGTAAGTAAAGGAAAATTTGCCTTTTTGATCCTTGTCGATCTAACTGATGCACAGGATTTTCATGTGTACAAATCCTTCACAGTCATGTATACGCTTAAAACTTAGGAGGCTGTCCTAGAACTCAGCAAAACTGTCATTTCGAGCGTAGCGAGAAATCTTATTGTATTGAAATTAGGCAGGTTTTAGATTTCTCCCTTCGGTCGAAATGACATAAAAACGTATTCTCGGACAGCCTCCAAGGAGACAGGAGATCAATTTGAATGGGCGTATTTCAACTGCTTATTAAGCTAATCGAACATTTCGGCCTGATTGTTGCCGGATGTTTTATCCTGATGCGATTAGGCGCGTTCAGGAAAATCATCCTCAAGAGGGCAAACACTACTGAAAAGGTCCTCATCACCCTCTTCTTTGGGGGCTTTGGGATTTTTGGAACCTACATGGGAGTGCCCCTCTTAGATGCTATTCCCAACCTCAGGGGCATGGCTTCCATCACCGCAGGTCTATTAGGCGGCCCACTTGTGGGCATGGGAGCAGGCTTGATTGCAGGTGGACACAGGTACATGCTTGGCGGATTCAGCGCTTTACCCTGTGGTCTTGCAACCCTGGTTGAAGGACTTTTGGCCGGGTTGATATCTTATTACCTGAAGCAGGACAAGCTGGACTGGAAGATGGGTTTTTGTTTTGGTGTTGTTGGCGAGTCTTTGCACATGGTGATCGTCCTTTTGATCGGAAGACCTTTTTCCGATGCCCTGGAACTGGTGAAAGTGGTAGCGTTACCCATGATAATTGTAAATTCATTAGGGATAGCGGTCCTTATTGAGATACTCAATGGTATCTTCAGGGAGGAAGAAAAGGCCGGGGCCATTCAGGCCCAAAAGGCCCTCAATATCGCCACAAAGACCGTGGGTTATCTCAGGACGGGGTTAAACATCGAGTCCGCAGGTGAAACTGTAAAGATTATCCACAAGACCACGGATATAATGACTGTGGGCATTACGGACCGTCACCAGATACTGGCATGTGTAGGCGCGGGTGAAGATCACCATAACGTGGGTAAAGAGCGCCTTGCCTCAGCCACCATTGAAGTCATCAAAACAGGGGAATATAAGATCATCAGGAATAAGACCGAGGTCGGATGTCCTGTACCGGATTGCCCTTTATATTGCGGGATGGTTGTGCCCCTGAAAAAGAAGGGTAATGTGGTGGGGACGTTGAGTCTTTACAGGGGAAAAGGGAGCAGGATCAGCCAGGTGGATATAGAGCTGGCCACCGGCCTGGCCCATCTTTTTTCCATCCAGTTAGAACTCGAGGAGATCCAGCATCAGGCCCAGCTTTTGGACAGGGCCGAGATCAAAGCGTTGCAGGCCCAGATCAATCCACACTTTTTCTTTAATGCCCTGAATAGTATTGTCTCTTTTTGCCGGACAGATATAGAAAAGGCAAGGGAGCTATTGATTAATCTCGGGGATTTTTTTCGCAGCACGCTAAATAGCGGAAACAGGGACCTTATCAGCCTGGAAGAAGAGTTGGAACATCTAAGGTCATATCTGATGATCGAAGAGGCCCGCTTTGGCAACCGGATAAAGGTTTCTTACCGGCTTAATCATGGTAAGGACAAATGGTATGTCCCCCAATTCACGCTCCAGCCCCTGGTTGAGAATGCTATTAAACACGGCCTCTCATCCAAAGATGAAGGAGGGATAGTTACTATTGAGACGAGGAGACTGAACGGGGAGCTTCAAATAGTGATCAAAGATAACGGCAAAGGCATACCTTCTGAAGAGTTAAAAGGATTGCTCAAGTCCGGCGTCTATTCGAAGGCCGGATGTGGTATTGCCTTAACAAATATCAACCAGAGACTGATATCGCTTTACGGGCCTGAATATGAGATCAAGATTAAGAGCACCGAAGGATCCGGGACAAGGGCATGTCTAATGATCCCTCAGGATATAGTGAATGGTCAGCGAAAAGTGGCCTATGGTTAAGAACACTTGAACCATATATCTCAACATTTTAACCCTAAAAATATACCTTTTAACGAATAATCGGTCGGCTCCTAAAACTTAAGGTTAAAATTGATGGACTCGTAAAAAGTCGTCACCCCGGCCCGTCCACCCTCCATAGCATTGCGGCGGACGGGCCGGAATGACGGGAAACGGTATTTTTAGACTTTTTACGAGTCCATCAAAATTAGTAATTTCTAAGCAATTAAGTCCAGGTGAAATCAGATAATGAATGCCCTCAAGACTATATGCCGCTGGATAGACAACATGAACGAATGGTTGGGCCGGGGAGTGGCCTGGGTGACGACAGCACTTGTCGTGGTCGTTTTTGTTGACGTGGTCATGCGCTATGCTTTTAATACCAGCTTCGTGTTTACACAGGAACTGGAATGGCATGTGTTCGGCTTCATCTTTCTTATCGGATCGGGATACACCCTGCTCCACGACGGGCACGTCAGGGTGGACGTTATTTACCAGCGCCTGGGATTCAAGGGCAAGGCATGGACCAATTTGATAGGCGTGATTTTTTTCGCCCTGCCCGGCTGCTTTATGGTTGTCGTAACCTCATGGAAGGTTACCCATAACGCCTGGTTAGTCATGGAAGGGTCTCCCGACCCCGGCGGCATCCCCTTCCGTTTTATCGTCAAGGGGTTCATAACCGTCGGGTTCGCTATTATCTTTATTCAGGCCCTTTCCATGGGCATCCATAGCTTATTGCAGATATTAGGTAAGGAAATCCCGGAGGAGGAAAACGCGTCCTGATGGAATACCTGGCAGCATGGATGTTCTTAGCCTTAACTATTCTGCTCATGGCCGGGTTTCCCGTGGCCTTCACCCTGTTGGGAACGGCCCTCTTTTTCGGCCTGATCGGCTTTGGGTGGTCCTTTTTTGATCTCTTGCCCCTTCGCATATGGGGCCGTATGACCAACGTTACTCTCATTGCCGTTCCCCTGTTTGTTTTTATGGGGGTTATGTTAGAACGATCCGGCTTAGCCGAAGAACTCTTAGACACTATGGGTGTGCTCTTCGGTCGCCTGCGTGGGGGATTGGCCATTTCGGTGGTGGTTGTGGGTGCCCTGCTGGGGGCTTCAACCGGTATTGTTGGGGCCACGGTGGTTACCATGGGACTTTTGGCCGTACCCACCATGCTGAGGCGCAACTATCAGAAGGAGTTGGCCACGGGTACGGTAGCTGCTTCGGGTACTTTGGGCCAGATAATTCCTCCAAGTATTGTCCTGGTGCTGATCGGAGACATTGTCGGCGTCTCTGTCGGGGACCTCTTTATGGGCGCTGTTTTTCCAGGCCTGGCCCTCGTGGCCCTGTATATGATATATATTTTAGGGGCCGCCTATTTCCGGCCGGGCATTGCCCCCCCGATTCCCCAGGAAGAGCTTGACGCAATCTCGCGACGCCAGCTCCTGGTTAGGATCGGCAAGGCCCTGTTTCCGCCCCTTTTCCTCATGGTGGCCGTTTTAGGCTCTATCTTCGCCGGCATTGCTTCGCCCACCGAGGCCGCGGCCGTTGGCGCTGTAGGGGCATTCCTGTTGGCGGTTGTCAATAAAAGGTTCAACATGACCATGTTCCGCGAGGTCATGCGCACAACCCTCAATCTCACCTGCATGGTCTTTATTATCCTGTGCGGGGCCGCGGCCTTTGGTCTCGTCTTCCGTGGCCTTGGCGGGGACACCCTTGTCAGGGGATTTCTTGGGGGACTGGCAGACCAATACAGCAAAGGGGTTGTACTGGCCATTGTTATGGGCGTTATTTTTATCGTGGGATTTTTCCTTGACTTCATTGAGATTACTTTTATTCACGTGCCTGTCCTGGCCCCTATTATGCTTGAATTCGGCTTTGATCCGGTCTGGTTCTGTATTCTTTTGGCAGTGAATCTCCAGACATCGTTTATGACTCCGCCATTCGGGTTTTCTCTGTTTTATCTCAAGGCGGTAACACCCCCGGAGATCACCACCGGAAATATCTATCGCGGCATTATACCCTTTGTCGTGTTTCAGCTTATCGGCCTGGCAATTGTTGCCTTTTATCCCCCATTGGCCACCTGGCTTCCCAGTGTGGTTTTTGGAGACTAAGAAATTGACTATTGAAAATTGAAAGTTTGGTAATTTTTAATCTGCGGTAATCTGCAGAATCTTTGTAATCTGCGGATGGGACTCATAAACGTTAACCTTATTGAAACAGGAGGTTTGTGATGAAGAGACGTGAATTTTTGAAAAAGGCAGGTGTGGGAGCGGCGGCCGCGGTTGCAGCCACCACGGTTGCAGCGCCCGCGGTTTTAGCAAAGAAGTCTTACAGGTGGAAGATGGTCACAACATGGCCCCCAAAGCTTCCGGTTCTCCAGACGGGCTGCGTGCGTTTGGCCAAGCGGATCGATGAGCTTTCCGACGGCAGGCTCAAGATCCAGGTCTTTGCGGGTGGCGAACTGGTCCCGCCCATGGGTATCTTTGATGCCGTATCTGCCGGCACTGTAGAATGCGGCAGCGGCGCTGCATATTACTGGGCCGGTAAGACTGCGGCAGCCCAGTGGTTCTCTGCCGTGCCCTTCGGCCTCAACGCCCAGGGCATGGCCGCCTGGTTCCACGGCGGCGACGGCCTTAAGCTCTGGGAAGAGGTATATGCCCCGTTTAACTTGATCCCACGGCCCGGTGGCTCCACAGGCGTCCAGATGGGTGGATGGTTCAACAAAAAAATCAACAGCATCGACGACTATAAGGGACTGAAGATGCGTATCCCGGGTCTGGGAGGCAAGGTAATAGCCAAGGCCGGAGGTACTGTGGTTCTAACTCCCGGGGGCGAGATCTTTACCAACCTCGAGCGCGGCGTTATTGATGCCACCGAGTGGGTCGGCCCCCTTCATGACCTCAGGATGGGCTTTTACCAGGCTGCCAAGTACTATTACTATCCCGGCTGGCACGAACCAGGAACCTACCTTGAGTATTTCTTTAACAAGAAGGCATACACCTCTCTGCCCAAGGATCTCCAGCATATCATAGACGCGGCCGTTATGGAGAACGAGCTCTGGTGCCTTGCCCAGTTCGATTCCCGGAACGGGGCGGCCTTGCAGGAACTGATCACCAAGCACCATGTCCAGTTGATCAAATTCCCCGATGCGGTACTTAACGCCCTGCGCAAGTTAGCTGATGAGGTGGTGGCGGGAGAGGCGGCCAAGGATGCCATGGCCACAAAGGTCAACAATTCCTTCCAGAAATTCAAGAAGGTGATAGGTACCTGGGGTACTGTTTCGGAAAGGGCATACTATGACATTATCGCTCAGAAGTACTCCCTGAAAGGATAACCGTTGTTAACACGATAACTTCCCTCTTATTCGCTGGCCGGTTTATTCTGCCGGCCGGCGAATCTTTTCCTTTTCAAGCCCCCTCACCCTTCCCCCTATAGAGTTGAGAGGGAGGCATGGAGACAAAAACATGATTCCTGAAATAAGAAAAATTCTCTGTCCCACAGATCTTTCAGAGAATGCCCGCTATGCCTTTGAATATGCGGCGAGCCTTGCCAATCGTTACGGAGCAGGAATTACCATCTTACATGTGTTGGAGGACCTTTCACCGAACGCTTTGGGGATTGTGGGCGACATGCTTGGTAAAGAGAGGTGGGAGGAAATTAAAAAAAGGAACGAGGAACAGGTTATTCGGGCGATTAGGGACCGTATTAAGGGTTTCTGTGAAGAAGAAAGCGACAAGATGCCGGCCTGTCCCTTTATTATTGACGAGATTATTGTAGAAATAGGTCAACCGGCAGACCGCATTTTTCGGCAGGCCGAAAAGACCAAATGCGATATGATCGTGATGGGCTCCCGAGGGCAGGGCATGTTTGCGGAAGCAATGTTGGGCAGTACTTCACGTAAGGTATTGCGGCGATGTAAGAAGCCCGTCCTAATAGTCCGTCTTCCCGAGGAAGATGAATAATGGACACATGCGATTCAAAGTGCGAGTATTTTTTTCAAGGGCTTGACGTTGTTTCTGCTTACAGTGATTTCCGTTGACTGGTTGTCCTGCATGGTTATCAGGTATTTTCCATTAAACCAGGGAACAATATCCTTGATATACCGCAGATTAACCAGAAAGCTGCGATGAACCCGGAAAAAGTTGTCCGCTCTCAAATGGTTCGCCAATTCATTGAGCGTTGCAGGAGAGGGAAAGGACCTCTCCTTGATGTGGACACTGGATTTGCCTTCATGTGCGCTGCAAAAAAAGATATCTTCGGGAGAGATGAGCATGATCCTGCCGTTCTTTAGAACTGATACCCTGACAAACTCCTTTACCGGCGACCTGTCTCCTAATCTCTCAATGATCTCCTTCAAATCCGACTGATCCAACCCTTTTGTCTTTGTCTGTTTTATCCTTTGAACCGTGCTCGTCAATCTCTTTTTGGAGAAGGGCTTGAGAATATAATCAATGGCATTTATGTCAAAGGCCTTTACCGCATACTCGTCATAAGCCGTGGCAAAAACTATCAAGGGGGTCTCCTTGAATGTAAGGATTTCCTTTGCTACGTCGAAGCCATTCAGGCCGGGCATTTTGATGTCGAGAAAAACGACATCGGGCCTCAGTTCTTTGATTTTGGTTAAGGCTTTTTTCCCACTATTTTCGCAGGCCAATACGTCCACACCGTCCATTTCGGATAAAAGATGTGATAATTCATCAAGAGAAGGAAGTTCGTCATCCACAATGATGCAACGGAGAGTCATGGTGTTTCCTCATCATTTTCCATACTGAAATTTCTTGTTTTTTAGTCATATTTTAGCTCTTTGAAAGGGTGAGGCATTTTTCAAGGCAATATCTAAACCTGGCGTATGAATGTGGCCGATTTTCAGGTTTCTGCGAAAATATGTCCCAAATACCAGTCAGAAGATGGAACGAACCCTGAAAATCAGGCCACTGCCAAAAAGTGCAGCTAATGTGCTTTAAGATATCGCCTTGAAAAACACCTCACCCTTGCAGTGAAGTTGCAATATTACTCAATTTTTCAAACAGCTAAAATATTACATTTTTTACCACTTAATGAGCGTTTTGACAAGGTCAGAGTAAAACGGAGTGAGTTTTGAAATGATGTAGGCCTCAATATAAAAACCCGCCGTATGGGCGGGTTTTAGCGTGGTCGAAGAGATAAAACAAGTGCCTGGCAGGACTATTGTCCC
>JAFDDR010000016.1 GCA_019310785.1 Deltaproteobacteria bacterium
TAAAAAGGCTTGACAGCGGAATTTTACTCTGCTAAATAATCCGCTGACTCTAGGAGACGGGGTCTTGCATACACGAGAAATAGATGTTAGTTAATTAATATTGTTCATTTTTTATCTATAATTTTAGGAGGTTAAGAGTTATGGGTTATCAAGTAGAAGTTGATGCAGAGAAGTGTGAAGGATGTGAAGAATGTGTAGAGGTTTGTCCCGTGGATGTCTATGAGATTCAAAACGACAAATCCGTGCCTGTGAATGCCGAAGAATGCCTCGGATGCGAGAGCTGTGTAGAGGTATGCGAGTCGGAGGCAATTACAGTCACCGAAGTTTAATCGGTTCTGCCGGAACAATTTAAAGCGTCGTCCCATCAGTATATGATGGGGCGGCGCTTTTTTTGTTACTGGAAAGAAATGGCCGTTGGACGCTGCCTGAGTCAAACCTAAAAATCTTGACTAATAGGAATAATTCAGGGAATATGGTTTATAATAATATGGATTTTTTGTATCTGCTCAATATTGGGGGGCGGGGGGGAACTCGAATTTGTGCGGACACCTCTCGAATAACGACCGGCGTCCGTCGAGGCATGCGGATCTCTTTTCAAAGATGCGCATAACCTTAACTTTTAGGCGGAGTATCAAGTGGAAGTCAAAAGAAAACAGAAAAGAAGGGATTTGATCACCTATCTTAGAGTTTTTGGGGAAAATGCCGAACAACCTATCGGACACTTGGTAACTATTACAACAGATGGTATGATGTTAATTAGCGAGGAGCCGATTGAAACAGGCAAGGTTTTTCAGCTAAGAGTGGTCTTGCCCGCGGAAATAGAAGGGAGTAAAGAGGTTAGTTTGCCTGCTAAGAGCATGTGGTGCAGGGAAGACGAGAATCCTGCCTTTTACAATACCGGCTTTCAATTGATAAATCCTTCTCCTAACCACATTAAAATAATCGAGCACTTGATTCAGAAATATTGCTTCAAGGAATCTTTAGGCCAACTGTAGAACCCGCCCTGTAATATTCAAATATCCTTCAGAAGCAGATTTGCCTGTGATTTTCCGATAGTCTCAATAAACTCCGTTAAACACTCTGACAATTTACTCAGTTCCCGGGACTGGGCCACAGGTATGTCCCCGGTCCCGAGTCCTTCAAGGGCCTGGATTACGTAATTGATGCTTAACCTGTCAATATTCATGGCAGGCAGAAACACCGCTTCGCTCTCGCTCGTCTCTCTGGCCTCGGTTAATACCTGGCACTGCACTAACTCAAAAAGGATCTGGTTGACAAGTCTGATGGGGGTCTCCAGGGTATGAGAGATCTGTTCTGCGCTTTGGGGGTTGTCTCCATTGGAAAAGTTCTTAATACACGAGTGCGCTATTCGCAAAGCCAGTAACCTTTTAAAGGATGGCTTCACCCGAAGGCAATCCGGCTCAAATTCATATGTATCCACATTCTGGAATGCAAAAGAAATCTCGGCCCCAAAAAGGACTATGAGCCAGCTGATCTGGAGCCAGAATAAGAACAGCGGCAGTGCGGCAAAACTTCCGTAAATGGCCCCGTATTTTGATACGCCGATCTGAAAGGTTATGTAGCCCCATTGAACAATCTGGTAAGTCACGCCTGCGATGATGCCCCCCAAAAGACCAGCGCGAAAGCGAACCTTTGTATTGGGCATAAAAATATAGACAAACGTGAACAGGAGCCAGATCACGCACAATGGGATGGACTTTAAGAGCAAAGAAATAAGGGGGCTTATAGGGCCTAACAGATCGATTTTCTGTGTAATCTGTTCAATCCGGGTTGTGATGAATACCGTGATACTACCAGAAAGGATCAGCAAAACCGGGCAGATGAGCATTACTGAAAGATAGTCGCTCAGTTTCCGGCCGTATGTCCGTGCATGTTTTATTCCCCAGATATTGTTAAACGACTCCTCAATATTCCCCAACAGTTTTATGATGAGCCAGAAAAGCAATACCACGCCTATACCCGCGATCAGGCCACCCCTTGTCTCATCCAGCATTGAATTGGCAAAATTGATAATCTGGTTAACGACCTCTTCCTGACCCTTTAAATTTTCAATAAGTTCCTTTTCAAGGAGCTTTTGAAGGCCAAACCCCTTTGCCACCCCAAAGGCCAGGGCTGCCGCAGGAACTACGGAAAGCAGGGAATAAAAGGTCAGGGCCGATGCCCTGAGGTAGCATTTGTCCTCGGCAAAGCCTCGAAATGCCAAAATAATGATCCTGAGCTGTTTGAGAAGAAACGACTTGTTGCGAGGCAGTGTGCCCAAACGGATCCGCCAAATGCCATGGGTGACAAAATCAATGATGCTTTTTATGTTGAATGCTTTTTCCATTCTTCAATCACTTGCCGAAAAGGCCTTTTAGTAAGCCCTTGACTTCTTCCTTTGAGTCTTTGGACTCACCCTTTTCCTTGCCCCCGCTCTTAAATATATCCTTTAATTTAGACGGGTCACTGATTCCCTCTTCAATGCCTTTTTTCAACATCCCCTCGAGATCCGGCCGGAACTTGGGCTCGGAGAACGTCCCGCTGATTAGAACGGGTACCATGATACCGGAACGCTGCTTTGTGTCTCCCTGTCCCTTGATGGTGGTCACGACTTTCGGCTCTACCCTGAAGTCCAGGCTTTCTTTGACCAGATGGGCATCCCCCGCTACCAACACCCTGAATAAAGGAGACTTCATGGATGTTTGGGGGGTGTGAACCAGGCCATTTTTGATGGTAAAAGGCGCATGAAGCTCGGAAAAATCGGTCCTGGGTTTTTTTGCCCCCTTTTCAGCTAAACCGAAAGTGGCTTTTACGTTTCTGACCATTCCGGCCAAGTCTATGCCCACGATAGCCCCGTCATTAAAGAGTAAATCCCCCTTGCCATTGAGGGTGCGCTTGATCCTGTCGGCATCATCGCCCGCCATGCGGATGTCCACGTCGGCCTTGACTGTCCCCTCTATGAAGTCCTTTTTCATAAGGTCCCGGAGCAAGGGGCCGACCTGGACCTGCTTTATACGGAGTTCCATATTGCTTTTGGGGATATCCTGGCGCACGTCAAAGGTCCCCTTAGACGACATGTCACCCTGATACAGATTGAGGGCCAGGGGATCTAAACGAAAAAGGCCGTTTTTGCCGGTGATTTTCATGTTGATGTTCTGGATTTTAGCGCCATGCGCCTTGATCTCTCCTGCCTTTATGGTCCCCTCCAAGACGAGTTTCCTGAGCGGGGTATAATCGGTCTTCTTTTTCTCAGGCGCAGGGGCCGCGGCCTTCTTTTCTGCCTGTTCAGGCTTCTTCTCGCTTGGCGGCGGCAGGTAGCGATCCACGTCGATTTTATCGAGATTGAGGTCGAACTTCACGTCCGGCTTTGAAAATTCCTTGGCCCTGACCGAAAAAGTCAGCTTTGAGTCATCCAAGTCCAGGACACCGTCCGAGGCCGATATATTTTGTGGGTCTCCCTTCAGGTTGAGTTTGAGGGCCACGCTGTTCAATGCCTTTGGGTCGGTCGTTTTCACTGGGAAGGGCTGTCCCAGGGCTTCCATGAGTTTCCGAGGCGAGAAAGGAGAGACCTTTAGGGCCAAGTCAAACCGAAGTTTGTCAGCGGGATCCGTCAGTTTGCCCTTCAGGCTTATGTTTAGTTGCTTCAGGACCTTTATTACAATATCTAAGGGAATAATCCCTTTGCCCGGTTCCTTTCCCAGCGGCCCTACCGTGCCCTCTAAGGAGAGGGGTTTTCCGTCTAAATTGGCCGAAAGGGCTAAATGAATGGGACGGTCAAAAGAGACATCCTTGAGACGGAGGGTTATGTCCGAGACCTCTTTGCGTTCCCCTTTCGCCTGGTCGATCCACAGGACATTACCCTCTGTGATGGCGAATTCACCTACGGCAAGCGACTTGATGGGAAGGCCCATTCCGGGCTTTTTCTTTGACGGTCGTTTCACCTCTTTTGCGGGCGTGGGGGCCGGCTTGCCTGATTGTTTTCCGATTCCCTCCCAGTTCCCTTTGCCGTCCTTAAGCCTTTCAAGGACGATGCGGGGTCCTTTCAATATGAAGCGCTTGACCTGTATGTCTTTTGAGATAAGAGGTAAAAGTTTTATACGCACCTCGAAGGATTTTATTGTTACGAAATCCTTTTCCGTAAAGCCTGAGGGATTGCCTAAGTGGAGATCGGAAAGCGAGATGCCTGCCCAGGGAAAAAGTGAAAGGCTGAGGTCCCCGCCCAGGTTGAAAGGACGTCCCGTGGCCTCAGCCACCTTTTTTTCGATTTCGGGCTTGTATTTCTGGATGTCTACAAACATGGGGATGATAAGGAGGGCCGCAATGACCAGTACTATGAAACCCCCGCCAATAATCGCCGTCCATTTAATCGCCTTTTTCATAATTCACCTCCGGTAACAGTTTCGCTATTTTTAAGCAGGATGTAACTACAAAGGATTTACTTTCCAAATACCTCCTTGAGTAAATCCGTCACCCTTGCGGCGGGATCTTCACGGATTTTGCGTTCCTCTTCAGCCAACATCAAGAACAATCCGTTCAGCCCCTTGTCCGTCACATACTTATCAAGATCGAAACTTATCCTGTCAGCGAAAGGGATGCTGCGCACCTTTGCATCAAGTTCCTGGTAGTAGCGCGTAACGCCCACCGTGGACATGGTTTTGTGTACAATAGGGCTGAAGGTCTCGGCGAGCCGGTCCCGCGTTTTTTCCTCAAAATAGAGGGTTGCTTCATTTTCCCGTCCATCGAGAATCTTACGGGCATCAGTAAAGGACATCTTTTTTATGGTATCCCAGAAAAGGGCCTTTGCCTCGGGGGCCGCCTTTTCTGCGGCCCGGTTCATGCTCATTTCAAATGCGTCGACTTTTTCACCATAACCCACTGCCCTTAGTACCTTTTCCACTTTCTGGACTGCGCCTGGCAACGGGATTTTTATCTTGGGGTTTTTGTAATATCCGTCGGCCTTGGACACAAATTTTACGGCATTATCCGTGCCTATTTCGAGGGCCTCCTTAATACCTTCAATGATCTTGCTTTCGGAAAGGTCCCCGCCTATTCCTACTGCTTCCTTTAAGCCCTTGACAAAGTCACCGAACCCTGCACGAGACAAGGGAGCCTGTAGGGAGAAAAACGCAATCAGGAGCAGAGTTATGAAGTATTTTTTATGTGATGCCATATCATTTCTCCTTCCTTTCAGGTTATTTTTGAAGAACCTGATGATTCAGTGTAATTTGACGGTTTCATTTTTACTGCTCCGATGGTATCATGTGTACTGCATGTTGCGGGAAAGGTATTTCAATGCCATTTTCATCAAGTGCTTCCTTGATATTGCGTGTGAGGTCAAATTTCACATCCCAGTAATCATCCTTGTTTACCCAGGGTCGGACCACTAAGTTTACACTGGAATCGGCTAATTCTGAAACGGCTATCTGCACGGTCGGGTCGGAAAGCACCCTTTTATCTTCGCTTATTACCTTACTTATTACCTCGTATGCCTTCTGAATGGAAGAACTGTAACCGATGCCTATTACGAGGTCCACCCTCCGCGTATCATATATTCCTGATAACATCCCCGAAGAGTTTGCCGTTTGGGACCATAATTTTGATGTTGTCGGGTGTGGCGAGCACGGTAGTGAATAGCTGGATATCCTTAACCTTGCCAAGCTCACCGGCGGCTTGGATGACATCCCCTACCCTGTAAGGCCGGAGCACAAGAATCAGCACACCGGCTGCAAAATTGGCTAAAGACCCCTGAAGGGCAAAACCAATGGCAAAACCGGCCGCACCCAATATGGCCACAAACGATGCGGTCTGAATCCCGAATTTTGCCAGGGCAGCAAGAATGGCAAAGGTCAGGATAAGGATATAAGTCAGACTTCCAACAAATGAAATTATTGCCGTATCTGTTCTTGACCTCTCCAGTGCTCTTTTTACTATCCCGCTCCCGATACCGGCTGCAATGCGCCCGAGAATAAGGATTATAATCGCGCCGATTATCTTTAACCCGTATGTGGTGATGAAAATGCCAAGTTGATCAATAGCTGGTTGCATGAGATTTCCTCCGTCAGGTAAATATTGAGAAAAGAATGGGGGACCAAAGCCTGACCTGGCCCATATTGAAAATAGGTCATACTTTAGCTCTTTGCAAGGGTGAGGCATTTTCAAGGCAATATCTAAACCTGGCCACCTCACCCTTGCGGTGAAGTTGCAATATTACTCAATTTGTCACACAGCTAAAATATTACGAAAATTCATTTTTTGCACTCCCCCGAAATAGTAATGGGGACAGGCAACAGTTTTGCCGTCCCCATCACTATACATCAGGATCTTGTCTTTCCGGATTTAATACCGTGACGGTACCAATTCCGTTCTCCGGTTTTTGGTCATCCCCTCGTCAGTCAAGTTGGAGGCTACAGGACTGGTAGAGGCGTAACCTATGGTAGAAAACCGTTCCCTGCCAATCCCCTTTTTTATGAGATATTCCATGACTATCTTTGCCCGATTCTCGGAAAGTACCTGGTTGTGTTTAGTTCCACCCCTGCTGTCCGTATGGCCCTGAAACTGCATCTTCAGGTCAGGATTTTTTTTCATTACGACAGCTACCTCGTAGAGAGCAAGATGATAAAAGTCATCAATATTCGATTTGTCAGTATCAAAAAGGACGGTCGGGAGTATCCAGCAGCCATTCCTGTCCACCCGGGCTCCGACAGGTGTATTTGGGCATCCGTCGGCATCGTCAAAGATTCCGTCTCCGTCCGCGTCTTTGGGCTTGGCCGGGGCAGGTGGCGCTGCCGGCGGGGGTGCCTCTGCCTTTTTGGGGACCTTTGTCAGAAAGACCTTTTCCACAAAATTTGCCATGTCCCCGCTTGAGGTGATCTTATCCGCGTTTGCGGAAAACCCGCACTGACCGGCCTTGGCAATCTGTTCCATGTTGGCCTTGCCTCCGGGATCATTGCCGATTAAGACCGTGTAGATGCAGAGCCTGTCACCAAATTGCTTTTTCATCTTCTCCGCGGCCGCAACAGGAGAAGTGCCCGTATCTTTTCCGTCACCGACTATAATGGCGGCAATTTTGCCCTGTGCTTGTTTAAGATCTCCTGTTGCGGCATCAAGAGCGGTTCCCATGGGGGTGATGCCGCCCACGCATTTTATTTTATTCAATGCCTGTTCCAGACCCTCCTCCGAATATGCTGTGAGCCCGTAGATTTTGGATGTGCTGTCACCTGGCAGGCATTTGCCCTGGCCAAAGGTACGGAGTGCACCTGCAAATTTGAAATCCGGAATTGTCCGGTTCATACGGCTTACAATATCCCTGGCATAATCCAGTTTCCTCTGTCCATTGTATTTATCCATCATGGACGTGGAAGCGTCAAAAATGATGATGAAATTGTCTACTTTGGGTTGATACTGATCGGTTTTGAATTTGTGAGGGCTAAAAGGGGCCTGAGTTTGCACCTGCTGTGCCGCACAACCGGCCAACAGGAAGCTGATTAAGATAAAAAACATCGCGTTTAATTTTTTTCTTGCCATAATCTTTTTTCCTCCATATTCAATTTGGATTTTCGTTAAGGTCCTATAATGAACGATTGCACTAAATAAGATTGCCTAATAAAACTTCCAAGACTACCTTAGAAAAAATTCTAACAAAACTCAACAGTAATTCATTTAATTAAGCAAGAAAATCAACTTTGTGGCATAATAAACCTATTTTGGTATGAAATGAAAGGATTTTGTTGCTGCTCAGGGCTCTTTCCCCCGGATTGCAAATGGAAATCGGGAATAGTCTTAAGCTTGATCTATGCTGAAATGTAACATATAAAAACGAATTGTTGTCCCTACCATTAAGTACGATTGAACCGCCGCAGGGGCAGGGGCAACAGGATGGAAGGTCGGGGTAGGGTGAATAGGGATTTTTAGAAGGAATTGTTAAGCAATGTTAGCTGGTTTATCGCGAAAAAGAATAGTTCTTTTTGTCCTTGGTCTTTGTTTTCTGGTCGGGGTATTCCTGTCCGTTGGCTTTGGCTTCTATCTAATGAACCCGGCCAAAGAGGGAGGAACTGATCAGGTATTTTTCGTGCGCCAGGGCTCGAACCTGAAGGAGGTGGCGGGTGAGCTTAAGAGCAGGGAAATTATCAATAACAAACCCCTTTTTCTTCTCTGGGCAAGGGTCATGGGATACAGCAGAAACATAAAGGCAGGGGAGTACCGTTTGAATGCCGGCATGGCGCCTCTCAAACTCCTGCGTATCTTAAGTAGAGGGGCGATTATCACTCACCCCGTGACCATCCCGGAAGGTTTTACCGTAAAACAGATTGGAGACCTGTTGGAGAAAAAGGGCCTTGTGAATAGGGATGAATTCTTTGCGCTTACGTGTGACCCGGATATCGCAAGACGTTACGGCATATCCGGTCCGGGTCTGGAGGGGTACCTTTATCCGGACACCTACCATTTTGGACGGGGCCTGACCTCCATATCGGTTATAGATGTGATGGTAAGGCGCTTTAAGGAGGTTTATTCCCAATCCCAGGAAAAGGCAGAACAGTCAGGCATGACCATGGAAAAGGTGGTCACCCTTGCATCTATTGTAGAAAAGGAGACCGGCCTGGGCAAAGAGAGGCCCCTTATTGCAAGCGTTTTTTTAAATCGCTTGAATAAGAGGATGCGCCTTGAAAGTGATCCCACGGTGATATATGGGCTCAAAGGCTTTGACGGAAATTTAAAAAGAAAACACCTGAAGGAACACACACCGTATAACACATATGTCATTCGGGGGCTTCCTCCGGGACCAATAGCAAATCCCGGCCGGGAAGCTATCAAGGCCGTTTTATATCCGGCAAAGACCGATTTTCTGTATTTTGTGTCAAAGAACGATGGGAGCCATTGTTTTTCGAAAACCCTTTCAGAGCATAACCGGGCAGTTGAGATATATCAGAAAAAACAGCACAAAAGACGCAGAAAAACCCCTTGACATGGCCAATTGTATACAGTACACAAAAGTACGAATATAGTTATTTTGTGGCTACACTTTAACCATCCCCCAGACCATACCTTATCCCTTATATACGGCCTCCGGCCAGAAAGGAGGAACTCCATGGATTTCTTAAAAAAAATCACCATATTATCGCTTGAACAGGCAACTGTTTTGCCCTACTTGACTTACAGATTGGCACACGACGGCATGCAGGTCATCAGGTTGGAGCATCCTGTTTACGGGGACCCGAACCGGATGATAGGGGACAATGTCCTGAAAGAAGAGAGGATGAACGCCTATTATTTGTGTATCAATTCAGGAAAAAAGGGACTCACCCTGAATCTCGGTGATCCCGAAGGCCAGAAGATATTTCATTCTCTCATTAAAGAGTTGAAGGTGGATGTCTTTGCAACCAATCAGCTTCCGCGTAATTACGAAAAATTAGGGATTTCTTATGAGAAGCTCAAGGGCCTGAAACCGGATATCATATGGCTTGGGGTCACCGGTTTCGGACCGGACAGTAATGAGCCTGCCTATGATCCCATACTTCAGGCGAGGTCCGGCATGATGGAACTGACCGGAGAGGCCGACGGAGACCCGCAAGTAGTGGGCATTCCGCTTCCCGATATGGGTACCAGCGAGCATTCCTACGGGCTCTTGATGAAGGCCCTTTACAAACGCGAGGCCACCGGAGAGGGTTCCTGCATAAACATGTCCATGTTTGAGTCCTCGGTATCATGGATGACGGTTCCAATCACACTTTCCACCCTCCTAAACAAGAAAGTCACCCGAAGGGGAAATACCCACGAGTTTTTCTGCCCGGTTTCCGTCTATAAAACGAGCAACGGGTTTGTGTACACGGCAGTGGGTAATGACCGCCAGTGGAAAACAATGGTATCCCAGGACATGTTTAAATCCCTTGATAAGACGGAGTATGAGAAAAACGCAGGGCGCATAAAGGACGTGGAGAATTTGAACCTCGCTATCAATGAAATCACCAAAAATTATACTTCCGAGGAACTGATTGACCTGTTTAACTCCCTCACGCTTCCCATAAGCAAGATAAAGACCATTACCGAGGTAATTGCCGATCCACTTGTCGAACGAAGGCTTCTATACTCAAAGGATCCGAAGACAAATACCGAAATCACCCTGCCGCCGCCGCCCAATATGACGCCGTATCTCGAAGGGCTTGGTCGTAAGCTTTCCTTTCCGCCCCGGTTCGGGGAGCATAACCATGAGATATACGGGAAGTTGGGGTACTCGGAAGAAGATCTGGGGCGTTTGAAAGAGAATAAGGTTATATGAAGGTACGCAGGAACGAGGGGACGGAGGAAGGAACATTATGAATTCTTTTCCGTCCCTCGTTCCCCCATTCCTCCGTCCCTAATCATGCCTAAATAGTTTGAATCGCCTTTGTATGTATTACCACGGTTATCCAAAATGGAGTGTATGCAATGAATATCATAGTCTTAGTCAAGCAGGTTCCCGATACCACGGACGTCAAATTGGACCCGAAGACCGGGAGTCTTATCAGGCAAGGCGTGGAAAGTATCATCAATCCGGATGATCGCCATGCCCTCGAGGCGGCGGTAAGACTGAAGGAAGCCGCCAAGGGAAAGGTAACGGCGGTTTCCATGGGACCTCCCCAGGCCATTGACGCCATATCCGAGGCCATGGGCATGGGCGCGGATGAAGGGATTCTTCTTTGTGATATGGCCTTTTCAGGCGCGGATACCTGGGCCACTTCTTTTACATTGGGAAAGGCCATAGAAAAGATAGGCAAGTATGACCTGATCCTTTGCGGACGCCAGGCCATTGACGGAGACACCGCCCAGATCGGCCCACAGGTGGCCGAGTACTTAGGAATCTCCCAGGTTTCATATGTTTTCGAGATTGAAGAGATCAAGAAAAAAACCATGGTCGTCAGGAGGCGGCTCGAGGATGGATTTGAACGGATTCAGTGTACTCTTCCTGCCATGTTAACCGTTATTGGAGAATTGAATCAGCCTCGATATCCCGTGGTTTCCGGATTGATTGACGCATGCAGGGAAAAGGCGCGCATAAAGGTATGGAATGCGGCCGATATTGGGGCACAGGCAAGCGAATTAGGCTTGGAAGGATCTTTGACTCACGTGGTCAAGACCTTTGCTCCAAAGTTCAAAAGACAGGGAGAGATGTTAGAGGGGAATGTCAAAGAGGTAGTGGGTGATTTGATCGGCAAATTGAAAGAGAATAGGCTGATATAGCGGGGGACGGAGGGACGGAGGAGGGTCACAGACGTCAGGCTAAACAAATTAACAACTAAGATATTGCAATTTTGGGGCCTAAATCCCAAATCACAAGCTCCAAATCACAAGTGATTCGACATGCTCACCATCCTGAGCGAAGTCGAAGGACAATATCCAAATCTCAAATACAAATGACCCAAATAGTGTTGCATTTTGATATTGTAATTTGGAATTTATTTGAAGTTTGTGGTTTGTTATTTGTGATTTCATTAGCCCAAGGGTTATGCCTGTACCCGGTTCCCAAACTGTATCTCAGTTCGTAAATGATTAAACAGAACGTAACAAAATAACTTGGAGACATAAACATGAGTGTATGGATTGAAATTGATCTTTGCAGTGGCTGCAAGCGTTGCCAAAAGGCATGTCCCTACGGCGCCATAGAGATGAAAGATGGAAAGGCCCATATTCTGAAACATTGTACTTCTTGCGGCGCATGTATCGAGGTATGCAAGGAAAAGGCTATACAAACGGATATGGAGCCTAAGGCAATTCCCGATTTCAGCGACAGGAAAGGCGTCTGGGTCTTTGCTGAGCAGAGAGACGGAAAATTGAGCCATGTCTCCCTGGAGTTGTTAGGCAAGGCCCAGGAACTTGCCGGTGAGCTGAATCAGGATGTTTCCGCCGTGCTGTTGGGGTACCAGGTCGCAAAGCTTTCCAAGAGGCTTATAGGCTATGGAGCAGACAATGTGTACCTTGCCGAGCACAAGGCACTCAAGGATTACCGAACAATTGCATATACAAAGGTTATCCACGAACTGGTTCAAGAACAAAAGCCGAATATCCTGCTTATGGGCGCAACCCATATGGGCCGTGACCTGGCGCCCCGTTTGTCGCGCAGGGCAGGCGTGGGGCTTACTGCAGACTGCACGGAGTTGGCCATTGATCCGGAAGAAGGGATACTTCTTCAAACCAGACCTGCCTTTGGCGGGAACGTTATGGCCACCATTGCCAATCGCTACTCACGTCCCCAGATGGCGACGGTACGGCCCGGGGTTATGGAAGTAATTCCAAGACGTGGGAAGAAGGGAAATACGATCAAACATAAGGTTTCTATCACAGAAAAGGAGATTGCAGCTAAGATTTTAGAGAAGGTCAGAGAGAAAAAAAAGTCGGTTAGCCTGAACGATGCTAAGATCATTGTGGCCGGTGGCAGGGGTGTAGGTTCCAGGGAGGGGATGAAGGCCCTGTTTTCCCTTGCGCAGGTCATGGGAGGTGAAGTGGCCGGCACAAGGATAATAGTGGAAGAAGGATGGATACCCGTTGAAAGGCAGGTTGGTCAGACCGGCCAGACCGTGAGGCCGGAGATATATATTGCATGCGGAATATCCGGCGCCATACAGCACAGGGCCGGTATGTTAGGATCGAGATATATCATTGCTATCAACAAGGATAAAACCGCCCCTATTTTTGATGTGGCGGACTGGGGAATCGTGGGTGATCTTCACGAGGTCGTACCGGAATTTGACAGGGCGATTAGAAGTGGCAGGGGAAAATAGGGGGATATAATGTTGCGTTCAGATATCGAAAAACTTCACAGAAAGGTTATGGCCGGGTTTGTGGACCAGGAAGTCATTCCCGTTGCCAGGGAAATTGATGATAAGGGTGATTTTCCATTTGACCTTTTCAAAAAACTTGCCGATATGGGTGTCTTAGGCATAAGGTATCCCAAAAAAGCAGGGGGATCAGGCGGAACCACGACTCTTTACTGCATTGCTATGGAGGAACTGGCAAGGGGGCTTCTGAGCCTGGCCGCCACCACGGCCATGCAATGTCTCATGGCTACAAATGGGTTGTATCTCTATGGTACAAAGAAAATGCACGAGGATTACCTTCGGCCCGCAATGAGAGGTGAAATGATAGGGGCCTTCCAACTGACGGAACCGGAGGCCGGATCTGATCTCGGCGCGGTGAGGACCTTAGCTACAAAGGCCGAAGGCGGGTGGGTTATTAACGGCATGAAAACGTGGTCCACAAGTGGCCCTTATGGTCATTTCCACACGGTCCTGTGTCAGACTGATCCAAACAAGGGATTAAGAGGCCTCATGTTTTTCTTTATGCCGAGTGATACTCCCGGGTTTTCCCACAGCAAAAAATTCGATACCCTCGGTACGAGGACCTCATCATTGTCAGAGATCTATTTTAACAATTGTCATGTCCCTGATGAATACATGCTTGGAGAATTGGGGCGAGGTCTGGATGTGTTATTGACCATCCTTGCCGAGATTAGGATCATGACGGCCTGCCTTGCCATTGGGTTGCATCGGGCTGCAATGGACGATTCCATCAAGTATTGTAAAGAGAGGGTGCAATTCGGAAAGCCGATAGGAAAATACCAGCTCATCCAGGCAAAAATTGCAAATATGGCGGTTAATCTTGAGGCCGGCAACCTGATGTCCTACAAGGTTACTCATCTGATAGATAACAAGGTGTCGTGTCTAAATGAGGCGTCCATGGCCAAATATTTCACGGTTGAATCCGCCTGCAGTGCGTGTGATGAGGCCATGAGGATCTACGGGGCCTATGGCTATTCCATGGAATACAATGTTCAGAGGTATTACAGGGATAATCGCTTTCTACTTTACGGTGGGGGAACTCATGAGGTATTGCAGACAACTATTGCCAGGCAGTACCTTCGATAAAATTTTCGTAATCCTGAACCCTGAACCTGTGAACGCATAAAAGTATGAAATGGTCGGAATGATGGGACAACCGGACACACAAAATTTTGATTTCAAGGCGTTAGACGCATTGCCTGCAAGAAAATCATTAGGCCAGTATGTGTATGAGAACCTGAAGCAGGCAATAGTAAGGGGAGAATTGGACCCGGGGAGCCGTGTAGTCGAAAGCCGCGTGGCCGAGGCATTAGGTATCAGCCGAACTCCGGTGAGAGAAGCGATACATAAGCTGGAAAGGGAGAGTCTGCTGCGCCAGAATCCCACAGGTGGTTTTTTTGTAAAGGGGCTCAACCGGGCTGATATCGAAGAGACTTTTGGTATCCGGGGTGTCCTTGAAAGTTATGCTGCAAGGCTGGCGGCCATAAAGCACCGTCAAGAAGAACTCAAACCCTTAGAAGAAAAGATAAGCGAATACCAGCAATGCCTGGATCACAAAGACATGGATGAACTGCCGCGCATAAATACGGAATTCCACGATCTCCTCTATGCCCTGAGCCGCAGTTCAAGGCTGATCAAGATGATCAATGACCTCAAAGACCAGATTTTCCGCTTCAGGCAGGTGATCCTTAAGATGGAAAAAATGGCTATGATAAGCAACAACGACCACAGGCTGATGCTTCAGTCTATCAGGGAAAGGGATGCGGACGGGGTGGAAAGACTGGTAAGAGAGCATATCCTGAGGGGACAGGCTGTTGTGCTCGATGAATTTGACGTGCAAAACATGGAATAAGGAATAGAATTTTAAGAGTATAAGAGTTGATGGACTTGCAAAAAGTCCATCAATCCCGCACAGCGGGAGGGTGGGCCTCCGGCTCGTAGAGCCTACGCCTCGGTGAGAGTGGAACCATTTGAATTCACTTCAAATGGCGGGGGAGGGGTAGCCCTCCTCCGCCGAGTAAAAAGGCGCAGAGCGGCTTTTTACGAGGTTATATAAAGATATGGCAGAAAGAAAAATAAGGGCGCTTCTCGCCAAACCGGGATTGGACGGTCACGACAGGGGGGCAAAGGTGGTGGCTCACGCCATGCGGGAGGCCGGAATGGAAGTAGTGTACACCGGTCTGCATCAGACAGTGCCAAGCATAGTGAACCAGGCCATTCAGGAAGATGTGGATGTTATCGGCCTGTCCATCATGTCCGGGGCCCATATTCCCATTTGCAGGAAATTGATGGGCATACTAAAAGATAAAGATATCGGAGACAAGCTTGTGCTTGTGGGCGGCGTAATTCCCAACAAGGATATTCCGGTACTTAAAGAGATGGGCGTGAGCGGAATTTTTCCGGGCGGGACCCATTTTGATAAAATTGTCGAGTTTATTGGGGAAAATGTTGCTAAATAGATCGCAAACCTTTGCGGGACTCTTGGTTGACCGGGATTTGGTCGAGAGGCGAAAGGCCCAGGGGATCAAGGACCTTGAACCTTTAGCATCGAACCTTACTCCGAGCGATTTTCATCTGTCGCTATTGAGAGTTCAGAGAAAAAACATTAAGATGACACATTGAGGAGATAAGTAAAAGCCATGGGAGTAGCCACTTATATAAAAAATGAAAAGGACGCCATTGAGGAGGTCATTCTGCAGTCGGGCATAAAGGTCAAGCCCGTTTATACGCCCGAGGACCTTGACCGTGTGGGTTTTGATTACCAAAAGGACCTTGCGGACCCGGGCGAATTCCCTTTTACAAGGGGCATTCACCCTTTAGGCTTCAGGAGCAGAAACTGGACGACCCGTCAGTACACGGGGTTCGGCACGCCCGAAGAGACCAACGAGCGGTTCAAACTCATGATCTCTCATGGACAAACCGGACTCAATGTGGCCTTTGATCTGCCCACGCAGATGGGCTATGATTCCGATGACCCCATGGCGGAAGGAGAAGTGGGAAGGGTGGGCATGGCCATTGATTCATTGAGAGATTTTGAAATGGCGTTCAAGGATATCCAGCTCAACCGCATCGGGAGCGGGCTGACAATCAATGCAGTGGCCTCGGTTATGTTGGCCATGTACGAGGCGGTTGCGGAAAAATTCGGGTACAAAAAGACCGAGATATCTGCCACCCCTCAGAATGATATCATCAAGGAAATCGTCGGACGGGGTGCCTGGATATATCCGGTGGAACCGGCGGTGAGACTTATCGGTGATACTATTGAGTATGCCATGAAGGAACTGCCCAGGTGCAATCCGGTTTCCGTGGCAGGGTACCATATCAGGGAGTCCGGATGTACACCGGCCCAGGAAATTTCCTATGCCCTGATGATTGCCTTTGCTTACATTGACAATGTGGTGGAGCGCGGATATAAGGCAGAAGATTTTGTGGGGAGGTTTTCTTTCAACCTGAACATATACGGCAACCTATGGGAGACAGTGGCTAAGTTCCGGGCGGCCAGAAAACTTTGGGCCAGGCTTCTCAGGGAAAGATACGACGTTCAGAATAAAAAGGCGCTCTTTTTAAGGGGCATTTTCGGCGGGGGCGGGTCCGGCATGACAAAGCAGCAGCCGGAAAATAACATCATGCGCGGTTCTTACTATGCCCTTGCAGCGGCCCTGTCCGGGGCACAGACCACGGCCCTGTGTTCATTTGACGAGGCATATACCATTCCCACGGAAAGGGCTGCGCTCCTGTCGCTGCGGACCTTTCAGATCCTCATGGATGAGATCGGACTAAGGGACACGGTAGACCCTTTGGCCGGTTCATACTTCATGGAAACCCTAACCAAGGAGATGGAAGATAAGATCTTAGAAGAGATGGAAAAGGTAGAAAAGGTCGGGGGTATGGTAGAAGCGGTTTCTTCGGGATATGTCCAGAGTGAAGTGTCCAGGCAGGCCTACGAGTTTGAGAAAAAGGTCCAGGAGGGTAAAGTCATAAAAGTGGGTGTAAACAAATACACAGAGGGTGTTGACATGGAGGTGGAACTCCATGAATATAATGAAGGATGGGCACAATTGCAAATTGACAGGCTAAAGGAACTGAAAAGGGACAGGGACAATAAGGCGGTAAACGAATCCCTTAAGGGGCTTGAAAAGGCGGCAAGGGAAAAGACAAATGTAATGCCCTATCTCGTGGATTGCTGCAAGGCTTATGCGACTGTTGGGGAAATGGCCAATGTGTTCAGAGATGTCTTCGGAGAATATGTGGAACCGAGTATATTTTAGTTCAAAATAGAAATCCACGCTCTTTGGGCTTGGTCAGAGACAAAATGGCTCTGCCTTGGAGATTAGTGTCTAAAAATATAAATTCCAAGCACCAAATTACAAATGGTTCGACAGGCTCACCATCCTGAGCGAAGTCGAAGGATAAATCTCAATTTCCAATATTCAATGGCCAAAACCTTCTATGACAAGACATTGTTTGGATTTTCGTATTTTGGTCATTGGAATTTGTTTGATATTTGGAATTTGATATTTGGAATTTCAATAAGTCAATGAGATTCCAACAAAGCAAATCCCCTCTGGGGAAAATCAAACCTTGGTGCTCTGGGCCAGGATTTTTACAAATGATATGAAAGGGGGTGAAAGAACAGGTTATTGTCAGGAGGTCTTATCAACAAATTATTCACTCATCCCATAAGGAGGGTTAAGACATGAGAAGAAAAATTGGATTTATTGTAGCAGGAATTTTTCTGGCAACACTGTTTACATTTACCTGGGCCCCTGCTCCTGTCACGGCAGGACCGATCAGCCTGAATTATGCCAACTTTCCGCCTGCCCCAACATTTCCATGCGTTCAGATGGAGAGGTGGAAAAAAGAGGTGGAAAAGCGCACAAACGGAAAGGTGGCAATCAAAACCTTTCCGGGTGGAACCCTCGTCAAGGCCAAGGGCATGATGGATGGTGTTATTGCAGGCACTGCCGATATCGGCTGCCTGTGCATGGCCTACCAGCCCGGTCGTTTTATGATCACCAATGCGATCGCTCTTCCCCTTGGCTTGCCCAATTCAGAGGTGAGTAGCCTTGCACTCTGGGATCTTTATAACAAGTATAAGCCGAAGGGCTTTGCCAACGTGAAGGTCTTGACCATGTTCACGACCGCGCCTTCAAATATCATGTCTAAAATTCCCATTAGAAACTTAGGCGATCTTAAAGGCGTTCCCATACGGGCCTCGGGCGGTGCCGCTCAGATTCTGAAGGCTTGGGGAGCCAACCGGGTGGGCATGCCCATGCCGCAAACCCCGGAGGCCCTGCAAAAGGGTGTGGTCAAGGGTCTATTCTCATCTCTTGAGGTTATGAAGGATTTCAAATTTGCTGAGCTGTGCAAGTATGTGACCATGACCCAGACTCCTGTTTATCCCTTTGCCGTTGTGATGAATATGGACGCGTGGAATAAGTTGCCCAAAGACGTCCAGAAGGTCTTTGATGATCTGAGGTTGGAACAGTGTAAATGGACAGGAGATTATATGGATAAGCATGTAATCGAATCCATGGACTGGTCCAAGAAGAATCAAGGCGTAGAGGTTATTGAACTCTCCAAGGCGGAAAAGGCCAAATGGGACAACTTGCTTGATCCCATTACTGCAAAATGGATTGAAACTAACAAGGCAAAAGGCCTGCCTGCGCAAGCTATTGTAAATGACATAAAGGCATTTGCAAAAAAACATCAGTAATCCTGTTTCCCCATTCCCTGTTAACGTCTCCCCTCCCTTAGCGGGAGGGGATGGTGGAGGGGGAATGGATCCCAAAATAGGGACAACGGAGGGCTGACATGACGGTCCTGGATAAATTCAGCCACTACCTGAACCAGGCGCTCATCTGGATAGCCGGTTGTTTTTTGGCGGCAATGATCCTTTTGACCTGTGCAAATATATTCATGCGTATTGTCTGGGTTCCCATCAGCGGCACATTTGAGCTCATGGGATATTTTGGCGCCATTGTGACGGCCTTTGCCCTGGGTTACACACAAATCAAACGGGGCCACATTGCAGTAGATATTGTTGTTTTGGGCTTCTCCAAAAAAGTCCAGAAGATCCTGAATGCCGTCAATTACCTTATCTGCATGGTTTTTTTCTCCGTTGTGGCCTGGCAGATCGCCAAATATGCAACAACCCTGTGGAAGACGGGGGAAGTCACGGAAACCCTCCGGATTATTTATTATCCTTTTACCTATGGGGTGGCCTTTGGTTGCGTGATACTCTCCCTGGTTTTTTTGATCAATTTTTTGAAATCTTTTGTTCCGGAACAGGAGGATAAAAAGTGAGTTTGACTTTAGTGGGAATTATCGGTATCGTCATCCTCCTTTTAGTATTATTCCTGTTAGGCATGCCCGTAGGTTTTGCCATGGGTTTAGTGGGGTTCTGCGGGTTCTGGTATGTGGTATCTTTCAAAGCGGCCATCACCATGGTTGGGGCCGACATCTGGACGACGTTTTCCAGTTATGGCCTGACTGTCGTACCCCTTTTCGTTTTTTTGGGCTACATTGCATTCAACTCCGGTATAGCTGAAAGGCTGTACAACTCAGCATACAAGTGGTTTGGTCACTGGCGCGGCGGTCTGGCTATCGCCACAATCGGCGCGGACGAGCTTTTTGCCGCTATTTGTGGTTCCAACACGGCTACCGCTGCAACCATGGGTAAAGTCGCACTTCCACAGATGCAGAAGTATGGTTATGATAACATGTTGAGTAGCGGCACGGTGGTCACCGGCGGCACCCTGGGTACGGTGATGCCGCCCAGCGTTGTCCTTATTATTATTGGCCTTCAGACAGAACAGTCCATTATCAAACTCTTCCTTGCCGGCATATTGCCTGCCGTCCTTTTGGGAATTTTATTCGTGCTTACCATTTTTGTCCTCTGCCGTATCAAACCCGACTATGGACCGGCAGGTCCAAAGACAAGTTTTGTGGAGAAGATAAAATCCCTCACCGGGATTATTGAGGCCGTCACTATTTTTGTCTTAGTTATCGGGGGCCTGTATGCCGGCTGGTTTACCCCTACCGAGGCCGGAGCGGTCGGTGTCTTTTTCACTCTTTGCGTCACAGTCCCGTTTGGCAGGCTGAGCTTGAAGGGCCTGCTCAGTTCAATAAAGGACACGCTCAAAATCTCCTGCATGGTTTTTTTCCTTGTCACAGGGGCCATTATTTTTGGTCATTTCTTAGCCGTTACCAGGTTGCCGTTTGAATTAGCAGATTATGCCGCTTCGCTTCAGGTGTCGCCTTACATTATTCTGACGATAGTTCTTTTCATCTACTTTGTTGGCGGGTGTTTTATTGACTCATTAGGATTTTTGGTGCTTACGATACCTATCTTCTTTCCATTAGGCATAGCCCTTGGTTTTGATCCCATATGGTATTCTATTATCCTGACTATGGTAACGACAATGGGAGCGATTACACCTCCGGTGGGCGTAAATATATATGTGGTCAAGGCCCTGGCTCCTGAAATAGAACTCAGTACTATTTTTAAGAGCGTCAGCTTTTTCCTGATGGCCTGTGTTGTCTGTATAATTATTTTGACGATTTTCCCGCAGATTGCCTTATTTATACCGGGGATGGGACAATAAAGTACGGGTTGCGGGTTACGGGTTGCGAGTTGTAATTTCTCTATTTGTCATTTTCTGCTTTGCAAGGCATGAAGACTGTAGGTTTTAAGAAAATGTTTTGAGTGTAACCTTTGTGTGCGCATTCTATCTCATAGTGTAGCGCAGGGCTTTAGCCCTGCATCAGGATGGCACAGCTAAAGCTCTGCGCTACGAAAAAGAGTTACTCAAAACATAAAGCGAATAAAGAGTTTTCACGAATCGGATGTTTATCAAGGCACCTATACAGTTTAAAAATGATTACCCCCAAAATCTTTTTCTTGAAGATTATAAGAGGTACAACAAACCATGACAAAAACATTTATGCCCAAAGTGGCGACACTTGATGAATTAAGGGACCTGCAACTTAAAGGACTGCAAAAGACGGTAAAGCACGCTTACGAGGGATCTCCCGTTTACCGGAAGAATCTGGATGAGGCGGGAGTCGGTCCGGAAGGTATCAGGTCCTTAGACGACTTAGAGAAGCTTCCTTTTACCACGTCCAAGGATTTGCAGGAGGGATACCCGTTCCCCCTTCTTTCCGTGCCATTTGAAAAGGTGGTGCGCATCCACGCATCTTCCGGCACTACCGGTAAGAGAAAGATACTCTGTTACACGAAAAAAGATATAGAAGACTGGACCTACTTTTTTGCGCGTTGTTACGAAATGGCCGAGTTGACTACCGAAGACAGGGTCCAGATCGCTGTTGGGTACGGTGTCTGGACCGCGGGCGTCAGTTTCCAGTTGGGGTGCGAGGAGTTCGGGGCCATGGCCATTCCGGCCGGTCCCGGAAATATGGATATGCAATGTGAGTTTTTAATAGACTTGAAGACCACAGTCATGTGCTGTACGGCCTCTATGGGACTGTTGTTAGCCGAAGAGGTACACCACCGGGGTATCAGGGATAAGGTACATCTCAAGAAGATGATCTTCGGATCCGAAAGGTCAAGCGATGCCATGAGAAACAGGATCGGTGATCTTTTGGGACTGGAACATATGTTTGATATCCCGGGTATGACCGAGCTTTACGGTCCGGGAACAGGATTGGACTGTGTTTATCATACGGGGATACATTACTGGGCCGACTATTATATCTTAGAAATCTTAGACCCTGAGACCCTGAAACCGGTCCCAGAGGGTGAGACCGGGGAGATGGTGGTTACTACCCTTGAAAAGGAAGGGGTGCCCCTTATTCGCTATAGGACCAGGGATCTTACAAGATTAATCCCCGGCCAGTGCCAGTGCGGATCCGTTCTCCCGAGGCATGATCGTATCCTGGGTCGTTCCGATGACATGATCATCTTCAGGGCCGTCAATATTTATCCGGGACAGGTAGATCATGTTTTATCAGGGATAGACGGTATCGGGAGTGAATACCAGATTATCCTCGACAGGAAGGAAGATGGAAAGGACTATATGACACTTAAGGTGGAGCGTGATCATGGAGTTTCCCAAGGCCGGGATGCAGAACTTGGCGGACAAATAGGCAAAGAGATAAAAAAGCAGGTTTTGGTGAGTGCAAGCGTGGAAATAGTTGAATATGGGGCACTTCCAAGATCCGAGAGAAAAAGCAAGCGGGTTTTTGACAACAGGGATTAGAAAAAGGGTTAGGGGGTTTGACATGATTGAATATGATTACATAAAACCTGAGAGTCTGGAAGAGGTATTCAGCCTTCTTAAAGAGTATGGCCCAAAGGCTGCCCTGATTGCCGGGGGAACCGATGTTATGGTCAAGATCAGAAATACGAAAAAGTCTCCTGATGTCCTGATCTCCCTTAGGGGACTCAAGGATCTACAATACATAAAGAAAAACAGCGGTTATCATATCGGGGCATTAACCACGCACAGGATGCTGGAGCAGTCGGACATGGTTCAAAAGGAACTGACCGCACTCCATGAAGGAGCCTCCCGAATAGGTTCGGTCCAGGTCAGGAATGTTGCCACGCTTGGCGGGAATATCTGCAATGCGGCCCCTTCAGCAGACACTGCCGGTCCCCTTCTGGTCCTTGATGCAATGGTTGTGTTAGAGAGCCCTGAAGGGAAGCGGAGCGTGCCTATTTCCGAGTTTTTTACAGGTACTTATAAAACCGTGCGAAAGGCGGATGAGGTCGTCGCTGAATTGGAAATACCCTCCGAAATGGAGCAATTCGGGAGCGCATACTGGAAGCATTCAAGAAGAAAGGCTATGAATCTTCCGATACTGGGTATTGCAGTGGCTCTTAAATTGGCTGACGGGGATGAGATTTCCGATGCGAGAATCGGCCTGACCGTGGCAGCACCCACGCCTGTAAGGGCCTATAAGGCCGAGGAGTTTTTAAAAGGCAAACCTTTAAATGATGATGTACTTGCGGAGGCAGGAAAAATTGCAGCATCCCCGGATTGCTGTTCTCCAAGGGACAGTCTGAGGTGTGAGGCGTGGTATCGCTGTGAGATTATAGAAACATATGTTGCCCGAATGGCAAGACTGGCTGCTGAGCGTATCAATCTATAAATTGGGAGATAAAGATGAAAAAAGTATCCGTTTCTTTTACCCTGAATGGGGATCCTGTAACCACTGATGTTCTCGTGACATGGACGCTTTTAAAGACATTGCGGGAGCACTTTGATTTGACTGGCGCCAAGGAAGGGTGCGGTGTAGGTGAATGCGGGGCCTGCACGGTTATTGTTGACGGGGAGGCCGTTAATTCATGCCTGTATCCGATTTTTGAGATAGAGGGGAAGTCGGTGACGACCATTGAGGGGATTGCCAATGAGGACGGCACCCTTAATCCCATTCAGCAGGCATTTCTTGACAACAATGGTGTCCAGTGCGGCTTTTGTACATCCGGAATGATAATCTCTGCAAAGTCCCTTTTAGACCACAATCCTGATCCCACGGAAGATGAGATCAGAACAAGCATAGCAGGTAACTTCTGTCGCTGCACCGGATATATTCAGATTGTTGAGGCCATTGATATGGCCGCGAAAACGGTCAAATAGAGAAGGAATACTTAGGCTGTGTAAATCATGACTGTTGGATGAAACTAAATGAAGACAATTGGAATTCACAAATAACAAAATTCAAATAACAAACAAATCACAATGACCAAAATTCAAAATTCTAAACAATTATCAAAAAAACCCACAGCATTTTGGCCTATGCGATATCTTATTTGAGATTTGGAATTTGGCATTTACTTGGAATTTGGTACTTGAGATTTGAGATTTTGAATGGCCTAAACCAGGACCAAAACCCAAATTGTGGTATTAACAACAGTCGTGAATTATACCTATACTTAGGGGAGGAAACCATGTCTGATCATCTGTTTGTAGGAAAGAGCGTTCCAAGGACTATAGAGGCGGACAAGGTCACGGGAAGGGCCATTTATATTGATGATATGAAACGTCCGGGGATGCTTTATGGAAAGATACTCTACAGCAAGTATGCCCATGCAAAAATCAAGAGTATTGATACATCTAAGGCAGAGAAGTTTCCGGGCGTCAGGGCTGTTTTGACCGGTTATGATATCCCTGACGCGAGGGTGGGATTTTTAAAAGATCAAACAGTGCTGAAAAAGGACGTTGTTCGCCAGTTCAGAGATGAGGTTGCGGCTGTGGCAGCCATCAGTCCCGAGATTGCAGAGGAGGCGTGCGGTTTGATTGAGGTGGAGTATGAGGAACTGCCCGCGGTGTTTGATCCTTATGAAGCCATGAAGGAAGGCGCGCCACTTGTGCATGAAGTGGACGCGAGGGGAAGGCCCATAAAGAGCAATATCCTGCCGCTGCCCTGGAAATTTAGTGCAGGGGATATTGAGCAGGGGCGGAAAGATTCTGACTTTACCGTAAAGGATACCGTAAGCACTACCTGGGTGAACCAGTGTTGCATGGGAACCAGCGGTTGTATTGCGGAATTTGATCAGAATAATAACCTGACCCTGTACAACCAGACAAATGTCATATTCGGACACATCGGGAGAATCTCGGAGTATTTTGCCCAGATAGGGCTCAAGGGGAAAAGGATAAGGATTGTTAATGCAATTGTGGGCGGGAGTTTCGGGACCAAATTAGATACGGACATATATGAATTTATCTCTATCCAGTTAGCATTAAAGACCCGGAAACCGGTGAAGATTTTATTTACCAGGGAAGAGGAATTTCGGGCATTGCCGCCGAGACAGCCTGCAATCTTTGACATAGAGCAGGGATGTGACAAAGAAGGCAAGCTTACATTCAGGAAGGTGGAAGCGGTTCTGGATAATGGCTCCTATACCTCTTGGGGTGCCACCACCCCATCTGTGATGTTAATGCCAATGTCTTCTCTCTACCGGGTGCCGAACGTGTTTTTCCAGGCAACTTGTGTATATACAAATAACATCTACTGCCAGGCAATGAGGGGCTATGGCAACCCGCAGGCCACCTTTGCAGTGGAGACCTCCATGGATACCCTGGCCGAGGCGGCAGGTATTGACCCTTTGGAATTCAGGATGATTAACCGGAACCATCCGGGTGATGAAACCCCCATGAGGTTGAAAATAACCTCATGCGGGTTTGAGGAATGTATCAATGCAGTAAAGGAAAAGCTCAACTGGAGCGAGAAAAAGGGGACCAAAATCGGGAGGGGCGTGGGGATGGCTTCCCTGATTCACGTAGCAGGCGGCGCCAGGGTCACCAGGTCGGACGGTCACGGCATCATGGTCAAGGTAAATGAATTCGGGCAGGTAGACGTGATTGAGAGCGGAACTGATCAGGGCCAGGGGTCTCCCACTGTGATTACACAGATTGTTGCAGAGGCATTGGGGGTCAGGCCTGAGGATATTTCCCTCACATTCGGTGATACGGCCCTGGCTTTGTGGGATGCCGGGACCCATGCAAGCCGTCATACATTTATGGCCGGTAATGCAGCGGTTATGGCCTGTGAGAAGGCAAAAAGGCAGATCCTTGATATGGCGGTTGAACATATACCTAAGATCATCAAGGGCGGGTTCAAGCGGAAAAAACGTAAGGACCCCGATTTTGTGGAGCCGGATCTGGATTACGGACTGATCGCTGATCCCGAGGACCTGGATATAAGAGACAGGATGGTTTTTCCCAGGAAAGATCCTGATCACCCCCACTTCAGAATTCCGGTAAGCCAGGTCTTGAGAGAAGGTCTCCTGGGAAGCGGGGAAAGCAAGGTAGTAGTGGCCGAGGCGTTCTATGATCCACCTACGGAGATGTTAGACAGGGAATTCAAGGGAAATCTCTCACAAACCTATGCCTTTGGGGCCAGCGGTGTATGAACCCCGGTTTTCGTGATTACCAGATGCTTACGGCAATGGACGTCATCCCGGTTATACCGGTTGTGGTCGAACCCGGAGATGAGGACGGGCCTTACGGGGCCAAGGGCGTGGGAGAGCCGGGGCTCGTGCCTACTGCGCCGGCCATTGCCAATGCCATATATGATGCAGTCGGTGTAAGGATCAAAGACCTGCCGATCACCCCCGAGAAGATACTTGTGGCGCTCAAGGAGAAGGGGAACGGGGGGACGTAGGAACGGGGGGACGGGGAGACGGAGGGTAGAGGTCACCCGCCTTCGCTTTTACGAGCTACGGCGTGGCAAGGAGGACGGAAAACCAATTGCCAATACTCAACCTTTAATGTCCATAGTCCATTGTTCAATGACACATGATCGATGCTAAAGGTTAAATGATAAATCAATTTGGAGCTATTCATGTCTGACAAGTTTTATCGCTTAGGCTGTGATATTGGCGGGACCTTTACCGACTTTGTCCTTTTAAATGATCGTACAGGTGAAATAAGGATTAACAAGTGCCTGACCACGCCAAGTGATCCATCGGATGCCGTTGAACAGGGTATAAGGGAATTAGAGGCAAAGACCCCGGATATTATGGCCAACTTGGATGAGGTGATCCATGGCACGACACTGGTAATCAACTCCATTATAGAAAGAAAAGGGGCCAAAACCGGGCTCATTACCACAAAGGGTTTCAGGGATGTTCTGGAATTAGGCAGGGAGATCCGCTATGCACCCTATGATATATTTGCAGAGTTCCCCAAGCCGTTGATTCCCAGGAGATTTCGTCTGGAAGTTGATGAGAGGGTGCGGAGCGACGGTACCGTATTGAAACCTTTGAATCGCGAAGAAGCAAAAAAAGTAGTGGACCGGTTACTCAAAACGGAGGTTGAATCGATTGCCGTTTGCCTGCTTAACTCTTTTGAAAACCCGGCCCATGAAATTATGATAAAGGAAATCATTCAGGAACAGGCCCCTGATATCTCCATTTCAATCTCTTACGAAGTCCTGCCCCAAATAAGGGAATACGAGAGGACCAGCACCACGGTGACCAATGCCTATGTAAAGCCCCTGACCGGGAGATATCTTTCCATGCTTTCGGAAAGATTGGGATCAATCGGCTCCACCGGCAAGCTCTTTATCATGCTCTCAAGCGGTGGAATTACCTCCGTTGAAACTGCGGCTGAATTCCCGGTCAGGATTATCGAGTCCGGGCCCACAGCGGCCGTGATCTCGGGCCAGTATTACGGGAAACTCTTTAATATCCCTGAAATGTTCTGTTTTGACATGGGCGGGACCACTGCAAAGTCCTGTCTTATCCAGCGGGGCGTGGCAGGCGTTGTTCCTACTTTTGAGGTGGGGCGGGTGCAGAGGTTTATGAAGGGGAGCGGCCTGACAATCCAGGTGCCTGTAGTTGACCTTATGGAGATCGGTGCCGGTGGCGGGAGTATTGCCAAGGTAAGCAAAATGGGAACCCTACAGGTCGGACCTGAGAGTTCCGGGGCCGATCCGGGCCCCATCTGTTATGGCAGGGGAGGTTTGGAACCGGGGATAACGGATGCGGACCTTATTTTTTGGGCGGTGAAATGAAACTGGACAAGGAGGCTGCCCGGCGTGGCATAGAGGAAAAGATCGCCAGGCCCTTAGATGTTTCGTTTATCCAGGCCGTGTGGGGCATCCATGACCTGATCAACGAGACCATGGCCGCGGCCGCCAAGACGCATATCGCGGAGAAGGGCGGGAATCCCAAGATCGTGACGGTCGCCGCGTTTGGCGGGGCAGGGCCGGTGCACGCCTATGGCCTGGCCAAGAAATTAGGCGCACCCAGGCTTCTGGTCCCACCCAATGCCGGTGTGGGTTCCGCCTTAGGCTTTTTTACGGCCCCAAGGGCATTTGATATGGTGAGAAGCCATAAGGTTTCCCTGAATGGTGCGGATTTCAGTGAAATAGAAAAGATCTATAAGGAGATGGAAGCGGAAGGCGTGAGGACGCTTGAGAAATCAGGCGGGACGGAAAATATCAAATTTGAAAGGTCCGTGGATACCCGGTTTGTGGGTCAGGGTTCTGAAACCAATGTTGCCATTACGGAAAGCGATTTTACCATGGTCAAAAGGGAAGAGGTGCGGAACC
>JAFDDR010000148.1 GCA_019310785.1 Deltaproteobacteria bacterium
TTCACCGGCCTTTCCCAGGACCCTGAGACTGAATTCAAAGAGGCGCGGATCCCTCAAATCGCCATATACCCAGATATCTCCTTTTCCGATTATTTCCATGTTACCTAAAGTGAACGGTTCAAGGTTCAGGGTTCAAAGGTTATAATCCATTGAAATCCATCATTTTACAGCACAATACCAAGATTAATCTTTTTCACCCACCTGTCCGCCGTACAAGACTTTGGCAGGCAGGTTGGGTGAAATATATGTGTCGTCTCTATTGAGGTATCATTTTTTTGATATCGGACAGTTAGGGCTCTTTAACCGTGAACCGTGAACGTTGAACCGCTTAACCTATGTCTTAAGTTCATCCGATCAGGCCTGAGGCGACCAGCCGATTGACCAGTTCGTCAGCCTGTTCCTCCATTTCCCCATTTAAAACTTCACAGGGATCTCCGACTTTAGCCGGGGAAAGTCCGAGCCTTGAGAGGTCCCAGATCTCAATTTCATCATCAACAAAGGCCGACTCAATACCGGCAAGGCCCGCGTCACGGGGTTGAAATTCTTTCGGATGGATGGTTAAGACCGCCGGGTAAAAAACCTCGAAGCTTTCCTCAAAGCCGTCTATGATACGCACCACTTTCAGACCGTTCTCCATGAAACCGATTGTCCTGACCCCTGTAATCAAAGGTAGGCCTAAAAGCACCGAGACCTGGGGCCCCACATGTCCTGTGTCGCTGTCCGATGTGCGAATACCGAAGAGTATCAAATCGGCAGGCGGCAGCTTGCTGACACCCGCGGCCAGGACCGTTGATGTCGCTAACGTGTCTGATCCCGCAAGGGCCGGGTCGGAGATCAAAACGGATCTGTCAACCCCCATGGCCATGGCCTCAAACAGTACATATTTGCCTGCCTCCGGTCCCATGGTTATGGCGGTTATTGACCCGCCTATTTCCTCCCGTATGCGAAGGGCAGCTTCGAGCACCGGCCGGTCAAAGATATTCATTTCACCGGTTTCCTGACTGTGGTGAACAAGTCCGTCCGGTGGCCCGCTTACAATTGATTTGATGCTGACTATAATGTGATGTGTCATAGGTTTCGCTCTTGATTTCTATTTACCAAGCAACCCTCTTGCAATCACCATACGGTGTACTTCGGAAGTCCCTTCATAAATCCGGGTCACCCTGGCATCACGATAAAAACGTTCCACAGGGTATGATTTGGAGTAGCCGTATCCGCCGTGAATCTGGACTGCCGTATCAGTCACCCTGCAGGCGGCTTCAGAGGCGTACAGCTTGGCCATGGCAGATGCCTGAGAAAAAGGCTTTTCCTGGTCCCGAAGCACTGCAGCCCTGTATGCCATGAGTCGGGCCGCATCTACTGCCGTGGCCATGTCGGCCACCATCAATTGAATGGCCTGGTGCTTATAAATGGGAACACCGAACTGGCGTCGCTGCCTGACGTACAGTAACGTCTCGTCCAGTGCAGCCTGTGCGATGCCCACGGCCTGGGCGGCAATCCCCATCCGCCCGGTGTCCAGGGCCGCAAAACCGATCCTTAGACCCATGCCCTCGCGGCCAAGCAGATTCTCCTTTGATACGTGGCAGTCATAGAGCCGGATGGAGCTTACGGGATTGGCCCTCATACCGCAGAGATCCTCAAGGTCACCCACGACAAAGCCGGGTGTTCCCCTTTCGGCTACTATGACGCTAATCCCCTTTTGGCCGACGGACGGGTCTGTCCGCGAGAAAATAAGACAGATATCGGCGATACCCCCGTTTGTGACAAACACCTTGTTTGCATTAACAATATAATGGTCGTCCTTGAAAATGGCGGTGGACTCAATGCCCCCTGCGTCAGACCCCGCATTTGGCTCTGTGAGACAAAAGGCCCCGATCTTCTCCCCACTGGCGAGGGGCGGGACCCATTTCTTTTTTTGGTCTTCCGTGCCGAATGCCAGTATGGGGTATAAGGCTACACCGTTATGAACGGTCACACAAAGCCCCAGACTTGCGCTTGCCCTGGAGATTTCCTCCACCACAATCGCATAACTTACAGAGTCGAGCCCGGCGCCCCCCAGATCACGTGGTGCCTGAATTCCGAAATAGCCCAGGCTTCCCATTTTTTCCGCCACTTCCCAGGGAAAATATGCTTCCTGGTCTGTGGTCCTGGCAATGGGCAATATCTCACGATCGCAAAAGGAGCGTACCGAGCGCCGAACCACTGAGTGTTTTTCAGTTGTGAAAATATCCATGTATACGTCAACAGTAAAAATGCTGGCCCAGAGGACCAGGCTTTGGTTATCCCAAGAGGGGGTGTGCTGTATTGGAATTTCATTGACTTATTGAAATTCCAAATATCAAACCCCAAATATCAAACAAATTCCAATGACCAAAATTCGAAAATCCAAACGATGTCTTGTCCTGGAAGGTTTTGGTCATTGAATATTGGAATTTGAGATTTATTTGTAATTTGGTGCTTGTAATTTGTATTTTTAGACACAAAACTCCAAGGCAGAGACATCTATCTCTGACCCTCGCGGAGCGGGATCTTCGACTGGCCCAGAGGACCAAGTTTTCAATGTAAGAATACACCGCATTTTTAAGATGATACCGCTTCAATGGATTGAGTCTAAACGAAAACGCTCAAACATTAAAGGAGAAACAGCGGGTGAGCTATCAGAAATTCAGGGAAGAGTCAAATAGTTTGAAGAACCCAGGAAAAAAGGTAACAGCAAGTTCTGTTGTAACTGCTCAAGTTTACGGTTCAAGGTCAAAAAACTATGAACACAGACCAGTATGAAGATAAGGCAACAAACCTTGAATGGTGAACCGTGAACCTGACAACGTGAGTTAGGTATATTTTATGGAAATTTTTGTGAAATCTGATATGTTACGAAAAATGCTTGGTATTCTGTATATGGGGTAGGTATCTATAAATTTTTTTATATTTAATCATGTATACAGCTATACATGGACGCAGGGAAAGCAAAGAATAAGGCAAAATGATTCTTCTCAAAGAGGTTTCGAAAAGCTTTGATGGTGGCCGGTCTTACGCACTGAAAGGCCTCTCCTTAGAGGTGTATGAGGGAGAGACCATGGTACTGCTCGGGTCGTCCGGTTGCGGCAAGACCACCACTCTCAAGATGATCAACAGACTAATAGAGCCCACCAGCGGTCTGATTGAGGTAGGCGGGAAGGACGTGACCAGTCAGGATCCGGTCTCTTTGCGCCGAAGGATTGGTTATGTTTTCCAGGAGATCGGTCTGTTTCCCCATATGACCATCGAGCAAAATATCGGTATTGTTCCGAAACTTCTCGGCTGGGATAAGGACCGTCGTCGCGCACGAGCCCTCGAACTTATGGAGCTGATGGACCTTGATCCGTATGCCTTTGCCGATCGCTATCCTGACGAACTCTCGGGCGGGCAGCAGCAACGGGTCGGAGTGGCCCGGGCACTTGCTTCAGATCCCGATTATCTCCTCATGGACGAACCCTTTGGCGCTTTGGACGCTCTGACGCGCGATACGCTCCAGCAAGAGCTGTTGTCATTGAAAAAACGGTTGAAAAAGACCATTGTCTTCGTTACGCATGATATCTTTGAAGCGGTCGTTTTAGGCGACAGGATTGCTGTCCTGCATGAGGGAAAACTTGAACAGGTAGGCACAAATAAAGAAGTTTATGAACGTCCGGCAAGCCGGTTTGTTGCCAAGCTGTTTTCCAAACCTTCCAAACAATTAGCCGCATTCAAGGAGATGCTCTGATGGCAGCCGGATTTCTGTACGATTTTGTATTGGAAAGGCTGCCGGAACTCTGGCTTCGAACGGGCGAACACCTGATGCTCACCGGTGTTTCAACGGGGGCCGCTATAATATTGGGGGTACCCTTGGGAATTCTTGCCTCTCGGGTAGCCCGGCTGCGTGGCCCTTTATTAGGGGCTACAGGAATACTTCAGACCATCCCGAGCCTGGCAATGTTGGCGATCCTCCTTGCGGTCACTGGAAAAATCGGAGTATTGCCTGCCATTATAGCACTTATACTTTATTCCCTGCTTCCTATTATGAGAAATACCCTTACGGGAATTCAGGGAGTCTCACCCGCTTCCTTAGAGGCGGCCCGCGGTATCGGAATGACGAACCGACAACAGCTATGGATGATCAAGATTCCACTTGCCCTGCCGGTCATTGTTGCCGGTATCAGGACCGCGGCGGTCACCGGGGTAGGGATTGCTACCCTGTCGGCGTTTATCGGTGCGGGAGGGCTCGGGCAATTCATTAACCGGGGCCTGGCCCTTGCCAATAACGACCTGGTCCTCCTTGGCGCCATACCGGCCGCCCTGCTTGCCTTGATTGTGGATTTTTCCATAGCCACAATGCTGTGGAGCGTGCAGCCCCGCAAACACAGACACCTGTCGCCCCGACGGCGGGCAGCGCTTCGAGGTTTGGCGTTTTCATTTCCCTTCCTAATTGGCATTGGTGGCGCCATCGCATACGTGTCAGGATCAGCTTTTGGACCTCTGTCCCCATCCGGGCTGTCAAACGGGGATAGGGGACCTAAGCCAGTGGTGATCGCATCGAAAAATTTTACCGAACAGTTCATATTAGGGGAGCTAATGGCGCAGCTCATAGAGGAAAAGACGGGGTTGGCCGTGTTACGCCGTTTTAATCTCGGAGGCACCATGATCTGTCATGGCGCCCTTGTGAACGGCGAAATAGACATGTACGCGGAGTATACGGGTACGGGATTGACTGCTGTCCTGAAAAAGCCTGTCCTTTCGAATCCGGACAAAGCGCTCAATATTGTAGCAAGGGAGTATCGGCAACGATTTGATGTCGAATGGCTCAAGCCTTTTGGTTTCAATAACACCTATGCCATTACTGTAAGACAAGAGGATGCCCGGCTGCACGGGTGGGAGAAAATATCCGACCTCACGGCAGTTGCTTCAAGCCTGCGGGCCGGTTTTACTTCCGAATTCGCGGAACGATCTGACGGGTATCCCGGGCTTGTAAAGACATATGGACTTCATTTTGGAAAGGTCAGAGACCTTGATCCCAGCTTGATGTATGAAGGCCTTGTCAGGGAAGAAGTGGATTTGATCTGTGCATTTGCAACAGATGGCCGTATTGCCGCCTACCGGCTCAAACCCCTTGTGGATGACCTGCATTTTTTTCCGCCTTACCATGCAGCGCCTGTTATAAGAGGACAGACCCTGCGAGCCCATCCTGAAATACGACAGGTCCTGGCTCAACTCTCAGGACTGCTTGATGATACTACCATGCAACGACTCAACTATGAGGTTGATGCCGAAAAGCGCACCCCCCGAGAGGTTGCGCGTGAGTTCCTGAAATTTCATAATCTCTTGAATGATGATCAATAATATCGAATACTTTATGAGGATAAGGACATCCTCATTATCTGCTATGCAAAATGCGCTGAAGCTCTCGATGGGTGAAATAAGGATCGTCATTTCTCAGATAAGGGAGTAAAATTTTCTTTTGACGAAGCAGATCCCTCTCTATCTCCCCAAAGATTTCATCCGTCTTGTAAAGTTCGGCATTGGCAATATGCTGCCCAAAGGGATTGAGTATTTCGCTTCCCCCCCAGAATCGATATGTTTCCTTCCGGCATATCAGGTCGGATTCTTTCTTCTCAGCTGTCCTGCCTGGTGAAGCCCGTGAGATCGACCGCCTTTCCTCAAAACCTTCTTCTTCTTCACCAACACGATTAGCGCAAATGTTATAAACTCCAAAGATGCGTGCGTAAAAACTGTTAATAATTGACCAACTCTCAATATTACTGAATTCATCTCCCATAGAGCCCTGTGAAGAGTTGAAGATTGTAACAAAGATATCCGCTTTTTGGGTTACGCCGAGATAAGGCAGGGAAGGATGCCACAGGTCATTGCAGATAAAGACGGCGATATTGAAGCCATGGAGTTTAAAAACCGGGACCTGTTTTCCTGCAGCGAAGTACTTCCGTTCTTCAAAGACGCCATAATTGGGTAAGTTAAGCTTGCGATAGGCAAAGAGGATATCTCCATCCACTGCCACAAGGGCGGAGTTGTAGAAATTCATGGACGGGGATTCTTCAATAAAGCCGACCACTGCGGCTGTCCCTTTGGTTGCGGATGCCAGTTGCTTAATTTCCGTGGAATCCAGCCTGAGGGCAATCTCGTGGTACCTCTGACCTACAAAATACCCTGTCAAGGCCAGCTCGGGAAAAACTATGAGTTGGGTTCCCTTTTCTTGACCCTGATGGATTTTGTCAATCACTTCTTCCAGATTGGCCTTGAGGTCCAGCAGGACAGGGCTGGTCTGGTATATGGCGACTTTCATACTTTGATGACCCCCTTGATCGTAGGAATTCAGCCATAATTTTTTGACAGGATTAACAGGATGGACCGGATTAATTTTATCTTGTAAATCAGGGCACATATCCTGTTTTTGCGAAAATTTACCATGGGATTATTTTGACACCCCTTAAGAAAATGATTATGTAGGGGCGCTGCTTGCTGCGCCCCAATATGGGCAGGCCAAGGCCTGCCCATACCAAAAGAGCCAATTAACAATTTAATTGCCTAACTTGTTGCAAAATATGGATATTATTGCAACACAGGATTTATTTGAGGATTTACAGGAAAAAATCTCGTTAATCCTGTAATCCTGTCTAAAGGTCTTTTTAACAGATGAACTATTACCCTTGATCTAATACAAAAAAGATTTCCCTGTGTTTCTCAGGGTGTGATCATCCCTCATATAATTGGCCTTGCTACCGTTACGCATGATGACCTCAAAACCCTCCGTGTCATAGGGCTCGATGTCATAGGTCGGTGCGAGTTCAGGCGTTGTTTCCCTGCAGAGTTCGATATGTCTTTCTAATTTAGTTAGGGAAAAGGAGATCAGTTCTTTTAAGAACCCAAAGGCATGGCGCATCTGGTGAAAGCCATACTTTTTCATCAGGGCATATCCGTTAATGGCCTCCTCTTCCGCCTTCTTGTTCGGCATATCCTGGCTGGTAGTACAAGCGGTCTGGATAGAAGGAATATTCAACATCTTGTTGATCTTTTCCTGAATCAAGTTTGCTATGTTGTGCGAAACCAGGCCTAAGTCCACTGCGTAGTTCTTTTGGATATTGGCAATAGAGGGGAGACCTGCATGGACTACCGTAATCCCGGGGTTTACCAACTGGGCCAGCGTGATTCCAAAAAGGCCCTCTGCATGGGTCAATGTGAGCAGTCCTGACATGGAATAAGGCCCTGAGAGACCGGCCATTGGCATGCTGGAGACGTATATGGGGATTCCCTTGCGAACGCATGAGAGAAAAGGATCAATCATACTTTCAATGATATTCAAGGGGCTATTTATAAGGGAGAACTGGACAGTGATTTTGCCTCTCTTATCATGGATTTCTTGAACCCTGTTTATCCCTTCCTCGGTCACGGCAGCCACGTAGATCGGTTTGTTGCAGTTTTCGATGATGGTATCAATGACCTTTACTTCCTGATTCTTTATCAAGACGCCCCTGGCCATAAAGTCGATCACATCCGCATCATTGACAATTTTTGCTATGTTAGAAAGATGGTCAAAGGTCGGCTCCACCAGATCACCGCTCTGATCATCATATACAAAGGGCGCTGTACCTCCCACCCCAAAAGAGTTCTCGGGGATCCAGTACTGGTCCCTTTTGGGCGTTGTATTAAGGGCCTGCTCCACTAATGGTTTCAGGACATGAATATGTCCCGTGCTCTCATCAAAGGCGGCCATGCCTGTGTCTTCAAAGATATGTCTCACCTCTTTAGAGTCGCATTTGACCCCTACCTCTTCCAGGACCCGGAGGGCATCAGTATGTATTTTTTCAAGAAGGGTACTATCTTCAAAATCCATTTACATTACCTTAAATCAAATTGTAACACGCATCCCATCGTGTGTGAAGTACATATTCTCTAAGTTTTTCTCAATTTCTCAATTGCCGCATAATCATCATAACCCCTGTTCCAGTATTCCTCGATATGAACAAAAAGGACCTGGCCTGCACCTATTCTCCGGGCGAGGGCAACGGTCTCTTCAAATGTGTACAGGGTCTTTCTCGATATGTGGTCCTCGGGGTATTTGAAACCGTGTTTGAGGCCCTTCTCAAAGATGCCGGGTTGGATCACAAGAAGGTCCGCATCCTTGATTTCATTCCTGTGCTCGGGAAACGGTTTAATATCGCACGGCGCATAGACCATTCTCACACCTTTTCTTTCAAATAAATATATGAAAGATACTTGAGAACCGCGGTCCACGGGGATTGCCGTGATTTTGGTCTCACCTATCCTGGTTATCTCGTCAAATGCCGTGATCTCTATGAAACTCTGCCTTTCGTAGAAATCGATGAGGGGACCGTATACGGAGCTAAGATCAGAGATGCGATCTTTCAAGACTTGAGGAAGGATCAACCGGATACTCTTTCCCCTGTATGCCTTCCAGGTTCGAAAATCGAGAGTAATCTGCTCCACAACCCGAAATCCCTCGACATGATCGGGATCCAAGTGGGTAAAAATCAAATAATCTATACGGTTGATTCCGGCCCTGTTAAGCTGAAGGGCGATTTCCGCCGGGGTGTCAATGAGGAGATTCTCATCGTGCAGAAACGAAGAAGGGCCGGTCCTTTCATACGGCCAGCCCTTGGATCTTGCTTCCTCACAAACCCGGCATCGGCAAAGCGGCTTGGGAATGACCATGCATCCCCCTGAACCGAGAATCGTTAATTCCATAGCAACAAACTGCTCAACTCCATGGGAAGGGGCTGTTGGATTCTGGAAGCAGCTCCCCCTTTTTATAGCGATCAAATCGGAACGGTTTCAACAAATGTTGTTCTTCCCCCATGATTTCTTTCGCCACGAGCTTTCCTACGCCGATCATCTTGTATCCGTGGCTGGAGTCTGCAATTACGTGGCAATTCTGTCTAACAACATCGAAAATGGGAAAATTATCAGGGCTGAAAGCACCAAGGCCGCCGGATGGTTCCTTCCTATAACGATAGTATTTGTCTTCATACCTTTTCTGACAGTGGGCCAGGGCAGAGGTCCACGTGTGGGCAAATTCCGGTCCCACAATGAAATCCGGGGAATCAATGCCATATGGGTCTACTGAGACTTTCTCCTTAACAACCAGATTCGGCGTAGCACCCCCCTGAATACCCCTGAATTGAAAATCGGGCTTGTAGTAGATCCCCCACATCTTTTCAGTGATCAATGAGCCATCCTCGCTGGAAAAGAGAGGGGCGTCCGTATCCACATGAATGACCGGCGGCATCTTGCCGGCGTTGTCCATGCCGTATGATGGTTTTACGCCCAGGGTTCCTTCCTGAAGAGACCAGTATGTCCACATTTTAACATCGGGATGAACGTTCCCTTGGTTGTCTGTGACGTTAATCCTGTCGGGCAGGTCCAGCATATCCCAGAAACTATTTGCCCACGGCCCCGCACCAATAACAACATTATCACATTCAATTCGGCCTTTTGAAGTTTCCACCGCAGTTACACATCCATTATGGGGTAACCCTGTTACACGTGCGCCGGTCAGGATTCTAACACCCTCGGCCTCCGCCTTATCCGCTAATCGGTAGAGGGCCTTTGAGTTGTGTGCATAACCACCCTTTTTTTCATGCAGGATGGAGGTTACGTTTTGGGCCTGCCAGTCCTCAAAGACGTTCTCCCTCATATACTTGAGGCAGTCTTTTTTTCCTTCAATAAATTCCGAGTCATATCCGATATCTTCCTGCCTGCCATGGATATTGGCAACATCGGCATGCATGCACTCAGGGGAGATCTGCATATAACCCACTGGTAGGTACCCATATCCTTCAGCATCCTCCTCCCATACATCCACGCTATGGGCAATCAATTCCTGCATTGCCGGTTGATAATAGTTGTTGCGTATAACACCACAGGCTATCCCAGAGGCACCGGCACCTATGGCGGTCTTGTCAATGACAAGAATATCCCTGCCCGAACCGTACCTCCTGGTTCTCAACTCCTTTGCCAGATGGTAAGCAGTGCTTAATCCATGGATACCTGCTCCGATAATTATGTATTTCATATGGGTTGGCAATGACATTGTTTCACCTCCCTGAATCTTAATATGTTTTGACCTCTACAATGAGTGATATTGGTCAAATATCTTTGGACTATTTGATTTATTTCCCCCTCTACTTGAAGGGGTCCCACCGAACCGTCTGGTTTTCGTAAGAAGGCGGGAACTGCTGCAAAAATTTATCATAATAATATAGTTCTTTGAACGAAGCAAAAGGCAGGCCATATGCGGCTTTGGGCCTCGACTCTATCTCTTTGGGATCAATCTTCTTCGCAACGATGTCGTCCATCACATCGTCCATACCCGTGCCCATTGCAAACCTGAGCTTTTCACGATTTGCGATCTTCTCAGGGAGCATATCTCTAAATGCCTCTCGCAGAATATATTTTTCGACCTGCTTTTCTCCGTAGATCTTCCATTCCATAGGGATCTTCTTGCTGAATGCAACAACCTTTGCATCTAAAAAAGGCGTTTTATAAACCACGGCATTGGCCATCCATGCACGGTCTAAACGTCTCAATGCCGTATTGTATGCGATGTCCAACAACTTCTGGGCAAGCCGTTCTCTCTGTTCATTGCTTTTCACCTTAGGGTTTTTTAAAACCATACGATATCCGCCGAACAACTCATCAGCACCCTCACCAACCAGGACGGCATTACTGTATTCTTTCACTATTTTTGAAACATAGTAGTTGGAGATAATTCCGGATATGCAGTCCTCATCAAAGCTTTCCAGGTACCATACGGCATCAGGAATAAATTCAGAGATATCCGTATCGGTAATTTCGTAGATATGGTGCTTCATTCCCAAGAAATCGGCCATCAATTTGGCATTTTCAAGGTCCGGCCCCTTAGCGCTTTTAACCGTACCGGTAAAAAGGTGCAGGTTAGGATTAAACTCCTTTGCTATGGCCGCGACAATGGAACTGTCCAATCCCCCGCTCATAGAAATGGCATTTACATCATCCAGGATAAGGGCCGCCCCCTTGAGGTCTTCTCCAGGATCAGGCACTTCGGGTACAAAGGGCTCAAATTCTTTAAGTCCTTTCTTGGAACTGAATATATAGCCTGGAGGAAGCTCCTCGATATTGAATTGGACATGATTTTTCAGGCCTTTCATTTCGGAGCTAAAGTAGAATACGTTATTGATCGTTCCGTAAAACAAAGGCCTGGCGCCCACTGCATCACGAGCCAGGATGACTTCATCATCTTTTTCTATTATGGCACATGAAAAGCTTCCATCTAAGTATTTGAAGCAGTTCTTTTCGTACTTCTCGTAGAATTCTCTAAAAAGAGTTATATCGTTTTGGCCTTTAGGCCTCTCATTAAATAGTTTTCCATCAAACAGAATATACGGGGTTTCCTCGAGCGATGAGCAATAGGTCCTGTCAGGGGCCAGGTTAATTTCATTAACTCCCAAAGCGCCCCGAGCATCGGTCAGCGATCGAACGAGGCTGTTGTCCGGTCCACGATGACGCATGAGATTCAGCATCTTTCCAATTTCCGTTGAACTGTCTGTATCAATTTTTCCGTGTTGTGAAATAATTCCTGCCAAACTTGCCATTACGACGCCTCCAAATTAGGTTATTTGTCATGCGAATTAATTTACAAAAATCTTCCCCAGATTAGCCGTTGTAAGGGGGTCGTCCATATACATCCCAAGACCGATATTTCTAAGGGACTCCATACCCCTTTCATCGTAAACCGGCATCTCCACTTCGGGAGCGTCCTCCGGGCTAACCTCTTCGGCAATCCTTATGGACTTTTCCAGCTTTTCAAATGAGAAATCGATAAGGTATCGGAGAAAGGCAAAGGGATGTCGGATTATGTGAACGCCGTATTTAAGGCAGAGGGCCTGTCCCATTTTGGCGTCCGCATATGCCCTTTCGGTCGGGTGTTCCTCATGGGTTGTGCCCGCGCTTTGAAATGTGGGCAGGTCCAGCATAAGGTTCAGATGGGCCATAAGGATGTTTAAAAGGTTGTGGCTGATCAGGCCGTAATTAGGATTATACTCGATCCTCGGATCCGCAATTGTCGGATATCCGGCGTGCACGCAGATTGCGCCGGGATTCAGCAATTGTGCAACACAAATGCCAAAGAGGACCTCTGCATGGGTCATGGCTAAGACCCCGTTATAGCAATAAGGAGCGCTGATGCCGCCCATTGGCATGGCTGAAATAAACACGGGCAACCCGGCCTTAACGACTTTGACGAAATCATCGGAGAAATTTTCATTTACCTCTAAAGGGGGACGCGTCAGACAAAAAACGATCATGATATTCCCTCTTTCCGAATAAATCTCCTTTGCCCTTTCAAGGGAGGCATCCGAGGTTACTGCAAAATAGAGGGGCTTGGTGCAGTTCTCAACCATGATGTTCATCTGCTGGACTTCGTCCTTTAGTTTTATACCCCGTCCCATACCGGTCACCATCCGGTTCGATTCGGCGATTTGAGCGATACGGGCCGCGTCTTCGGGTGTGGGAAATACTCCGCCCTTTCCTGCCTCATCATCATAGACGTAAGGCGCTGTCCCCCCGATGAAAAAGCTGTTCAAGGGAACGAAAAAGTCAGCTACGCCCGGCACAGTCTTGAGACACTGCTCAACTAATCCGGTCATCACATAAATCCGGTCTTCGTAAACCACGGCCAGACCTTCCGCCTCTAAATTCTTAAAAATTTGCTGCATCTCCGGCTGTTTGCAACCGACCCCGAGGTTTTCCAGCGTCCACAGAGCATCCTGGTGGACCTGAAGCAGCATATCTACAGTGTCCTTACCCAGTAACGATTTTGATATTTCAACCCTCTCTTCTTTCAAATATCTCTCCTTCTAAAACAACTCAAAATATAAAATTTTAGACACTCCTTCATATTAAGTTAGTTAGTGTCTGAACAAAAGCTCCCGATTTCGAGCTGTCATTGCGAGGAGAGAGGAACGAACGACGAAGCAAACCCCTAATTTTCAAGAGATTGTTTCGGTCGTACCTCCCTCGCAATGACAGGAAAACTGTAATTCAGGGGGTTTTCGTTCAGACACAATTTATGCGAAATAAGATAATATCAAATCAGATTGTTTGAGTTGAAAGTATTAGCCCAAAAAGAAATAATAGTCAAGGACCTTTATGAATTATTTGCATGAGGCTCTAATTTATTAATAATTTCACTATGTTCAGGGAATGATAACTGGTGGGACAAGGACGTATGAGAAATGCCGTACCCTGCTGTAGCCTATGTTACTTCCAAATCCTGGACATCAAGCATGTCCGTAAGGTTGAGAAGAATGGCCGCAGTCTGATCTATTTGGTCTTCTGATAATTTATTAAGACCATCAATAATTTTCTGCTGCACAGGGGGAGGGGCGTTTTCGGCAAGAACCTTCCCGTTTTTTGTCAACTCGATGGTAATCACCCGGCGATCCTGTGAAATCCTTAATCTTCTTACAAGGCCTTTCTGCTCTAACCTATCTATAATTCCGGTTACCGTACTGGAATTGACCAATATCTGTTTGGCAACCTGGGAA
>JAFDDR010000334.1 GCA_019310785.1 Deltaproteobacteria bacterium
TTCCTGCGGGCCGATGCCGGACAGTATGTTGGTGCCCAGCTTGGGGCCGATGCCTGAAACAGCAATCAACATCAGGAAAAGATCTTTTTCCAGTTTTGTCTTAAAACCGAACAGTATCAGGGCGTCTTCCCTTACATGGGTGTAAATGTGAAGATTTACCTGCTCGTCCTTTTCAGGCAGGGTATAAAAAGTCGAAAGGGGCACAAAGACCTCGTAGCCGATACCATTGGCCTCAATAATCACCGACTGGGTTGTCTTTTTGAATATCAAGCCGTTTATGTGTGCAATCATTTTTTCCGCTTGCCTGCAATGGAGTTGAATCGTGAGGTGTTGATGTGGCAAATGGCGGCGGCCAAGGCATCTGATGTGTCGAGTTTCGGCGTGGTCTTGAGGTTCAGAATAATCCTGACCATGGAATTGACCTGTTCCTTGGTTGCCCTGCCGTAGCCGACGACCGATTTTTTAATCTCGAGAGGGGTGTATTCAAAGATGCGCACACCGCATTGAACCGCCGCAATCAAGACCGCGCCCCTGGCGTGGCCTAATTTCAAAGAGCTCTGGATGTTTTTGGCATAAAAAACATCTTCAATGGACATCTCCCCGGGCCGATAGCGTTCCATGATCTCCGCCATGGCCTTAAAAATTTTGTGGATTCTATCATAGAAAGGGATCTTTGCAGAAGAGGTGACCTGGCCGGAATCGATGCAGATCAACTGGTTGTTTTTTTTCTCAACCAGGCCGTAACCTGTAACGTGTGAGCCGGGATCTACCCCCAGCACTAACATCAGGTTAACGCCTCCATGATCTCGTCGGATATGTCAAAGTTGGCGTAGACGTGGTTTACATCGTCATTATCCTCTAACCCCTCCATCAATTTCAGCATCTGCTGTACCTTTTTTTCTTCCAATGCCACGGTATTTTTGGGGATCTTGGTGACCTCTGCAAAGGTATAGGTCAGGCCCGCATCATCTATGGCCTTTTTGACCACTTCAAAATCTGAAGGGTCGGTAATGACATCAAATCCGGCCTCATCTTCATTAATATCCTCTGCCCCCGCTTCCAGGGCCAGTTCCAGGAGATGTTCTTCCTCTACCTTTTCTTTTTCAAATACGATCAGGCCTTTCTGCTCGAATATCCAGGCAACACATCCGGGCTCACCAAGGTTTCCTCCGTGCCTCTCAAAAAGGTGCTTGACCTCGGCCACGGCCCTGTTCTTGTTGTCGGTCAGGCATTCAACCAACACGGCAACACCGCCCGGCCCGTACCCCTCATAGTTCGACTCCTCGTAGGATACCCCCTCTAATTCACCCGTGCCCTTTTTGATGCCCCTTTCTATGTTTTCCTTGGGCATATTTTCCGCCTTGGCAGCGGCAATGGCACTCCGTAACCGCGGATTACCTTCCGGGTCACCGCCACCCATACGGGCGGCCACGGTTATTTCCTTGATAAGCTTGGTGAAAATCTTGCCGCGTTTGGCATCTGCAGCCCCTTTTTTGTGCTTGATGGAACTCCATTTTGAATGACCTGACATCGGTTATGCCTCCTTTGTTTTTCCATTGAAAACCTATTCCTCTGGGACCGTCGAAGATCCCGCTACGCGGGGGTCAGAGCTATATGGCTTTGCCTTGGAGTTTTGTGTCTAAAAATACAAATTCCAAGCACCAAATTACAAACAAATCTCAAATTCCAATATTCAATGACCAAAACCTTCCAGAACAAGACATTGTTTGGATTTTCGAATTTTGGTCATTGGAATTTGTTTGATATTTGGGATTTGATATTTGGAATTTCAATAAGTCAGTGAAACTCCAACAAAGCAAATCCCCTCTGGTCTGGGGATAACCAAAGCCTGGTCCTCTGGGCCAGAATTTTTACTTAACAAACTCCAACCCAACGAGATAAACTTCCCTGCTCCCTTTTCGCACTGCTTTTGGCCTGAAAACCCTCACTTGCCCGAAATACGCCGAGACTTCGGACCTGAAGGGCTTGAGATCTTCTCCTTCAAAGACCTTACATACAAAGCGCCCTTTTTTTTTGAGGAGAACAAGGGCAATTTCCGCGGCCCTTTTTGCCAAGGACAGGGAGCGGCTTTCGTCCGTCAATTTTATGCCCGTGGTCTGAGGAGCCATGTCGCTTATCACCGCATTCCTTGGACCCACTTCCCGGACCAGCCTGTCCAGATCCAGAGAAAGGACATCGCTCTTTATAAACCTGAAATTGGGAAACGAAAGACGATCCGTCCGGGTCAGATCAATCCCCACCACGTCCCCCTGGGGACCGACCATTTTTATCCCGTATTGTGACCAGGAGCCGGGATAACAGCCCAAATCCAGCAACCGGTCGCCTTTGCGAATTAACCTGAATTTTTTATCTATTTCCTGAAGTTTATAGACTGACCGGGCCAGCCACTTTTCATCTCTGGCCCGGCGGGCATAGTAATCATCCCACCTGTCTTTTTTCATTTTGATATTTTTATCACAGATATAGACCCTTTGCAAAAAAAATATGTAC
>JAFDDR010000149.1 GCA_019310785.1 Deltaproteobacteria bacterium
TCGCGGCCCGGTTCAAGACCACGCCGGCGAACCTGGCCCACTGGCTAAAGCGAAGAAGGATTAAATGAAGATCGTTTCGTTTGCCTGGACCACGGAGGCGCTCCTGGCCGGCCGAAAGACGGTGACCAGGCGCTGTTGGAACGAAAGGTACGCCGGGCGGTTCAAGTCCGGGGACCTGGTGCAGGCCTATGACCGAAATCCGAGTGGTGGGCGGACTGTATGAAAAAAGAGCCGCAGCGCCAGATGCACCCTCTCAAATGAGGTCCCCCGCTCTAGCGTCCGAAATGTTCCGTGGCTCTGATGAAAGCTTATTCCCTGGTTGCTATCTTTTCAAGTAGAACACTGTTCATATTTATCCCAAATAAGGGGCTACAGAGGGCTTTATTGCTTCAGAATCGATTTTTAGACCCTGGTGAAGGGTAAGGTAAGGGGGAGACCATAAAAATGCGGGTTTCAGGGTTTTTCGACAGTTTCAGAGGTATACTTGAATGAAATTGTGGTTGCCGAAGATGCAAGTATTGTTGTTAACTTGGCACATCACAAATTCAGCCAATGAGTGGGGGTATTCTCAATGGCTCCCTTGCCGGGGTTTTCATGATACTATTCTCTTATCACAATTTTTCTTGGCCTTGAGATACTTCTATCTTATCAAAGGCTTAACTCAGGTTGTGATCCATTGCAGATATCGGCAGTTTAGATTGTTAATCTAACACCACCATAATTTGTGATCTCCGTAATATGGTTAAGAGCCAAATAGCACCGATAATCTTTAGTCAAAAGTTGCTTGGACTGTCGGAGACAGTTAGCCCATAGTCCTCTTTCGAGGATAACGTACAATATTTTTCGCACAATTGAATAAGCAGCCCTGATGCTGGTCTCGGCCCGTCTCCGTCATATCGCTGGGACCCGCTGGGGCTTAAGACGTTACTTGAACATGAATCGCTCGGTGGAACAGGAGAAACATTACATGGTGGCAGGTTGATCCTACAGTCCTAATGGGAGGCCATGACCTACCATAAGGGCTGACAAAACCCAGCTCGAAGGGCTAACTAAAAAAAAGTGCGAAAAATTCTGGACACTACCATATGACAAATGGCAATTACATGATGTTTTGGCGTTTGTCATAAGGCGGCTTACTATAATGGCCGAAACTAAACCCTCTCCCACCCCAAGTTCAAACGGAACATCTTTATGACAAACGCTCTAAGCAGGAGGCAGGTCTGTTTTGACATCATTCAGGATTCAAACCATGAATAATTACGGCATTGCTTTTTATATTTTCTTATTATTGTTATTGCTTTACGAGCTCGATGCCTTTATCCAAAGCCTCCATATTTACGTCGAGGGCTTTGGGGAAGCGTTCCCGGAGTACTGGCTCCATAACCTTCCGGTCCAGCGGAAGAATACCAGAGCCGACGAGGGCGCCGACGAGTATAACGTTTGCCATAATGGGATTGCCTAATTTCTGAGCTTCTTCAGTGGCATTAACAACCCATGTTTTGGCGGATAGCGCAGTTATGTCTTTCATGAGCTTATCCACCGAGGGGTATTTAATCCCAAGACCGGTGGTATCGATTGCCTGTATAGGTCTGGGGTTGACCATGGTAATGACATCCGGATTGCCGTATTGGTTCAACATCCGCATGGCTTCTACTGGTTCCATAGCAACGATAACATCAGCACGTCCCTCGGGAATAATGGGGCTGGCCTGGATATCTTCAGATATCCTGATGTAATTGATCACCGGTCCCCCCCGCTGCTGGGCCGGATAGCTCTGTCCGAAGGTCACCCGGTAGCCTTCGTTCACCAAAGCGTTGCAGATGAGAAAAGAGGTAACCACGTTACCCTGACCGGCAACTCCGATAACAATAATACTTAGCGGATCTTTCATCAATTCTCTCACCATTGTGGTGTCTCCTCCTGTACTTTCTCTTCGGTTACCATCACTTTTTTCTCAATTGCACCTTGGGGGCAAATGTCGACACACAATCCGCACCCGCAACAGATCACCTCGTCGATTTCAGATTTACCGGTTATTTCGTTCCATTTTAGTCCTGGACAGCGGAATACCCGAACACACAAGCGGTCGCAGCCACAGCTCTCACCAAGACACTTATCCGGATCTATAAATACTTCGTAGGGTGTACTTTCCCGTCTGGCTCTCTGTAGTTCGCACTCATGTCGCATGATGATGACCCTGGGACCATGACCTTCATCGCGCATGACGTCGAGTATTGTTTCGGTGGTCTTTTCGAGTTCGAAAGGATCGCAAACCTCAACCCGTATGCCGAACGCATTGCAGATGTCCTCAATGGCAATGATCTTACCCTGTTCTCCCATAGCGGTCATACCGATACCGGGATGAGGTTGAAAGCCGGTCATGGCCGTAGCGCTGTTATCATAGATGACAAGGGTGAAGTCGGATTGGTTCCAGACGGCGTTGAGCAGTGCTGGAATGCCGGCATGGTAGAATGTGGAGTCCCCCACACCGCCGATCACCGGCTGGGCGAAGCCGAAGCGTTTTAGCTTTCCGAAACCATCGGCGAGTCCGACCCCACCGCCCATCGCCCCACCGATTTTGGCAACAAAATAACCGCTGGGGCCATAGCCCGCACTCATGCAACCGTTATCTGCGGTAGCAAAACCCTCACGTCCATCCAGCTTGAGCGCGCGATGGAGTGCCCAGTAGCTGGCCCGGTGGGGGCAGCCGGGGCACAACGTTCCAGGACGCAGAATGACCCCTTCTTGTGAGGCGGTCCGGACTTTTTCAGTATACTCAGGATCACGAGATTGGTAAGTGATCCCCATAATCTTGGCGATTGCACTTATGGCGTCATCCGGGGTTAATTCCCCACAGGAAGGGATATGGCCGGAGCGCTTGCCGTAAAATATGGGTCGCGGACCAGAGGGTCCAAGACCTGCTGTCAGCTCCATAACGCTTCGTTCAACGAATGGGTCTACTTCTTCAACAAAGAGAACCTGTTGTGTTTTCTTGAGGTATTTCTCAACGAGCTTTTCCGGTAAAGGCCAGATTGTACCAATTTTCAAGACACCAATTTGATCCTGCAGCCCAAGTATCCTGACCGCTTCCATTGCGTGGAGAACAGAAGCGCCGCAACTGATGATCAGCAGTTCAGGTATGTCAGGACCGATGTAATGGTTAAACGGTGACGTTTCAAACATTTCCTTTGCCCTGTCCAGTTTCTCAAGCGCACGGGCATGAAGGTCCACCGGATTAACGGGTGGAATCTTTGGAACAAGATCGAAATGCGCGGTTTGTTCTCTTGAAGGGAGTTCACCCAGGGTTACATTGCCCCGGGTGTGGGAGATTTTAGCAACCGTTCGCAACATGACCAGGCAACCCAGTTCTTCGGAAAGCTCAAAGAGCCATCGGGTCATATCCTTGGCTTCCTGGAAATCACCCGGTTCCAGCATAGGGATATCCAGCATCTTGGCGACACTTCGGGTATCCTGCTCATTGGGGCTGTTTCTCCGGCCGGGATCATCAGCATTTACGAGAACTAACCCGGCACCGCCCCGCAAACCATTGGACATCAGCGTGGCAATAAAGTCCATCGCAACATTGGTTCCGTTTTGTTTCGTCGAGGCCATGGAGCGTATACCGGCAGTAGCCGCGGCCACAGCATTCATCAAGGCGACCATCTCATTAATCGACCATTCTGCATAAATGTTCCTGCGTTTTGCCACCTCCGCCAGCGTTGGCAGGATCTCTGAGGCGGGAGTACCGGGATAGGAAGCGATGAACCCCACCCCAGCTTCCAGGGCACCACGGGCAATGGCTTCATTACCCATCAGCATCAGAGTTTTGTTAGGCGAGTTAATATCAATATCCGGCATTTAAGTATACCTCCGTATTTCGTATTTATTCTTAGATAATTAGAGAGACCTCTGCAAAACTTCGTCCTTTAGCTGACCTCATGAGCGCCGCTTCGCTGACGCTGCAGCGGCATATGTCAGGTTCAAATTTAAGTCCTCGAAATATTAGTAATATTCCTTTTCACCTTCCGCGATTTCAACAAAATTACTGGTTTTGCAGAGGTCTCAAACAAATTATGTCCTTTTTGCTGCAAAGCATATATCATTGCCACTAAAACACCGAGGCTCGAAGAAAGTATAATAAAGATATCCTTAGTGTCTTTGTTCCTTTTTGGTAATTATTACCGATTTGTCCGATTTAGGATAAAAGCTTTTCAGACAAACTTGGTGATAAACCGGCATAGAGCAGGTTCTTATCGTCGCCGGTCGTGTTGATGATTTTCTTCAAAGCCCGCTTTTTCTTGATAAGTGATGCTTCCTTAAGGTGCGCCAGCTTATCAGCAGGCAGGGCATCGATCTCAAGAACTCCTTTCGCCTTAGCCTTTTCGACAAGCCGGGCGCCTTCATCGGTGCGGACGATGAGCGTGTTCCAACCTTCGACCCCTTCCACGGAGCCGACCGAAACATCGGCAAACTCAGCGGTCATATCAAGACAATAGGCGCAGGTTGGCATAATATATTCCCTGACCTGGTCCAGTGAAAGTGAAACCTGACCCGAAGGAGTATAGACATCAAAACGGTTAGCCGGTGGAGGTGGAATATCGAACTTGATCACCGACGGCAGGTTCAGGCTGGTTTTCAAAAAATCGTGAAAGCCGGGAGGTGACAGGGCCCATGTACAAAAAAGACCGATCACAAACGCGATATTGTCGGTGCTGCACCGGTGTCGGGGTGGTTCCATTTTCATCTTTACGGCGGCAAGTACCTGACAAGGCACACCGACAATTGCCAGCTTGTCGCTGTTATCTTCGGGCAGGCGATTATAGGCCTCCAACACGGAACATGCCATATAGTTGGAGCCGGCAGCCTGAAGCACTTCGCTCACATTTCTGGCAACAAAGGGCCTCGGTATCTTATCGTCAGCTGTACGAGTCAGAATGGCGCTGTCAATCAGTCCCTCTTCCATTGCCACAGAAAGCAGGGTAGTTACTGTACCGCCATACTGCGCTTTACCCTTAATTACTGAATCCCGGGCCCGTGCCATGAAGACATCTTTGAACGTGCCCATTTCATCTTCACTGTATGGCACACCAAAAACATGCAGACTAGCCGCATCCATATCAACAGGTGTTCGCGGGCAGTATTGATAACATTGCCCATCTGACAGGGTGCAATTGTCCATTTGCACGATCCTGCCTTTGTAAGACGTGAGGTAAGGGCAACTACCGGCGCAGGCTCCGCATAAACAGCATAAATCCTTTTCAATAACTTCGCTGATCAATTCTTTACAGCCTTTCATTTCGTTCGCCATGTACTACTCCTCTAAAACTATTCTCTTTTATCGAGTCAAAACTCGACCAGTATCTTAACGAATAATCCGGGTTATACAATAGCTATTGTATCCAGGTTTTCCCAGATCTTTGCAATTTCATCAGGATCCACATCAAATACAGAACCAGTGGGGGCCAAGGATTCACTTCTGATCCAATCTGGAAAGGGATGTACCTTGTTACCCTCGGTTCCTTCGTTAAACTTCAGCTCCGCTTTTAAGGTTTCTCGACCGATTTTATAAAGGTCGTCAATGCTGACCTCAAGGCCGTAACGGGCGTTGATCAGATTTTTAAGGAACTCCATCAAGGCCTTTTTATCACCGGGCGCCGCGAGGTTGCAGTAACCCAGGGCGTCGATTGTGACGTTATATATCTGCGATATTAAGGATTTTTCTACCTGACCTTCCTTATTCATAGGGTCGTCGTAAGAAATCCCAGTCGTATGATCCGCGCCCATGGGACTGGTGTGGTAGGTTACGCCGGTAGCTTTGGTGACCCGGGGATCGTGTGCCGGGATGGCCTGCCCTTTAACCGCCGGGATACGTGTGACTCCCAGAGCCTTGCAGGTTGCGACGACGCCGTTGGCCAGTGTATTGCCAAATTCGGTACCTTTTTCCACTTCGTCGAACAGGGCCATGGCGGATTCAACATTGCCCATTTCCATTTTTCCGGCAATGGCGGCCACACCCATAGCGCTGCCCAGTTCAATGGTATCAATACCCAGTTCGTCACATATGCGGTCAAACCTAGCTACAGCATCGGGATCATTGATACCCAAGTTCGTCCCCATTAGCGCCAGGGTTTCATATTCAAAGCTTGAAGTCAGGTGTTTCCCGTCAGCATCATTGTAAACCACTGAGCACCTGACGATACAGCCGGGCATACAGCCATCCATGGACCCGCCTCTTTCCTGGTTGATCTTCTCAATTTCCTGTCCGCTCAGTTTTTCAAAACCTTCCGTCGGTTCGCTGGAATAATTCTTCGAAGGCATACTACCCATGGATCTTAAGGGGACAATCACACCAGGAGTTCCGTACTTGCTCATATTTTGAAGCTGGGGGTTTGATTTGATGACATCCGTCCAATTCTTCAATGTCTCCCTGAATGCCGCCTTATCCGCCAGATCGATGGCCCCTGTTGCGCTGTCGTCGACAATGATCGCCTTGAGTCCCTTGGAGCCCATAACGGCGCCAAGCCCACCGCGGGCAGCATGCCTTGAACAGTGACCGTCCTTATCCGTGAATGTAACAGCGGCCGCCTTAAGCTTTCTTTCGCCGACAATACCGATCGAAATCACGCCAATTTTATCATCATATTTTTTCTGAAGCGTTTCCACCAGATCATAAGTCTTCATTCCTTGATATTCATCGGCACCCTCAAGGACAGCCCCATCCTTGGAAATCTTCAGTAAATAAAGTTTGCCTTGCTCAGGCCCACCCTCAACCACTATGGCGCGCACACCTGCTTTATCCATTTTTTGCGCCAACGGCCCGCCGGCATTGGCCTCCTTGATTCCCAGAGTCAGTGGACTTTTTGCCCCGACAGATATCCGGCCGCAGGACGGAGCCAAAGTCCCCGCTAAAGGTCCGCCCGCAATAACCAGTTTGGCATCGGTCCCGAGTGGATCCACTTCTGGAGAGACTTCTTTATTCAAGATCGCAGCCGATAAACCTCTGCCGCCAAGAATTTTCCACTTTTCAGGAAGATCCTCAAAACGCGTCTCCAAATTACTCATGTTGACCCGCAAAATTTTCATAACCATCTCCTTATCCTCCTTATCGCTTAGTCTGGCATTTATTATCTATCTTATCTCTTATAGCGATTTCCAAGCATTATCAAAATGTTGTGTCAGAATCATATCAATGCGGCCGTTCTTAAAACCAATACCGGTGCATTCATGCCTTGCGACCGTTCTTCCTGGAATACTTTATATTCTTTTGATTGGCGAAAAATTTGTAAAGGTGGCAAAGCATTCTAAACTAAATTAATGAGGGCTGAATGGGTCTAAACTCCGAAAATGTCTTAAATGACGCCGTCAGGTCACTTTAAATGGATAGTAGCCCCGCATGATGTCGAACTGCGCCAGTTGCACGCCACCCAACCATAGCTGAATCTCTTTTACATCTCGCCAGTACTTTTCAACCTGATAATCACGGATGTAGCCGTAGGAACCCATGAGCTCCATGGCCTTGTTCGTTACCGAAACGGCCACCTGACAGGCGTAGTTCTTGGCCATACTGGTATAAGAAAGCATGGTATCGGAATGTGCCGAGCCATACTCTTCAGGCCGGGTTTGCATCAAAGAGACCTGTAGGCAAAACGCGCGAGCGGACTCGATGCCCATAGCCATGTCAGCCAGTATACCGGCGGCAATCGAGTGCTCTCGAATCGGCTTGCCCGCAACAACGCGTTCCCCGGTGTACCTCAAGACTTCCCCAAAGGCTCCTCTCGCGCATCCGACCGCCGCTGAGGCGCTCCCGAGTCGGCCCTCGGTCACGTTGTCTTTAAGATACTCCGCGTCCTTACCCGGTCCGTCAGCCCGGTAGGACAAAGGCACTCGAACGTCATCAAAGTATATGTCGCAATTGCGGTCCGATTGCATCCCGGCCTTGTTTTCGAATTTACCGAAACTGAGACCCTTCGCGTCATAGGGAACATAGATTTGAGCGATCCCCTCTTCACCCTTCTCCGGATCGGTCTGACAGACGACGCAGTATATGGAGGAAATACCGGCGTTGCTGGGAAACCTCTTGGCCCCGTTGATAACCCAGTAGTCACCATCCTGTACCGCGCGCGTCTTTATGGTGCGTCCGTGAAGTTCGGGTAAGTTTTCGACGTCGCATCCGCTCGCCGGCTCTGTCATGGCATAGCAGGCCAGGTTGGGTTTCTTTTTTTCCGCCATAGAATTGTACAGGTCAATCACTTCCTGGTTTTTGGCCCGGATAGCAGCATACATGGCCCATTGGCTAATGCCCAGAACCAATCCGATTCCAGCATCACCGCGCGTCATCTCCTCGGCAACAATGTGACCGACATAGGGTGAAGGCGGCGGGACGTTTTCGTCTTGCACTCTCGCTCCAAATACGCCTAAGGCCGACATCTTGTTGAGAATCGAATTGATGAGGACATGATCTACGTCATCGTCAATCTTGTCCCGAACAGGCATTATTTCCTGGTCAACGAACCTGCGAATCGCCTGCGCCAACATTTTGTCTTCATCAGAGTAAACCGGGGGAAAATGTTCCATTTTTTCTTTCCTTTCTTAAATTATCCAGTTTTCTTTCCGGAGGTATAAATTTGTTATTTGTTCTCCAATACCATGTCAAAGAATTCAGAAAGCTGTTCCTTGATGACCGACATAGGCGTGATCCGGTGATCCCAACCGTCTCCCTCCAGCCTCAATGAAGGGACGCCCAGTTGTTTTTTCACTTCATCGGCGACCAGTCTGTAGGCCCCCCAGGCCTGCTTGCAGGCAACATGGCCGGAAAACAACATGCAGTCCGCCTTGTAGTTCTTTACATAATAAAGCGTATCCTGAAGCCAGCCAGCCGTCCCGTTCCACGCGCCCTTCAGCTGACGCGCCATGGGCATATTAAGCGAAGTTATGGCCAGATCACGAATCATGCTGTCCGTACTGGTCGTATCTATGATCGGGTTGAAGTCATAGCCCTGCAGGATGTCCATCAAATATGTCACGCCCATCTCTTCCTCAAGCCATGACAGGAAGGTCATGTCAAAATAAAAACCGGTATACATAACATAAAGCCGGATTCTTTCTTCGGGCTTGACGTGTTCACCATTTTTCAGGCGCTCTTTGCAGATGGCATGCATCATCTTGTAGAAGTTCACGGCCTCCTGGGTACCAGCAAACATGAGGCGCATGTCGGTGTGGCCCATGTTGTACATGTTAGGCACGGGATTGGGAACCTGTCTCTTCATTTCAGCGATTTCCAGATAGAGTTCAGTCGCTTCATTGGATAGCTCACAGACCTCCCGCAGGCGATCTTCATCCACCTTTTTCCCGGTCATCTCCTCCAAGGCACTTACGATGCGCTTAAAACCCCGGACATAATAATCATTGGAGCGCTGGTCATGGTAATACGGGTCGTCAATAAAAATGATCGGTATATCAAATTTACGGGCCATGTATTCGTATCCCTTGGCGTTTGGTCCGCAGAATCCGGCCGCACCGTTAACGATCAAGTCCGGCTTATCGACGATCCCCGCCTCTAACAGGCCGATAACGCCCTTTTGCGTGGAACACATTGTTTCAGGGAACCCTTGCTCCACGGCCAGGTCGATGTATGCTGTCAGGCCTTCTTCCAATAACAACAGCTCTGAGGACAGGACCTCCACGGTCACGGGGACAATGTCCATAGCGTACAGAATTTCGGGAGAAAAATTGAACGGGATCATAGCCACCTTCTTGCCGTCTTCTTTTGCGGTTGCAGCTCGCAGCCAGCTTTCACCTAGTTCTTCGTAAACATTGCGTTTCTTTTTTGGGGTATCCATGTGTTACCTCCCGATTCTTTCGATAAAGGCCTGTACACGAGTGCGAATCCGTCCGGCATCGGCCAGGGGACCGTATTGTCGTTCAAGTTCAAGCGCCGGGATGCCCGCTTGTTCGAGCTCGCGCCTGTAAAGCGCGTTGTCCCCAGCATGGTAGTCACAAAATTTGATAGACTCCAAAATCACGCCGTCTACTTGGGCACGGTCGATCTGTTTTTTCAGGAAATCGAAGCGCTTCTGGAATTCTCCGGCCATTCGCGGGCAGGGGACATGGTGAAAATAGCGATGGGTAACGGCCTCGAGGGGGTCCCCGTTTTCCTCAACCAGGTCCCAGTTGCTTCTGGCGCCGATACAAAGTGTATCGGCAACAACCACCGCGCCCATTTCCTCGACATTTTCAATAAAATCAGGATCATCCATGGGACTTCCCGCCACCAGAAGCCGCACCTTATCCTCCCCTGCGGCCTTTCTTGATCCCGCTTCCTCGATAATGGCCGCCAGTATTCGATTGAATTCGGTTTTGGGCATCCTTGTTCCGGCCGTGACAATCGTCAGGACTTCCGCGCCGGTGAAAGGCGGATTGTCTTTCGTTCTCATATCATAGATCTTTCTAATCAGCCTCCGACTCTCGTTGCAGACAGCCGTCGCCTCGGCCAGGTTTTGAGGTTCAATGGTTATGTCAAAATAACCTTCAACTGCTTGAATGAGCTTGTCTACTTCTTCGCGGTACCATTTGAGCGCGTCGCCGTCCGGATCCATGACGTGGGGAACAGGAAGCATGTACATAAAAGGCAATGCCTTATCTGTCGCCTCCCAGTTTTCATAAGCCCGACGAATATGTTCACAGCCATTCATGAAAACCGCGCCGTCAAGGAAGTCAAAGCGTCCGGTAAATCCGGCCTCAAGGACACAACGTGAAAAGCTGCAGTTTACCCTGGACAGGTAAGCGTCCGCCCGTGCCGTGTCAGAGACTCCCTTGCCCGTAATCCTGTAAGGTAAAATATCTGCGGCGTAAAAAATCTCTTCAGGCACGTAAGAGCATACATAGCCTATGACCTTCTTGCCCTGGCTTTTCCACGCTTTGACGTAACTGTTCTCCAAAGTGCCAGAGACTTCAGCCAACTCTTCAAAAGCTCCCATGCTTCCCTCCCCAAGCATTAACTCTTGGTTTGTATACCACAAGAATCAAAACCATGTCAGACTCCTATTTAATTAAAGGGAGTCTTTTCCAATTCAGCTCGAATTATGCGGCATCAACCACGATTTTCTGCTTTCAAACCTTTCAGCCTAACTGTTGCATAATCCAGGCTAAAGGAACTCAAGCTATTAATGCAGGTGGCAGGCAACCATATGATCTCCACCAACATCTTTTAAAACCGGCTCCTCTTCCGCGCAAACAGGCATTGACTTGAAACAGCGTGGATGAAATCTGCATCCGGCCGGCGGATTGAGCGGGCTGGGCACCTCCCCGGGCAGAATGATCTCCTCCCGCTGTTCATCAGGATGTGAAGGCAGTGCCGCCGAGTACAAAGCCTCGGTATACGGGTGTAAACGATTACGGTACAACTCCTCGCTCTCAGCTACCTCAACCAATTTGCCCAGATACATCACGCCGATGCGGTTGCTCATATGCTTGACCACCGCCAGATCATGGGCGATAAGCAGGTAGGTCAGGTCGTATTTGCTTTGAATATCTTT